>NZ_JAMYPD010000021.1:0-126138 GCF_040320195.1 Mesorhizobium sp. M0768 | reverse complement strand
TACACCCGCAGACCTTCTTGGGCGATTACCGCGGCATCGTGATGAGTGACGGTTATTCCGCCTGGCGCACGCTGGAAGGGGCAACGCATCTTGGCTGCATGGCTCATTCGAGGCGGCGCTTCGTCGATGCCCTAAAGGCGAGGAAGAAGGGTGGCGGGCCGCCGGAACAAGCACTCCGGTTCTTCGAACAGCTCTATCGGGTTGAAAGGCAGGCGCGGAACGAAATCCCCGATGACGGCGAAACGCGAGATCACTGCATTCGCCGCTTCCGCCAGCAACATAGTGTCCCGATCCTCCAGGCTCTCAAGGCATGGCTCGACGACTTCGCTCCAAAAGTCTTGCCGGACAGCAAGCTCGGCGACGCCGTCTCCTACACCCTGAACCAATGGGGATATCTAACTCGTTACACCGAGGACGGCAGCATGCCGATCGACAACAATCTTCTCGAGCGTGACATCAGAATCTTTGCCACTGGCCGGAAAAGTTGGCTGTTCAGCGATACCGTCGACGGAGCCAGGGCCAGCGCCGTCATCTACAGCCTGATGTTGACCTGCCGCGCTTGTGGCGTCGAGCCGTTAGCCTGGCTGCGCCACGTCCTCACCGAATTGCCTCAACGCAACGAGGACGCTGATATCTACGATCTGCTGCCCTTCAACTTCGCCAAAGCAACAGCAGTCTGATCAGACCAGATACCGTTCCCAATTCGAAGGCCATCCGTCGAAAGCGCCCGCGTCAAGGTGCAGCGAAAATAGCGCTTACAATGAACCGTCATCGAGAAAGGGATCACACCGGAAAGCCATCGGGCTCAGAACGCACCATCCAAGACTTCGAGCCAAGAAAGCGGGCGAAGAAAATGCTTCAGGCCCGGATCTGTATCTATCCCCGGATAAGCATCCGGCCCGTGCGATTTCTTCTATTTAGGTGTGCTCTATCAGAGTCTTACGGGGACCGCATGGCTTCAAATTGGGGAGGACATGAAATAGGTTCCTTGCGGTATCGGCGCTTGTAACGCCCGAGCATGTTACCTTCGGCTCCGACAGCGCCGCTTGCCACTGCGTAGCTTGGCTCTTAGATCCCGCCTAAGGTCGGATAAGTTGGATTTCGAAGGATTCTGTCAACTTAAGGTAAACTTAATGTAATGCGTTCTCTTACAGGCCTAAGAGGACGCACGTTTTTGGTTGACAGAATTGGATGCGGATCGTCGGTGATTGGCGGCTAAGTTGACATTGTCAACTTAGCCCGCATTCAAAGCGCTCCAGTAAGCCTCCGGCCTTCTAAGAAAATGTGCTTCTAGCAGATTTGAGATGGCCACGCTTCATAATCGGAAGCTGCTTAAGTCGGTAAACACACTACTTCGATTCAATAACCCCGTTCGAGGTCGATCTTATTGGACAGAGGCTCTCCTCTTGCGACTTGACCGCAGAGATCGGCGACCTGGTCGATGCCAGAATCCACCCAGAAGCTCGCGACATGAGGTGTGATGGTCACCCTGGGATGAGTCCACAAAGGTGATGAAGCCTCCAGCGGTTCACGCTCAAAGACGTCAAGACAAGCACCTGAAAGCTGACCTTCGTCGAGAGCGCGGATCAGGTCGGCTTCGTTGACATGCGCGCCCCTGCCGACGTTCACAAGGTAGGCACCTCGCTTCATTTTTCCAAAGGCACCGGAGTTCAGTATCCCACGAGTGTCACCAGTCAGGGGAAGTGAACAGATAACGTAGTCCCGACTTGTGAGTGCATCCGCAAGCTGGGCACGGCCAAAGTAACTATGTATACCAGGAAGCGTCTTTTGATGACGAGACCAGACTGCCGTGTCGTAGCCCAAGTCCGCAAACAGCTTTGCGGCCCAGCCACCGATCCGGCCCGCACCCAGCACAACAATTCTTGTCTCGGAGATCTTCCGCGGTGCGATCGGATTCCAAATCTTGCGGACTTGCAGACCCATGTAATCCGCAACATGCCGTTGTTGGCAGAGAACGCGAAGGACGATGTATTGCACCACTTCCGAAGCCTGCTCACGCGTTGCGAGCCGGATGAGCGGAACACTCTTGGGAAAGCTCTGAAGATCAATACCCTCGACACCGGCCCCCAAATAGACGACGGCGCTTAGCCCCGCCATGGCGTCAAAAAAACCGGGACTGGCGCCCTTGTCGATCAGCACAATATCTATGTCACTTTTGTTCCCGGCGTCTGGCCAAAGCCTGAACTCCAGCTGCGGCACACGGGTTTTCAGCTCAGCAGCCCACACTTGTGCATCAATGTAGTCAGGATATTCATTGACCATCAGAACGGTAATAGGGTCGCCGAACACTTCGCCCCTCCCAGATCCAGGTAATCAGGCATCTACCGGATGACCGCTCTGTTGAGACTGAGTTTTGCGCAAACTGGCACCAGTTGCAAGAACAGACTCCGGCACAAGGGCGCGTTGGTGCGCCGGCTCCGGTCTATCCAGGCTTAGATATTCGGTTTGGTCTCTGCGCGAAGAACCTCGATGACCATCGACGAGTTCTTAGAGGTGCGCGCTAGGCTGAAAGAAATCGAGGAGCAATACCTCTTGTCTTAGTCGAGGTCGATCCCGGCCTTTAGGCCGCAGGAGGCGGGCACCCGGTTATCACCTTCTCAGTGTTTTCGAGCCTCTGAGCAACGGTGCCGGAAGACATTGCGGTGTAGCGTGGTGATTGATCAGTTCGCCCGGCCACGGTGCAACACTTGCCCTATCCGACTCTGATCCTGAAACCCATGCTCTGTCAAATGCAGGTCACACTCGAATAGATCCCAAATAGCGCTCAGGACACTCGTGGAGAACGGCCGGGCTGGCTGCGGCCCTCCCACACAAAGCGGTGCATTGGCGGGATATTTGTCTGGCGCAACAAAAGGCATCCCCATGGGCTGACCACGGCGATCCTAGGACTTCCATCCCTCTAGGGGGTTCATCCGGAGTCAGAGATAAAGTCGATCGGTTCCTAGGAGCCCGGGTGCGCGTCATGAGCTTCCTCTCATGGCATCTAGAACCGACACCCGATTACCGCAGTCGTGCGCTCGCCAACGTGCACCTACTTCGCCGACCGCACTGGATTAGCGGGACTGACCGAACATGCGCTCCATGCTCGCGGTCCGCACTTGAGCTTGAGGTCGTCAAAAATCAGGTGTCTGCCGCCAATGGCTCAGATGAGTGCACGGCGCTTTGTCCCCATTAGGTCCCGTTGTTTCCAATGAGGGTCACGAAGTGCTTTAATGCGTCCTGCGCAGTTCGCTCCGCAGTATGTCCAGCCACTGCCCACTGCGCAAAGTGTCCGTCAATGCACATGCGTGCGAGCCCGTAGACGAGCGCCCTCGCGGCTATCTGGGTCTCTGCTATGTCGTTTGACCGGAGCAGGTTTCGTCGCTGTGCTTCTGCCAGCGACCCTTCTACCAGCGAACGCACCGCTTCGTTATCGTGACGCAGCGACTCCGAACTGTTCCAATCAATAAGGCTCCGTGTCGAGATGATCTGGAAATGGGTGGGGTTTCGAATTGCCCAGCGCAAATAGGCGACGCCAACAGCGGCAAAGCGCTCAATCGGGTCGTCCGTCGCGACGTTCTCGACTGCGTTCATAATCTCCGAGCGGAATCGGCTCATTGCCTGCTCTGCGACAGCCGTCATCAATGCGGTCTTACTAGCGAAATGACGGAAGGGTGCGCCGGGGGAAACGCCGGCCCGCTTTGCGGCTTCGCGCACGCTCACATTGTCGGGGCCACCCTCCTCGACTAGTTGAACGGCGGCATCGATCAGCGCGTCCCGCAAGTTGCCATGGTGATAGCTGGTGCGGCGATGCGTGTTGGTTTTTGGCATCTCTTTCCTTTCCGCAGAGCTGAATTACGCCTCCATATCACAATTTTGGAAAAAATGTAATCACCATTTACATATCCAGCAAAAGGATGTAATCAGTGATTACAAAGAGGACCGGGATAGGCCTGCGGTCTTCGCGACTGCCAAATGCCAGATGGAGGAATGAACATGCTCGCCAGAAACGCCGAACCTCACCGATCGCAATCGTTCACGTCGTCCCAGAGGCCAGCCGAAGAACCTCAGCACAAGGAGAATTTCGCGACTGTTCAGTCGAGCGCAGCTGTGCCCGGCGTCACGCTTTATCGGCTTGCCTCCGTCGCCGGGATGGGAAGCGCGCTTATTCTTCTGGTCAACGCGGCTAAACGCAGTTCGCTCATCCCGACCACCGATCTAACCCAACTTCTCGCGCCACTCGCCGAGATATTGGCGCTTGGTCTTGTCGTAGGCTTGTTTCTTGCGTTTGGCCGGCGCGCGGGCCTGTTCGGCACTATCGCGTTTGTCATCAACTTCATTGCACTGGCAAGTCTGGAAGGTGTGGAAGTGGTGATCAATCTCGTATTTTCGAAGCTTCCGCTGACAACCATCATCGACCTGCGCGCCGGGCCGCTCGGACTCGTTCTGGTGGTCAGTTCGTTTCTTTTTCTGTTTGGGACGCTCGCGTTTGTAGTCTCTCTTGCCGTCGGAAGAACCGTGCCGCGCATTCCACTCGCTCTCTATTTCATTGGCGCAGTGCCTATCGCACTCCGTGCGTTCGTGCCGGAATGGGCTCTTGACCTGGGCCTAGTGGTCCTTGCGGCAGCGATCGCCTGGCTCGCCGGATGGCTGTGGATATGCGCGAGCACTGTCGACGACTTGAAGCCCGAAAACGTGACGACCTTAACCGCTCAGAATTGAATGCACCTATCGCGCGGTGCACAATTCAGCCTCACAATTCCGGTTCGCTTTGGTCAAACTCGATCGTTCACAGTGATCGAGTTTCGACCCTGGCGTTACTCGGCATCATTCGATTGCCTTCGTGCCACGCCACCAAAGAGGGCGCGTAGTATCTTTCTAAGCACGACCGATAGCTTCGGATCCGCTCCGTTTGAGAATTTGCGGATCGCGCCGATGATCTCCCGCTCGTTTTCTGAGAACTCGCCCACAATTTCCTGAAATGCCGCACGGTCTTTTTCATTGCCGTCCTGCGTCAGTGCCATGACGAATAGCTCGCGAGGATCGGTTTCTAGCGCCTTGGCGATGCTCACGACACGATAAAGCGGCACCTTGGTTCTCCCGCTCTTAAGCATCGCTATGACGTTGTCGTTCACAAAACCGATCGCTCTGGCTATGTCCCGTTGGCTCTTTCGGTGGCTCAGTTCATAGATACGCTTGTCCAAGAATTTAGCTATCTCGGATTTAAGAGGCGCCCCCCTGCTATTGTCGCTCATGCTCGCTCTCTCTCTGTAAGTTTATGATGTTGTTTAAGATATATCAACAAATGATAGGGAATCGTAGCTTCCCATCGAATGTCGCAAGCCAAAAGCGCGCTACTCAACCTAATCATTGGCACATACAACCAAAAGAACACCATTTTGAACCAATTTTTCTGGATTCTTAGAAAATATATACATAAGTCACCTATGACTTACTGCCACATAAAAGCGTCGCGGTGCGCGCATAGTGCCCGCGGCGTCCAGAGGTGGCGAGGCGGAAATGGCTTGGCGCGGAAGTGCCTGTCGCTAGGGTGATGCGACTCGGGTAAATGCCATCCGGTGTGGTCGACCGGCTGCTCAGTGGGTGGCCGCCAGATGAACTACTCGACCAAAGTCGTTCTGAGGGGCATCAAAGATCCGAAGCGTCAGGTCTTGCTGGAATACAGGGCAGCTCCAACGACAGGGACGCAGCGGCGGGTGGCCGGCAAGACAGTTGTTCACCCGGTGATCGATCTCGGGGACTACACGTGCCGAGCGGTCATTGACTGGGTCGAAATCGACTTCTGGTTCGAGCACCCAACCCAGTTCCGATTCGTGCAAGACGTTCTAAGTCCCATCATTGGTCGGCAACCTCACGTGGAGCCGCTGGATCCGCGACCTGGAAAGGTAAGCACTGAGTTTCGAGTCAAGGTTCAAGAACCTCAGATGGACCATTTGACCAGTTGTGAAGAAGCGCTGGACAAAAAATTCGTCCTGCAAATGCACGGTGTAATTCGTTCAATCGAGATCAGCGTGGATTTTAAGCCGAAGAGGCCATCGTCAGAGAAGATTGGACGAATGGTAGGGGTGCTGGCCCGGCATCTTTTTCCGAACCGGGACTTCATGACTGATCGCCTCGACAGACCACGTTTTTTATGGAGTCGGGAGGAGAAGCCAATCTTCATCATGGGTGCGAACAACCTGCTCTCATCTCATGCTGACAGACCTGCTCCCATCGACGCGACGTTCTGGGTTGGCCGAAGGAACGGGCAGGTCAGTTGGCGAGTGATGGAGAAGCTCATCGACAACCAAAACACCGGGGCCGGAACCTGGGATGAGCTGCCCGTCAGCGAGCACCGGGCACGGATCGAAGTGACCCTAGACCGGCAAGAGCTGATTGACCTTGGGGTCGACTTTCTTCACGATCTCCGTCGATTCAATTTCGCCCGGCTTCAGGGCAAATACTTCCAGTTTATGGTTCCGACGTTCGAGAACCAGGTCGCAGACAAGCACCCAGCCCATAGGGCGCTCGAGGTCGACCGCTGGAAAAGGTTCGTCAACGCCGGCATCGTCGGTGTGATTGCCATGGAAGGCGCAAGGCAGTCGTTCAGGCAGGCGGCTAGGCCGGCGCTTAGGAAGTTCCTGCGAACTAGGCGACAGAAGATCCGATCCCTGACCCGACTCGGCACTGGGGCGTCAGGTAGCTTCCTCGCTTACGAGGCTTTGAATGGGCGGGCGGCGATGGCGCTGGAGAAGCTGGGGTATAGGGAGGGTGGGTGAGGTTGTTGAAGGCGCGCCATACAGACCAAGTTATTAGGTCGCCGGAACCTCTGATGCGTCGAACCCTTGCGCCTGAAGCAGCTGCTCACATCCAGATACGCCGATAGCCAGAGTTTCTGGTGGGAAAAACCTGCCAAATCGGAATCCGACGGACGACCGCGCACCTTTCTTGGGACCAACTCGGCGCGATGCCAGCGGTTCATCCTCTTCGGGCAGGCGGCGGGTGTCTAAAGTCGAGTTCGCGATTGCTCTTTACCCCACTGCCAACAGGCATCGCGCGTCTGGCGATGAAAGGAAAGTTCGTCTTCGACAGCGAATCCGACCCGGCGGGCACCGGCGGCAAAGCCACCCAATGCGCTTGCCTCTAGCTCTCCGGTGCCGCGCCCGCTCTCATTGACGCAGATTGCAGGCAGCATAGGCAAGCCGCGCGCATGACAAACATCGAGCAGTCGATCCAGATGCCCATTCGCGCCGCTCATCCGATGCCGGGCCTGGCCCCATTCGACTTTGCTTGCCTTTGCCAAATCCCCATAGGTGACGCACCGCTGCTCGATTGCCGCCTGGACAAGCAGTTCCAGAGATATGTCGATACTGAGGTGACCTTTTCCCTGACTCCGGCGTGCGCGCTCCTCTAGCAATTGCAGGTAAAGCTGTGCGCTTGTCGCACCCTTTTGCTCGTGGTTGTGTATCCATTGATTGATTTCGGTGTCTGTCTTTTCGGTCAAGCTTGCCACGTGAACTCTCCTTCGCGCGGTGCCTGCTATCGATCCATATCGCTCACCAGCGCGAACAATGTCATAACTCGATCACCTCGGCGAGTATCACCTCGGCGAGTCCGTCATTCGGCCGCCTCCAGTTCGCGATCCTCGGCGGGCGCCAGCGCCTCGGCGAGCAGCGCGTCAAGCAGGCGGCGGCGGCTGGCAGCGGTGGTTGTGAGGCTTGCCTCCAGCCGGTCACACAGCGCCATGAGTGCATCGACCTTGGCGACGATGCGGTGTTGTTCGGCGAGGGGTGGGAGAGGAATTGGCATACGTCGGAAATCGCCGACGTTGACCCCTTGCAACGCCACTCCCTTCGTCTCGCCCGCCATCCACGCTTGGCAGAACGGTGCGTCGATGGTGAGACGGATGTATTGCGGATACACGAGGTCACAGATCGGAAACCGGAGCATATGCTGTGTGATGTTCCCACCTGCCAGTTCTGGCGGCACGAAGGCAGTCTTACCGATGGTGCCATCCTTCGAAATGAGCAAATCGCCCGGCACAAGTGTGGTCTTCTGGAACTTCGCAGCGCGGGCGCGGTCACATTTAGGAAGCCTGGCAACATCAATTATGCCCGTCTTCATTTCCGTGACTCGAACAGTGGGCACGCCATCGGCGACCCATTCGGCCTTCAAGATGCCGTAGGTCACAGTCTCGTTCCGACGGACAAGGGCGTTTACGGAAGCCCACTCCCATCCGCTAGGAAGCGGGAATGCGTCTGCCAAGGCATCATCGTCCGGTTCAAGATCAAACAACTTTCGTTTCTTCGTCCATGGTAGGGCGAAAATCCGCTTCAATAACTCCGACGCCGGTTCGTCGTTCGCATCCTGCGGCACGAGTTTGCCGCGCACGGCGAGATTGAGGATGGTCTGACGCAATTGCTTGATCTGGTCGGAGCGCGTGGTCAGCGCCGGCAGCGCGTCGAGGGCGAAGCGGGCGTTGGCCTGGAAGGCTTCGGGATCGGGCGCGTCGAGGCGGGCGAGGCTCGCCGCCGCCAAGCGGTCGCGCGTGGCCTCCCTGTTCGCTCTGGCCGCCTCCAGCCGGTCGCACAGGCCCATCAACTCCTCGACCTTGGCGACGATGCGGTGCTGCTCTGCGAGTGGCGGGAGGGGGAAAGCCAAGTCTTCAACTTGCTTCTTGCTGACGCTCGGAAAAGCAATTCCTCGACCCATTTCAATGATATCATACCTCGCCTTCCAGACAAAAAGGCGAACAAAGCCATCATCGAAGCTAGAGTGAATGGCAGCCACGCCCCGACCAATACATGCTCGGAATCCTGCGACGTTGGTGCGACCAGTAGTTGAACCTCTCACACAAATAAGCAGGTCCCCTTCTTCACAGAAGTTCGTCGGAGCCGTGGTGAACTGATTGACGACGGTCTTGCCGAATGGACCCGGTGTAAACTCGACTGGCCCGTTGATAAGTGGCACTCCTTCGCCGGTTGTGTTGTAGGTTTCGCCCGGCGGGCTTTGCCCCATCGTGACGGTTGAAACCGCTCCGAGCGTTGTCCAAGCCCATCCACGCGGAAGCTGGAACTCAGGATCGTCACCAATAACCTTCTTTGGGGTAGCGATCCTGGCATGCTTCACCAGCCGCGCCTGCTCCTTGGCGATTCGCGTCAGCAGTTCCGATGCCGGTTCGTCGCTCACATCCTGCGGCACGAGCTTGCCGCGCACCGCCAGATCGAGAATAAAGCGGCGCAGCCTAGCAATCGCGTCGGGCGCGTCGGCTATCGTCTCGTAATGCTTTAGAAGGCGTTCTGCATTCATCGTGCCAGCGCCTCGGCAAGGATCGCCTTCAACTGGTCTCGATATGCCGTCGTCTCGGCTTCGACACGGGCAAGCTCGCTAAGCAGCGTTTCCGGGTCGCCGTGATCGTCGGCCACCGCGTGCGGGTTCTTGATGTCGAGATTGTAGCCGCGCGCCTTCACCTCCTCGGTGGTGACGCGCCACGCCTGCGGCGTCTCCTCGCTGCCCTGCCGGTCCTTGCCACCCCACCAGTCGATGCAGCCCTGAAAATGCCCCAGCCGGATCGGCTTGGTCATCGAATACGCTTTCTGACCTTCCGGCACGCGGTGCTCGTAGAACCAGATGTCCTTCGTCGGCGCGCCCTTCTCGAAGAACAGCAGATTGGTGCCGATCGAGGCATAGGGCTTGAACACGGAATTGGGCAGGCGAACGATGGTGTGGAGGTTGCACTCCTCCATCAGATGTTCCTTGAGTCGCGTCTTCACGCCCTCGCCGAACAGCGTGCCGTCCGGCAGCACTACGGCGGCGCGGCCGTCCGGTTTCAGAAGGCGCACGATCAGGGCGAGAAACAGGTCGGCGGTTTCCTTGGTGCGGAAGGTCGGGAAATTGTTCTCGATGCCGTCTTCCTCCCTTCCGCCGAAGGGCGGATTGGTGACGACGATATCGACGCGCTCGTCCTTGCTCCACGAAATCAGCGGTCGGGCCAGCGTATTGTCGTGGCGCACGAAGCTCGGGTCTTCGATGCCGTGCAGCAGCATGTTGGTGACGCAGAGCATGTGCGGAAGCTGCTTCTTCTCCACCGCGCGCAACGCGCCCTGCATCGTCTCGCGCTGCTTCGGCGTGCGGACGTAGCCCTTTGTCTCCATGTGGCGGATTGAGCACGTGAGAAACCCGCCCGTGCCGCAGGCGGGATCGAACAGGAGCTCGCCGGGATACGGGTCTATACGATCGACCATGAAGGCGGTCACGGCGCGCGGCGTGTAATATTCTCCCGCATTGCCGGCCGATTGAAGATCATTGAGCAACTGCTCGTAGAACTCGCCGAAGTGCCGCCGCTCGTCTAGATTGTTGAAATCGACCTGATTGATCTTGTTGACCACCTGCCGCAGCAACTGGCCGGATTTCATGTAGTTGTAGGCGTCCTCAAACACGTCTCGCACGACGCGGCGGCGGTCGCCGAGCTTGGCGGAAAGCTGCAAGCCCTTCAGCGCCGGGAATAGCTCATCGTTGATGAAGTCGAGCATGGTCTGCCCGGTGATGCCCTCCGGGTCCGCCGCCCAGTTGCGCCACTGGAATTTTTCCGGGATCGGCGAGCGGTAGCCGTCCTTGGTCAGTTCGAGTTCCTGATCCTGATCGTCGATGATCTTGAGGAAGAACAGCCAGGTGAGTTGGCTGATGCGCTGCGCATCGCCATCCACGCCGACGTCCTGGCGCATGATGTCCTGAATGGATTTTACGGTGCTGCGGACGATCATGCTCAATATCCCTGCAGTTTTGCGAAGATCGCCGCCTCGATGTCGCAGATGCGCAATCCTGCGGCCTGCTTATCCCTAAGCTGGCCCGATCTGCGAACGCTAGTCAAAATCGTTTGGCAATCGTTCAAGAACTCAGCGTAGCCGATCGCCGTTTCCCCATAGCCGAGGCCGTTACGGATCACACTATCCAGGATTACCGCTCGCGTCGGTTCCAGGAACCTCATTTGCTTCGAGGCGAAGGATTGACCGAGATTGCGCAAGCGCCGAATACGCTCAACGCCCCCCGCCACCTCGCCGCTACGTGCTAGTGCGACGCCCTCCGACAGAGCCGACGAAACCTCCTTCGGCGAATTGCTCTCGCGTGTTCGGCCCATATGCCTGTCGCCGCCACCCTATTTGCACACACTCTGCACACATTCAGCCGATGCATCTGGTCCAAAGGTTGTCTCCACCAAAGTCAGGGCGGCCGCTTCAAGTGCGTGTGCGCCGGGATAGTTTTTGGCGTGCCGATCGAGAAGGTCTGGGATCTCAGCGGGGGATAGGTCAAGCCGAACGACACAAAGTTCCCTTCGAACTCTTTGATTGGCATACTCAGGCAGTCTCCTGATATAGCGCGTCCTGCAACTCGTGGACGGCCTTTTCAAAACCCTGCTTGCCGCCGAAAGCCCCGATGAGTTGGACGACGCTACCCATTGCGGTGAAGGGTGTCACCTTCAGCACGTTGGCATCACCGAGATTGAGAACGCCCTCGTCGCGATATTTTTCAAGCAAAGCGTCGAGGACGGCGCGGGCTTGTGGTCCGTATTTGGTAAACACGTCGCGTTTCTTGACGTTCTCGGCCCGCTCGCGGCGGGTCCGCGGCTTCTTGTCGAAAGCGACGTGGCAGATCAGATCGAAGGGATCCAGGTCCTTGCCTAGTTCGTCGGCCACCACGTCGAGCGGCAGGCCCTCGGCTTCCAGTTCCTCGATGATCACCTGTTTTCGCTCGGCGGATTTCCATCGCCTAAGAAAATCGTCTAGGCTGGCGAAGCGCTTCTTCAGCGCCGTCTTGGTGAAATCGCGCAAAGATTCGGTGACGAGCTTGCCGTTCTCGTCGAGATATTCAACGCGCTCGGCGAGGATGCGGGCGCCTATGCCTTCGACATAAATCTTTCGGATCGGGCCTCCGGGCTGCAGCGGCAGGCCAGGTTGATCGACCACGGTTTCCTCGTCGCCGGGTGTGGGCGGGATGGCATCGTCGCCCCGCGGCGCGTCATCGGGCGGCGTGATCGGATCGCCGTCGCCCGGCTCGTAAATCTGCACCGGATCGCCGTCGAAATCCGGGTCGGAGAAATGGCTGGTCGCGCCGCGAAAGTCGATCAGCGTGAAGAAGAATTTCTTCGTGTCTTCGTGGACGCGGGTGCCGCGCCCGACGATCTGCTTGAACTCCGTCATGGAGCCCATCGCGCGGTCGAGCACGATCAGCCGGCAGGTCTGCGCATCGACGCCGGTGGATAAAAGCCGCGAGGTTGTCACTAGCACGGGATATTTCGACTCCGGGTCGATGAAGTTGCCGAGCTGGTCCTGGCCGTCCTTGTCGCTGCCGGTGATGCGCATTACATAGCGCTGGTTGTCGGCGACCAGATCGGCGTTCTCGTTGACAAGCGCCTGCCGCATCCGCGCGGCGTGCTCCTCGTCGACGCAGAACACGATGGTCTTCTGGAAACGGTCGCCGCTTTCCTTGAGGAACTCGGTGATCTTCTTCGCGGTCAGCACCGTGCGGTCGTCGAGCACGATGTTCCGGTCGAAATCCTTGGCGTTGTAAATGCGGTCCTCGACCTCGTTGCCGTCGCGGTCGAGCTGCCCGAGTTCCGGACGATAGCCTTCCACGTCGCGGTCGATGTGAACCTTGATGACCTTGTAGGGCGCGAGGAAGCCATCGCTGATTCCCTGCTTCAGCGAATAGGTAAAGACTGGCTCGCCGAAATAGTCCATGTTGGACACATATTCGGTTTCTTTCGGCGTCGCGGTAAGGCCGATCTGCGTCGCGCCAGAAAAATGGTCAAGGATTTCCCGCCATGCAGAATCCTCGGCCGCACTGCCGCGATGGCATTCGTCGATCACAATCAGGTCGAAGAAGCCGGGCGAGAACTCGCGATAGAGCTTCTGCCGATCTTCAGGCCCTGTGATCGCCTGATAAAGCCCAAGATAGATCTCAAAGGCGGTGTCGATCCGTCGCTTTTTGTCGAGCGCCAGCGTCAAATCGAGCGTGGTGCCGTCCTGCCTCTCGATGGTCTTGGCGTTGGTCGAAAGTTTCGCCATTGCCGCCCCGAATGGGCGAAAGTCGTTCACCATGGTCTGGTCGATCAACACGTTTCGGTCGGCGAGGAACAGGATCCGCTTCTTGCCCTCCGGATTCCACTGTCGAGACTTCCACAACCTCCAAATGATCTGAAAGGCAGTCCGAGTTTTGCCGCTGCCGGTTGCCATAACAAGCAGCACCCGGGTCTTCCCCTTGGCAATTGCCTCGACCGCGCGATTGACTGCAATAACTTGATAGTAGCGCTTCTGCTCGCCACTTCCATCGTCGTAGTAGTCCTCTAGGACGATCTGCTCGGCCTCCGGCTCAAGGCCCTTCCATGTGCGGTAGCGCGCCCACAGGTCGGAAGGAGACGGGAAGGCGTCTATGCCAAGGTTCGCTTCGATAGGGACGCTCCGGCCGGTGCGGTCATAAAACACGAAGCCATCGCCATTCGACGAAAACACGAAGGGAACGTCCAGCGTCGCAGCGTAGTCAAGACCCTGCTGGATACCGTCGCCGACGCTGTGATTGTTGTCTTTCGCCTCGATCAGCGCGATCGGAATGTTAGGTTTGTAGTAGAGAACAAAGTCGGCCTTCTTGGCTTTTCCGCGGGTCACCAGCTTGCCACGCACGATGATCCGGCCCTTGGTGAAATAGACCTCCTCCCGAACCTGCACCATGTCGTCCCACCCGGCGCGCTTGACGGCCGGTAGAATGAACTTCGTGCAAATATCGCGTTCGGTAAGGCTTTTTTTGTCCACAGTTGATGTCCCCCACACCGGTCTATGGGGTATGTTGACTCGGATCAAGTGGCTAGTGCACCGGTAGAGCTGCTTCATCCGCTAGCAGAGGGTCAATGTTCCGGAGTGGAAACGCCTTGACAACTGCAAGTGTTCAATCGCGTGCTTACCGTTAATTTACGGGGAGTGGCCGTGTCGTAGTTCGGCGTGACGTTGCTTTCAAAACTCATACCGAGGTAGCCGCGCAATCGTAGCGGCCTTCGCAGTGATCGTCACGTCCCCGTAGTCGTCGCCTGCAGTTTATGCCGCATGGCCCTGGATCGCGTCGAGCGTGCGGTCAGCAACTCCGATCACGACCCTCGGTCCTTGAGGGCCATGAGTTCGAATCGCTTGATCATTTCCGATGGGCGCCGGAGGAAAACATGGGTGTCGGTCTTGTCGGAACCGGAAGCCGAAAAACGGCATAGCGATCTTTTCGTCGCCACACTTTACGCCCTGCCGAACGGCACCGTTCGGAGGCGCCAACTCAGCCCTGGTGAGTTCAAGAAAATGGCTTATATGAGATCAGAAACCTACCAAACGAAGCGGCACCGGACCCAAAGGCATAAGCTCCCGCAGTTTGACAATTCGGGAATAAACCCTTTGTTATCAATGCTTGATAAACACGGGTTTGACAGCCTAACCACTTGAACTCAAACGGCTATTCCAGAACGGCTCAGCGTGGAATAGAATGCCGCCGACAGCGGCCCTTTGCCGGGTCCCGGTGAGCGAAAGGACGAATGGCGACCACGCAACTCGAACGGCCGGGAGATGGCGGCTTCAGCGCCCGCGCGACGCGGGCGCTCAAGGCCGTGCCGCGCGCCTGGAACCGTTTCTGGCGCCTGGTGTCGCTTTACATGCCGAAGCGGCTCTATGCCCGCTCGCTGATCATCGTCATCGCGCCAATGATCATGCTGCAGTCGGTCGTCGCCTTTGTCTTCATGGAGCGCCACTGGCAGACCGTGACGCAACGCCTGTCGCAGGCCACGGTGCGCGACATCGCCGCCATCATCGACCTGATAGAGACCTATCCTCACGACGCCGACTACGCCAACGTCATCCGCATCGCCCAGGATCGCATGCAGCTGAAGGTCGACCTCCTACCGCCCGACCCGCTGCCGCCTCCCGGGCCAAAGCCGTTCTTCTCGATCCTCGACGAGATCCTCTCGTCCGAGATCACCCGCCAGATCAACCGTCCGTTCTGGATCGATACGGTCGGCAATTCCAATATCGTCGAGGTCCGCGTCCAGCTCGAGAACAAGGTGCTGCGCGTCTTCGTGCGCCGCAGCCAGGCTTATGCATCGAACACCCATATTTTCCTGATCTGGATGGTCGGCACCTCGCTGGTGCTGCTGATGATCGCCATTCCCTTCCTGCGCAACCAGATCCGGCCGATTCTGACGCTGGCCGAGGCGGCCGAGAGCTTCGGCAAGGGCCGGCCGATGCCGCGCGATTTTCGCCCGCGCGGAGCCGAGGAGGTCCGCCGCGCCGGCTTTGCCTTCATACAAATGCGCGAACGCATCGAACGCCAGCTCGAGCAGCGTACCGCCATGCTGAGCGGCGTCAGCCACGATCTGAGGACCATCCTCACCCGCTTCAAGCTGCAATTGGCGCTTGCCGGGACCAAGGCGGCCGATACCCAGGCACTCGACCAGGACATCGACGACATGCAGTCGATGCTGGAAGGCTACCTTGCCTTTGCACGCGGCGAAGCTTCGGAAGATGCCGGTCAGTTCGATCTCGAAGCCTTCTTCGACAAGCTTCGCGAGGAAGCCGCGCTGCGCAAGCGCAAGCTGTCGACCGTGCTTGTCGGCGATCCGCATGTGCACGTGCGCCCCAATGCCTTTGCGCGGCTGCTGTCCAACGTCGTCGGCAATGCATTCCGCTATGCCAAGACGGTGGAGATCAATGCCAATCATGGGCGCGGTTCGCTGCTCGTCACCATCGACGATGACGGCCCGGGAATTCCGCCCGAAAAGCGAGAGGATGTATTCAAGCCGTTCGTGCGGCTGGACGAGGCCCGCAACCTCGACGCCAGCGGCACCGGCCTTGGCCTCTCCATCGCACGAGACATTGCCCGCAGCCATGGCGGCGACATCGTCCTCGAACGCAGCCCGCTCGGCGGCCTTCGGGCGGTGATCAAGGTCCCCGCTTGACGGCAGCGACACCCGGCCTTCATCGGCCCGTCATGAAACCATGGTGAAGAGCGCCAATGAAGCGCGCGATCCTGATTGATTCGGCCCTGCGGCCTCATTTCGACCCCGCGCCTGCCCGGGTGCGCTGGTGCGACGCCCGAGCTGCGGCGTGGTCGCCGCTCAGGCGTCGCGGCGAGACAATCAAGCTTGCCGCCAAGGGACCGCCATGCGCATCCTGATGGTCACCGACGCCTGGCGCCCGCAAGTCAACGGCGTCGTCCACACGCTGGAGCGTCTCTCGGAGACCCTGAAATCCTTCGATATCGAGACGGACTTCCTGACGCCGAATATCTTTCGCACCCTGCCTCTGCCGACCTATCCCGATATCAGGCTGGCGCTGACGACGCCGCACCGCGTGGCGCAGCTGATCGAGGCACGCAAGGTGGACCACATCCATATCGTCACCGAAGGACCGCTCGGCATTATGGCCCGGCGCTACTGCCGCAACGCCGGCCGCCCGTTCACGACCAGCTATCACACACGTTTTCCGGAATATCTGAGCGCGCGCCTGCCGGTGCCTGAAGCATGGGCCTATCGCTGGCTGCGTGATTTCCACAATTCAGGACAGGGCACGCTGGTTGCCACCCAGTCGCTTGCCGACGATCTTGCGGCGCGCGGCTTCACCAAGCTCCGGCCGTGGACGCGCGGCGTCGACACCGATCATTTTCGGCCGGACAAACGAAAGGACCTGGGATTTCCCGGACCGATCTTCCTCTGCGTCGGCCGCGTCGCGATCGAAAAGAACCTGCCGGCCTTCCTCGACCTCGACCTGCCGGGCAGCAAGGTGATCGTAGGCGAAGGGCCGGAATTGGCGAAGCTGAAGGCCAGATATCCCGATGCCCATTTCCTTGGCCATCGTCCGAACGACGAACTGGCCGAGATCTACGCTTCGGCCGATGCCTTCGTCTTCCCCAGCCGTACCGACACGTTCGGCAACGTCATCATCGAGGCGCTGGCCAGCGGCACGCCGGTCGCAGCCTATCCAGTCACCGGACCGATCGATATTGTGGGTGACGGCATCGGCGGCGCGGTGTCGGACGACCTGCGGCAAGCAGCGCTCGCCGCCCTTCACGTCGACCGCGCCGAGGCGCGGCAACGCGCGATGCGCTACAGCTGGAAGACCTGCGCGGAAATGTTCATGGAAACGGTCGAAGAGGCGCTGGGTACCACGCGTAAACTGGCTGCGTGAACAACAGCGCAGCTAGAACAACCTGCCGCCGTCCGGCACCTTGCGCTCGATCGCGCCAAGGACGACGGCGCCCTCCTCGTCAGGAAAGCCGAGCGTCAGCACTTCCGACATGAATGGCCCGATCTGACGCGGCGGGAAATTGACCACAGCGAACACCTGCCGGCCGATTAGGGTTTCGGGCGTATAATATTTCGTGATCTGGGCCGAGGATTTCTTCACCCCGATCACGGGACCGAAGTTGATTTTCAATTTGATCGCCGGCTTGCGCGCCTCGGGAAAAGGCTCGGCCTCGACGATCGTGCCGGCGCGGATGTCGACGCGGTCGAAATCGGCAAAGCTGATCTCGGGTTTTCGCGCGTTGCTCGAAACCATCGACGGTCAGGCGTTTCCGTAAGTTTCGAACAGCACGCCGGCCAACGCATCCTTGGCCGAAGTTCCCGACCAGACGACGAACTGGAACGCCTGGAAATAGCATTCGCAGGCCTCCAGCGCCGACGACAGCAGCACCTCGACCTGCTGGCTCGACGGCTCGACCCCACCAGCCAGCAGCAGCGACTGGCGGAACATGATGGCGCCTTCCTGCTCCCAGAGATCGAAATGGCCAAACAGCATCTGCTCGTTGATCAGCGAAAGCAGCCGCATCACCTCGAGCGCGCGCGCCTCCGGGACCTTGATGTCGAAGGCGCAGGCCAGGTGCAGCGCCTCGTAGTCCTCCATCCAGGAGAATGAAACGTGGTAGTCGGTCCAGCTTCCGGCAACCGAGATCGAGATCTCGTCGTCGCCAGCCCGCTCGAAGGACCAATCGTTATTGTGCGCCACCTGCTCGATAACATCCACCGGATGGATTTCGCGGGAGAATTCGAGTTCGAGAAGTTCCATGAAATGCTTCCTGTCGTTCTGGGAGCGCCACCACACGCTCCGCGGGAGAGGCACACTCGAACAATTCTGCCTAGAACTCGGACGGCCAGGACTTCGTCAACGCAAAGACCCCGGACCGGACCCCACCGCCCGGCGCATGACCCTGCTCCGAATCATGCAACAAATTCAGTCTATTGATCGGGAGTCGCGTGACCAGCCAAATTTTTCGCACTGCGTCATTCGCATGTGGAAAGGCGCTGTCACAAAGATTCACGCAGTACCGGTAAGCGATTCACGACAAAGCGCTTTTTGCGATCCGGCTTTGTGGAAAAGTTTAACGATTTATTTCTTGTTATTTTTTTGCACGCGGCTTTGACGCAGCCGCAGGCGCTGGTTGACCGGTCAATTCGGCAAGCCTGGCCTCGAGCGCCTCGATGCGAGCGGCGAGGCGGGTGTTTTCTTCCCTGGCCTTCGCCGCCATGTCGCGAGCGGCCTCGAATTCCTCGCGCTGCACCACGTCCATGGAGTTGAGTATGCGCTCGGCCTGGCCCCTGAAGGCGGTCTCCACCTCGCGCCGCACGCCTTGCGCGGCACCGGCTGCATCGGTCATCAGCTTGGCGAATTCATCGAGAATGCGGTTCGGTCCGGTCGCCATGGCAAATCCTCGCTTGGTCGAATTGACGTAGTGGCGCGCGATTCGGAATGCAAGCATATGCTTGCCTTGACCCCGCCAAAAGCCTGCCGCATGGTCCGCGCCCGAACCTGATTGGGAACCCGGAGACCCTGTTGAGCGAATATTTGCTGCCGCTGGCCGCCCTGCCCTTTCCCAACATCGACCCGGTCATCGTCCGGATCGGACCGCTGGCGGTGCATTGGTACGGCGTCGGCTACATCGTCGGCATTCTGTTCGCTTGGTGGTATGCCAAGCGCCTCGTCACCAACCCAAAACTGTGGCCCGACGGCACCCTGCCGATGAAGCCCGTCGACCTCGACGACTTCATCGTCTGGGCAGCCATCGGTGTGGTGCTCGGCGGACGCACCGGCTACGTGCTGTTCTACGACCTGCCGCGCTACATCGCCAATCCGCTCGATATCGTCGCCGTCTGGCAGGGCGGCATGTCGTTTCATGGCGGCCTGATCGGCGTCATTCTCGCAATGACGCTGTTTTCCCGGTCTCGCGGCATCCGCACATGGTCGCTGTTCGACGTGGTTGCCGCCGGCGTGCCGGTGGGGCTTGGCCTCGTTCGCCTGGCAAACTTCATCAATTCCGAACTATGGGGCCGGCCGACCGACGTTCCATGGGCATTCGAATTCCCCAATGGCGGTCCATTTGCACGCCATCCGAGCCAGATCTACGAGGCGCTCCTCGAAGGGCTGGTGTTGTTCCTTATCCTGCGCTTCCTCACCCATTCGCGGCTCAAGCTGAAGACGCCGCGCTTCGTCGGCGGCGCCTTCATCGCCGGCTATGGCGCCTCGCGCATCTTCGTCGAATTCTTTCGCGAGCCCGACCAGCAGCTTGGCTACCTCCTTGGCACGAGCTGGCTCACCATGGGAATGGTGCTGTCACTGCCGATGGTGCTGGCCGGCATCTGGGCGATGGCTACAGCCAAGCCGGTGACAAAACCGCAGCCGGCATGACGCGGCTGAAGACCCGCATCGCCGAGCTGATCGGTGCGGTGGGACCGATCCCCATCAGCGAATACATGGCGCTCTGCCTGTTCGATCCGCTGGACGGCTACTATACGACACGCGAGCCGTTCGGCGCCGCCGGCGACTTCGTCACCGCGCCGGAGATCAGCCAGATGTTTGGCGAACTGGTCGCCATCTGGCTCTACCAGGCGTGGCTGGCGATCGACCGGCCGACGCCGGTCGCCATCGCCGAAATAGGCCCCGGCCGCGGCACGCTGATGAGAGATATGCTGCGCACGCTTTCGCGGCTCGATCCGACGCTTACCGCCAGCGCATCGTTCGCCTTGATCGAGACCAGTCCGCGGTTGACCGAGGTCCAGAAACGAACGCTTGCCGGGACGTCGGCCACCGTCGCCTGGCATGAGGCCGTGGACACACTACCGCAGGCGCCGCTTCTGGTTGTTGGTAATGAGCTGTTTGACGCGGTGCCCATCCGCCAGTTCGTCCGCGCCGGAGCCGGCTGGCGCGAGCGGATGATCGGTCTCGACGATGCGAACCGGCTGCGCTTTTTCGTCGGCGCCGGCTCGCTCGACCCGATGCTGCTGCCGGAGGGTGCCGAGAATGCGCCGGAAGGTGCGATCGTCGAGGTGGCGCCAGCCCGCGCCGCCCTGATGGCGGCCATCGCCGGGCGACTTGCCGGATTTGGCGGCGCCGGCCTGTTTCTCGACTACGGTCACCTCCAGCCCGGGATCGGCGACACCTTGCAGGCCTTGCGCAAGCACCGTCATGAGGACGTGCTGGCCAATCCGGGGCGGGCCGATCTCACAGCCCATGTCGATTTCGCTGCCCTCGCGGCAACCGTTCGGGCACACAGCCTCGATGCCCACCTCTCAACGCAAGGTGAATTCCTGCTCAAGATGGGGCTTCTCGAACGAGCTGGCCGGCTCGGCGCCAATGCCGATGAGGCAGCTCGCGAAAAGATCGCGGCCGACGTCGAGCGCCTCGCCGGCCCGCTGGCCATGGGCGAACTCTTCAAGGTGCTTGCCGTCCTCCCCGCCGGCATTGCCGTTCCGCCGTTTCCAAGCATGGATTGACTTTTCGCTGCCGCCTCTCCCACTCTCCCGTCTCCGACTAGCGGCCGACATCAACTGCGCCAGCCTTCAACTGACCAGCCTTCAACTGCGCCCCTTCAACTCGCTTGACGAAATCGCCTATACGGACAACAAAGCCGCCATGCTGAATCAGACCAAACCGGATCCCGTTCGGTCGCCCTTGCTGGAAACGGCGCAAGGCATCCGCCACGGCTACTTCACGCGCGTCGGCGGCATTTCCAGCGGCATCTACCGAGGCCTCAACATCGGCACCGGCTCGAACGACGACCAGACGCTGGTGCGCGAGAATCGCCGCCGGGTCGCCGAATGGATGGGCGTGCCTGCAAACCATCTGCTGACCGCTCACCAGGTTCATTCGCCGGACGTCGTCATTGCCAGGGAGCCTTTTGCCGGCGAGCGGCCCAAGGCCGACGCCATTGTCACCGACCGGCCGGGCATTGCCGTCGGTGCCTCGACCGCCGACTGCGGACCGGTCCTCTTCGCCGACGCCGAGGCGCGCATTATCGGCGCCGCCCATGCCGGCTGGAAAGGCGCTTTCACCGGAGTGCTGGAAAACACCATCGCGGCAATGGAAAGCCTCGGCGCCCGGCGCGACCGCATCATCGCAGTGCTCGGTCCTTCGATCGGCCCACGGAATTACGAAGTCGGACCGGAATTTGTCACCCGTTTCGTCGACGCCGATGCTGGCAGTGCCCGCTATTTCGCGCCCTCCGCAAATGCCGGACACGCGATGTTCGATCTCAACCGCTACACGGTCGACCGGCTGACCAAGGCTGGCGTCAATGCCGAAGGACTTGGCCGCTGCACCTATGCCGAGGAAGAGCTTTTCTACTCCTATCGGCGCAGCACGCATCGCAACGAGCCCGACTACGGGCGGCAGGTTTCGGCAATCGTTTTGGAGGCTGACTGATGGCGCTGCATTTCGAACGCTCGGAATTCGACGCGCGGCGCGATCGACTGATGATCGAGATCGCCGAAAAGAAGCTCGACGCCGTCCTGCTGTTTGCCCAGGAAAGCATGTATTGGCTAACCGGCTACGACACCTTCGGCTTCTGCTTTTTCCAGTGCCTGGTGGTCAAGGCCGACGGCTCGATGGTGCTGCTGACGCGTTCGGCCGACTTGCGCCAGGCGCGCCACACCTCGATCATCGACAACATCGTTTTGTGGACGGACCGCAACGGCGCCAATCCGGCGGTAGATCTGCGCAATCTGCTCAACGAGCTTGACCTGCTCGGCGCCCGGATCGGCGTCGAATACGACACCCACGGCCTGACCGCCTATAATGGCCGGCGCCTCGACGAGCAGTTGCAGACCTTCGGGCAGATCGCGGATGCCTCCGGCATTGTCAGCCGGCTACGGCTATTCAAGAGCCCGGCAGAAATCGCCAAGGCGGAAAAAGCCGCAAATCTGGCCGACGACGCGCTGGACGCAGCACTGCCGCTGATCAAGCAGGGTGGCGATGAGGCGCTGATCCTCGCCGCCATGCAAGGTGCGATCTTTGCCGGCGGCGGCGATTATCCGGCCAACGAGTTCATCATCGGCTCCGGAGTCGACGCCCTGCTTTGCCGCTACAAGGCCGGTCGCCGCAAGCTCACCAAGAACGACCAGCTGACGCTCGAATGGGCCGGTGTCTTCCACCACTACCATGCGGCAATGATGCGCACGGCGTTGACCGGCAAGGTATCGAAACGCCACCAGGAATTGTTCGATGCCGCCCGCGCCGCGCTACTTGCAGTCGAGAAGGCGATGACGCCCGGTAATACGTTCGGCGACGTGTTCGACGCCCATGCCCGCACCCTCGAAGCCCACAACTTGACCAAGCACCGGCTCAATGCCTGCGGCTATTCGCTCGGCGCCCGCTTCACCCCGTCCTGGATGGATATGCCGATGTTCTATCAGGGTAATCCCGAACCGATTGCGCCGAACATGACGCTGTTCGCCCATATGATCATCATGGACTCCGAAACCGAAACCGCGATGACGCTTGGCCGCACCTATCTGACCACCGAATCCCAGCCGAAGCCGCTGTCCCGCCATGATCTCGACTTGATCGTGCAGTGAATCCATAATGGAGAGAGTGTGAGGGGCGTTCGTCGCCAAGGAGTTTTCAGGCTAATGAGACGATCGCATGTGACGACCGTGTCATTGCTCGTGGCGCTGGCACTGGCGGCCTGCACCAATGCGAAGGACGTTCTCGAACCCTCGGCCATTGCCCCGCAATCGACGCAATCCCTCTCCGGAGCCGGAGGTGCCGCGACGCCCCCCGCAACTCCGGCTCAGCCTGCCGGCACCGCGCAAACTGCAGATACGGCGCAGCCTTCCGCTGCAGCAGCCGTGCCGCCCGCCAAAAGCGCGGCTGCCATTGCGCGGACCCGGCTGCAGGTGGCGCCGATCGTCGGCGCCTCGGTAGAAGCCGCGACACCGCTGACCGCCGAGCTTCAGACACGCGCCAGGCAGCGCGGCATCACCTTGGCCGGCAGCACCGACCAGACCCCAACACATGTGCTCAAGGGCTATTTCTCGACCATGACGGAAGGCAAGGACACTACCGTCATCTATGTCTGGGACATCTATGACCCGGCCGGCAACCGGCTGCATCGCATCAACGGCCAGCAGAAGGCGCCCTCTGTTGGCGGCGGCGAAGGCTGGACGGCGGTCGCCCCGGCGACCATGCAGGCAATTGCCGACCAGACAATCGACCAGTTCGCCACCTGGCTTGGCGGCGGCGCCGGCTGACCTGGAGTATGATTTCCGAAAAGTGAATCCGGTTTTCGGAAAAGACCATCCTCAGACTGAAAGATAGAGCTATCCCCGATTCCGTCGGCATCGAAGTGGACCTATCGCGGCATCGTCAAGCCGTAAGCGTTTATTGAGATTAGCCGGCGGATTCCCATTCACGACGCTTGCAATACCGGCGCGGGCCGCTAAAAGCCCGACTAAGAGGCTGGAGTGCTATCGGAGTCTCTCAATCCTTCGCCAGGAACGGTGCATGAAGCTCTTCGCGGGCAATTCCAACAGGGTGCTGGCCGAATCAGTCGCCCGCTACCTCAACATTCCGCTGGGCAAGGCCAGCGTCAGGCGCTTCGCCGACCAGGAAATCTTCGTCGAGATCCAGGAGAATGTGCGCGGCGAGGACGTCTTCATCCTGCAGTCCACCTCGTTCCCGACCAACGATCATCTGATGGAACTGCTCATCATGATCGACGCCTTCATGCGCTCTTCGGCCAAGCGCATCACTGCGGTTATTCCTTATTTCGGCTATGCCAGGCAGGATCGCCGTGCCTCGGGCCGCACACCGATCTCGGCCAAACTGGTCGCCAACATGATCACGAGGGCGGGCGTCGACCGGGTGCTGACCCTGGATCTCCATGCCGGCCAGATTCAAGGCTTCTTCGACATCCCGACCGACAATCTGTTTTCCGTGCCGGTCATGGCCCGCGACGTAAAGGCGAAATACAAGCAGCTTGCCAATGTCATGGTGGTGTCGCCGGATGTCGGCGGCGTGGTCCGCGCCCGCGCGCTCGCCAAGCGCATCGACGCCCAGCTTGCCATCGTCGACAAGCGCCGCGAGCGCCCCGGCGAATCGGAAGTCATGAACGTCATCGGTGACGTGCGCGGCAAGGATTGCCTGTTGATCGACGACATCATCGATTCGGGCGGCACGCTGTGCAATGCGGCCGATGCGCTGCTTGCCGATGGCGCCACCAGTGTGACCGCCTATACTACCCATGGCGTTTTGTCCGGCGGCGCCATCGCCCGCATCGGCGCCTCGAAACTGCAGGAACTGGTCATCACCGATTCCATCCAGCCGACCCAGGCAGTGCTGGACGCCGCCAATATCCGCGTCATCTCCATCGCCGAACTGATGGGCGAGGCGATCTCGCGCACGGCGACCGAGGAATCGGTGTCGAGCCTGTTCGATTAATGCGTGTCGCGCAAAACTGTGCAGCGGTTTTGCGATAACGACATGCATACAACAAGAACCCAAAGCGCGTCGCATGAGGCCGGTCGAACGCGACGCCCTTCAGGGCTGCGCCTCAGGCCGAGCCGGACCACTTGTTCGTCGCACACCTTCGCCAGCATCACGGGCGCCCCGCATGTAACCGCGTGGCGAGGCTCCCAGCATGCGCTTGAACATGGTGATGAACGCCGGCACGCTGTCATAGCCGAGATCGAGCGCCACCCTCGTGATCGGCTCGCCGTCGGCCAGCCGTGGCAGCGCCGCGAACAGACAGGCCTGCTGACGCCAGGTCGACAGCGACAATCCGGTCTGGCGGTGGAACGCGCGGGTGAAAGAGCGGCGGCTCATGCCGACGATAGCGGCCCACTCGTCGATCGTCGCATGCGGTGACGGTGCCGAGACGAAGCGCCGGCACAGCGTCGCCAACCTTGCATCGGACGGGAACGGAAGGCCGAGCGGCCGTTCCGGCAGGTTCGGGATTTCGTGCAGCAGGAGCTTCATGATCAGTCCGCCCCGCCCCTTCAGCTCGGCGCCTTGCGGCAGCTTTTCCGATTCCACGATCAGGCTGTGCATCAGGTCGGTGATGCCGACGACACGCAACCCGTCCGGCAGGCCGGGAATGGCCTCCGGCATCACATAGACGGACCGCATGCTGACGTCGCCCAGCATCTCGACGGAATGTTCGGTGCCGGCGGGGATCCACATCGCGTGGTCCGGAGGCACCATCCAGCGCCCATGCCGCGTCGTCACCAGCACGACACCGACCAGCGCGTGCAGCAACTGGCTGCGGCTATGATGGTGCCGTGGCACATGGTAGCCGTCCGGATATTCGGTCGGCAGCGCCACTGCCGGCCCGACGGCCTCTTCCAGCCATTGCCAGCGACGCTCATGCAACAGCCCGAGATCGGTGTCGCCCGCTCTGAACATTTCCCTGCCATGCGGCATCAGCTATGGCCCACTTGCGAAACTATTGGACCAAACCACGAAAGAAGTCGCGTGACAAGCAACGTATAAGGCTGCGCCCTATAAGACCGCCTGCGGGAGCGCCCGCCAAAAAGACCACGGAGCCTGCCTTGACCGATACCACAGCAACCGCCGACGCCAAGCCGGCAGCGGCCAGCCACATTTCAGCTCAGGCGACGGCCTTCACCGTCATCCTGGCGGTGAGCTTCTGCCATTGCATCAACGACATCATGCAGTCGCTGCTGTCGGCGATCTATCCGCTGCTGAAGGACAATTATGGTCTCGATTTCTGGCAGATCGGCCTTTTGACTTTTACCTTCCAGGTGACGGCATCCTTGCTGCAGCCGGTGATCGGCATGATTACCGACAAGCGGCCGATGCCTTATTCGCTGCCCTACGGCATGGCTTCTTCGCTGATCGGGCTGGTCGTGCTGGCCTATGCCGGACATTACTCGCTGCTCCTCATCGGCGCCTCGCTGATCGGCATCGGCTCGGCGATCTTCCACCCGGAATCCTCGCGCATCGCCCGCTTCGCCTCCGGTGGCCGGTTCGGTCTTGCGCAGTCGCTGTTCCAGGTCGGCGGCAATTTCGGCCAGGCGATGGGGCCGCTGCTGGCAGCATTCATCGTCGTGCCCTTCGGCCAGACCAGCATCGCCTGGTTTGCCGGCGGCTCGCTGATCGGCATCATCGTGCTGTGGCAGGTTGGCGGCTGGTACAGCCGCCTGCGCGCCGCACAGGGCACCCGCAAAGCGGCAGGCTTCGTTTCGCCTTTCCCGCGCCGCAAGGTCCTGGGCGCGCTGGCGGTGCTGACCTTGCTGGTATTGACCAAGAACGCCTACATCGCCAGCCTGTCCAGCTACTACACCTTCTATGCCATCCATAAATTCGGCGTTTCGGTGCAGATGTCGCAGGTCATGCTGTTCCTGTTCCTCGGCGCCTCGGCCCTGGGCATCCTGCTCGGCGGCCCGTTCGGCGACCGCTACGGACAGAAGGCGATGATCTGGTTCTCGATCGCCGGCGTGCTGCCCTTCACCCTGGCCCTGCCCTACGCCAATTTCGAGTGGACAATGGTTCTCACCGTGCTGATCGGCCTGATCCTGTCCTCGGCCTTCTCGAACATCGTCGTATTCGCGCAGGAACTGGTGCCCGGCCGGGTCGGCATGATCGCCGGCATCTTTTTCGGCTTCGCCTTCGGCATGGGCGGCATCGCGGCCGCCGTGCTTGGCGTCGTCGCCGACATGAAGGGCATCGATTTCGTCTTCCAGGTCTGCTCGTATTTGCCGCTGCTCGGGCTGCTGACGGTTTTTCTTCCCAACATGAAGGAGGCGAGGAAGCTCAAGGCGGGGACCACGATCGGGTGAAGTTTGGGTTGGACTTCGGCTTCCCCGCCCACCGGGCAGCGCGAAATTCGGTTCTCGACATAGACTTCGAGCCGGTCAGGGCCGCCGCTTAGCGACATCGCGGCCATTGGCTGACACGCTCCGTCATCTGAAACACGCTCCGTCATCTGAGCTTGAAAGCACGCGTCGCCCGCATCAGCCGGAATGCCTGCTCGGCAGCGTTCGCCAGCAGCGTGTCGGCGTCACGGATCGCGTCTTCGAGGGAACACGGTCGGCACAGAATGCTGAAGAAGGCATCGATGCCGATGTCGTGGGTCGCCTCTGCACCTGCTCCGATCGTTCCGGCCAAGGCGATGACGGGCAGATTGTGACGTTTCGCGCGCCGGGCAATCTCGGCTGGTATCTTTCCAAAGCTCGTCTGACCATCCAGGCCACCCTCGGCTGTCATGACGATGTCGGCGTTTGACAGCCGATGATCGAGATCCATATACCGCAGGATCAGGTCGAAGCGCGGATGCAGCCGGGCTCCAACAAAGGCGTGAAGTCCGGCGCCGAGTCCCCCGGAAGCTCCTCCGCCGACAAGCGGCGTCACGTCGACGCCGAGGTCGCGGCGAACGACGTGAGCGACATTTTCCATGCCCTGCTCGAGCAAAACCACCTGATCAGGTGTTGCACCCTTTTGCGGGCCGAACACCCGAGCGACGCCTCTCTCGCCGAGCAGCATGTTGTAGGGATTTACCGCGACGTCGACACGAACATTCGAAAGGCGATGATCACGACTGGAAAGATCGACACGAGCTAGCGATGAGAGGGCCGAGCCGCTCCCCGAAATGGGACGGCCGCCGCCATCGAGCAGACGCACGCCTAATGCTTGGGCCATGCCGGTTCCTGCATCGTTGACACCCGAGTCACCGCAGCCGATCAGAATTCTTTCCGCGCCAAGATCGAGCGCAAAACGAATCAACTCACCAACCCCATAACTTGTAGTGCGGGTCGGGTCACGCATGTCAGTGGGGACGAGCCGGAGCCCGGCAGCCGCCGCGATTTCCAGAACTGCAGTCCGTTTCTTTCTTCGCCCGAGAAAACCGACATTGGCCGCCACGGGTTGTCCCACCGGTCCCGTCACTGTGACGGAATGCAGCTCGCCATCAGACAATTCAACAAGGGTCCGCGTAAAATCCTCGCCGCCATCCACCATTGGAAGGCCCAGGATCTTTGCTGTCGGAACGGCATTGCGAACGCCGCGCGCCAATGCAGCGATGACATCACGAACGCCGAGGCTCTCCTTAAAGCCGGAGGGTGCGACCAATACTCGAAGCCGTCTTCGTTTCGTCAATCCTTTCTTTTTCGACATTCTACGGCTCTCCAACAAGTTGCAGATGGAGCGTGTTGAGCAGGGCTCCGGTGGCTGGCCACACGGCGACCGCGAACACGACGATGAGGATGAACTGCATCGGCAGCAGGATTGAGCTGAGCAAGGCGAGGTCTTTCGGGCCGTAGCCTTCCTCGTCGACCCCCGCGAAAAGCGCCACCGGTTTCGCGCAGATCGCGAGGGTTTGGCAAAAGCCGGTCGCCGAGACGAGGACAAACATTGCCAGGAGAGGGTCGAGCCGCGCTGTCGATGCGAGCATCAGCGCCGGGGGCAGCAGCACCGAGACACGCGCCGTGCGACTGTGGATCACGAGATGACTGAAAAGCCCAAGCAAGGCTAATAAGGAGATAAGCGCCAACGGGCCCAAGCCGGCGCCGCGCAGCGGATCGACAGTCGTCTCGATCAACCATCGATTGAGGCCTGATGCCGTCAGGCCGTCTGCCAAGCAGATCGTCGCCGCCAGAAACAAGAGCAGCTTCCACTCCGCACTCTTGATTGCATCGCCAAACGCCACGGAGCCTACTCTAGGAAGTGTGGCCAAGAGAGCGCCGCCAAGAGCGACAACGGTGGCATCAAGTCCGTGGACAGGTTCGGTCAGCCACGCGGTGACAACCCCGCCGGCGATCCAGAGTATCGGCTGCCGTGCCAATCCGGCACCGCCACTAGTCACCGTCGTTGGCTGCAAAAGGGTCATCCGCCGTTCGACCGGCGACAGGAAAAGCCGGAGCAGGCATTCGACCGAAAGGAAGGTGCTTACGGCCGCAAACGGCAGGCCGAAAGCGATCCATTCCAGATAGCTTACTTTCACACCCGAGAGGCGGCCGACCATTTCGATCGCCAGCAGATGGGCACCGGCGCCGACGGGCGATGCAATGGCCGAGAGCAGGATAACAGTGGGGAACAGCAGCGCGAAGGCCCTTCGCAACCGGGCGCTTCCACAGCGTCCCGCGATCGCCTGAAAGGCGGGGATCATCAAAGCTGCGCGACCTGAGGTCGACGGAATGACGAAGGCTGTGGCGATCATGACGGCCGTCAAGGAATAGGCGATTGCGCGAACCGATCGCATGCGCCCCGTCACGAGGCCGAGAACGCGATCTGCGACCCCACTCGCCTTGAAGGTGGCCGCCAACATGAAGGAGGCAAGCAATAGCCAGATCAACTCATCGCCGAGCGCATGAAACAGCGCGCCTGGATCACGGTTGACCAGCAGCGCCATTGCCAGCCCGGCGGCGATCGCAACGAAGGTGTCGTCGAACGGCGTCAGGGTCCACCCGATGATCGCGACAAGCAGGATCTCGAGCGCTCGCCGGGCGTCGGACGGGAGCGCGGAGAGGCCGAATTCAATGATGGCCACACACAGGGATACACAGGTTCCGATCAGTGCGGCTCGCCATATCGGCCAGAGCACCGGCGGTGTCCTTTCCCGAAGGGTGGCGTCACTGTCGGTCCGAAAATCTACTTGTGCCAACCGAAACCTCGTCTAGTTCGCCGCCAACGTGGCGATGAGGGCGTCGCACACCCTCCGCTCGAACTTAGGAGGTTCCGATTAGACGCTTGCGAGGGCTCCGGTTAGAATTTGGTGAGAGGCATTATCCGATCGCCGGCAGGATTACCGCATGACCGTTCGAGGCCGCATCTTCCTATTTCAAATCGTCATTCTCGCCCTTGTCGGACTGATTTCAGGACTGGCATTCGCAACACTCCAGCTGACAGAGGAATTCGTCCGCCGAATCGACAGCGTCCACGGGCGGTTCGAGGCGCTCGCCGAACTCAATGGGCAAGCCAACAATTACACCGAGCAACTCGCTGAAGTCTTGCTGCTTGGGCCCGAGCAAATGCCGGATTTCGAAGCGGCACGAGAAGCAGTGAAATCCGGATTCTACAAGCTGGAGGGCGCCACTCGCGAGGAACTCGGTGCTCTCGGATATTGGAGCGATAGACGCCAGGAGGAGGCCGAACTCAGATTCGTCGGTCGCGTCAAGGCGCTGTTTGAGGCGATCGATCGGGCCGCCCAGCGACTGTTCAGCCAGCGAACAAAGGGGGATCCAAAGGGCATCGTAGACGCCTTCCGCAACGATGTGGAGCACCGATTAGAGAACGATCTTGAAGAAATGATTGAAGCCGCTTTGCACGATGAGCGCAGGGAGGTTGGAGAGGAACTCGCCGGCGTCCGTGGCGCACAATGGCGGCTGCTGCTGCTGACCGGCGGCTTCGCTGCGTTGCTCATGCTGGGCAGTCTGGGGTTCGGCCTGGTCCTGCGACGATCAATCGCCACACCTGTGCGTGAACTGAACGAAAGCGCCAAAGCCATCGCTGCAGGCAAGCTCGACCATCGCGTTTCCGCGACCGGACGCGACGAGTTCGCTTCCCTCTCGCGAAGTTTCAACAGCATGGCCGAGGCTCTCGAGATCGAACGTGCTGCTCTGATTTCGGTACAGGACCGCTTGGAGGCGGAGGTTCAGTTGCGCACCCGTGAACTGCGGAAAGCCAATGAGCAACTGAGAGCGATCGATAGCCGACGCACACAATTTTTTGCGGAGGCAAGCCACGAACTCCGCACGCCGTTGACGATTCTCCGCGGAGAGGCCGACGTTGCCCTCCGCGGCCAACCGCGTGTTCGATCTTACCGCGAAGCTCTGAGCCGAATCCGCAATTGCGCTGAAGATATGGCTCGCAACCTGGGGGACCTTCTGGCATTCGCCCGCTCCGAAGCTGAAAATTTCAGGTTCTCCTTGCGCAACATCGATACCGGTGAGGTTGTGAAGGCGGCCGTTCAGGAGGCTTCCGTACTCGCAGGTCCCAAGCAGATATCCGTTGACCTGTCGCTCAACCCAGACCATTGCCTCATTCGGGGTGACGCCCAGCGCCTAAAGCAAGCGCTGCTGATCGGCTTCGACAACGCCATAAAGTACTCAAAGCCGTATCAGACAATAGCAGTCGAGATGGCTGAGCGTCATGGAATGCTTGAGATCGCCATCCGCGACAACGGTTCAGGGATCGATGCCAACGATCTCCCGTTCGTGTTTGACCGATATTATCGCGGGCGTGTCGGCGGGAGGTCCGCAGCCGACGGCCTTGGTGTTGGCCTCGCGATCGCCAAGGAGATTATAGACGGGCACAATGGCACAATCGGCCTTGAAGGAATTGAGCCTTCGGGAACCCTCCTCAGAATCAGACTGCCGCTGGTACATCGCACCCATGATTCGAATCCTGATCGTTGAAGACGACCGGCGTGTCTCCGACTTTCTCCGCCGGGGGTTGGAGGCCGAAGGCTTCCACGTGAGTGTCGCGGAGGACGGTCGCGAGGGACTAGCCATTATTCGTACGGATCCATTCGATCTCGTGATCCTGGACCGTCTGCTTCCCTACCTGGACGGCCTTGAGCTGTGCCGGATCGTGCGATTGGAGCAGTGGCCGGTTCTCATCCTGATGCTGACCGCGAAGGAGACAATTCAGGATCGCGTAGATGGGCTCAAGGGCGGTGCCGACGATTACCTGACGAAACCGTTTGCGTTTGATGAACTGGTGGCCAGGATTGACGCGCTGCGCCGACGCCGTCAGGGTGCAGTGGATCGACAATTGCTTCGAGTGAGCCGCCTCAATCTCGACACGAGCGCTCGTCGTTTTGCGGACGGCGACCGGGAAATCAGCCTTACCCGACGTGAATTCGACCTTCTGCATTTTCTCATGCTCAACGCGGGGAAAGTGGTTAGCCGCGAGCGCATCCTCAACAATGTCTGGTCATACAGCTTCGAACCCGGGACGAAGATCGTGGAGGTATACATTCGCTATCTGCGTGCGAAGCTCGGGCCGGATGCATCGGCCAGCATTCAGACAGTTCGTGGGATCGGCTACATGCTGGTCGAGCGGAAGCCATAGAAGGTAGAGCGAAACTCTTTATCGCACCGTTCTCGCCACTCGCTGGAAACCTCCTCTTTCCGCAACGCCGCTTCCACCGCTTGTTTCCGAATAGGTGTTCATCGGCTCCCTTCCATGCTGCCGGCGCGCGGCGTCCACCCGCCGTGGGCATTGCCCCGCCGCGGTTCCCCTTTCCACCCGCCGCGGTTCCCCTTTCCATTTGTGTTCGGGCTTGGGCGGCGACACCGATTTTGGCGGCCGTTAACCGCTTTCGTAATTCACGGCCTCTACCCCCAGGCCTGCAGCCACCCAGTCGGGGAAGCCGCCTTCGAACCGGCGCGGGGCCCAGCCTCGTGCCCTGAGGATTGCCAAGGCGTCGGGCGAAAGAACGCACTGGACTCCACGACAATAGGCGACAACGGGTGAAACAAGAGATGCCAAAATGTTGGAGTTCGTTGTTCGTGCGGCCGTCGTTGGAATCGGCGCGACAGCCCTGATGGACCTCTGGGGATGGTTTCTGAAGCGAATGTTCGCGATTCCACCGCTTGATTACGCCTGGGTCGGCCGCTGGATCGGGCACTTTCCACATGGACGTTTTGCACATGCGAATATCGCACAAGCTGCCCGCGTTCGCGGCGAAACCGCCATTGGATACCGCCATTGGATGGAGTGCGCATTACGCGACCGGCATCGTATTTGCCGCAGCGCTGATTGGAGTGTGGGGCCTCGACTGGGCACGGCACCCGACAGTGCTTCCGGCCCTGTTGGTCGGCGTCTGCACCATCGTCGCCCGTTCTTCGTGATGCAACCGGCTTTTGGGATCGGCATCGCGGCTTCGAAAGTTCCCAACCCGCGCACTGCGCGCCTGCGCAGCCTTATGGCCCATCTGTCTTTCGGGGTTGGGCTGTACGTTGCAGCATCGCTTTCGGCATTGCTACTTCCGGCCTGATGGGCCGCCCGCTTGCACCTCGCGCCGCCTTCCGCTATAGAGCCGCCACCCGCGTAGACACCCTTGGAGGCAACGCGGCGGAAGGCCGCCTTCCCGCATGATCCCGAAAAGTGGATTCCGGTTTTCGGACCAGGTCATGCGTTAGCTATGTCGGCTTTCGACGTTTACGGCCCCGGCACGTTGCCGGCCGCGAACGCTCCAGAACAACGCGAAAGGAAATGCCATGAGCCACGATACTTACGAGCTCAAGGCCGAAGCGCGCGAACAGGTCGGTAAGGGGTCCGCCCGTGCAGTTCGCCGCAACGGTAAAGTGCCTGCAGTGATTTACGGCGACAAGCAGCCTCCCCTGGCGATTGCGCTGACCTACAAGGACATCTACTACAAGATCCATGGCGGCGGGTTTCTGACCACGGTCGCCACGATCGATGTCGACGGCAACAAGATCCAGGTTCTGCCCAAGGATTTTCAGCTCGACCCGGTCAAGGATTTCCCTGTCCATGTCGATTTCCTGCGCATCGGCAAGGATACCGAAGTCAACGTCGATGTGCCCGTGCACTTCATCAATGAAGACAAGTCGCCCGGCATCAAACGCGGCGGCGTGCTCAACATCGTGCGCCACGAGGTCGAGTTCCACTGCCCTGCCAATGCGATCCCGGATTTCATCACCGTCGATCTCACCGGTACCGATATCGGCGATTCGATCCACATTTCGGCCGTCACCTTGCCGGCCGGCGTCAAGCCGGTGATCTCCGACCGCGACTTCACCATCGCGACCATTGCCGGCTCCTCGGCGATGAAGCCGGAGGCCGCGGAAGAGACGACTGAAGCGGCTGCGCCCGAAGCGGCTCCTGCCGCCGAAGAGAAGTAACCCCTTCCCGCCCGGAGGCGACGATGCTTGTCTTTGCAGGCCTCGGCAATCCGGGCGCGAAATACGCCAACAACCGGCACAATGTCGGCTTCATGGCGGCGGACGCGATCGCCCGCCGCCATTCCTTTTCGCCCTGGTCGAAGAAATTCCAAGGTCTGATTGCCGAAGGCACGCTTGCCGGCGAAAAGGTGATCCTGATCAAGCCGCAGACCTTCATGAACCTGTCCGGCCAGGCGGTCGGCGAAGCCCTGCGCTTCTACAAGCTCGGCCCTTCGGCACTGACCGTCTTCTATGACGAGATCGACCTTGCCGCCGGCAAGGTGCGGGTCAAGGTCGGTGGCGGTTCCGGCGGCCACAACGGCATCCGCTCGCTCGACCAGCACGTCGGCAAGGATTTTCGCCGTGTGCGCATCGGCGTCGGCCACCCCGGCGTCAAGGAAATGGTGCATGGCCATGTGCTCGGCGATTTCGCCAAGGCCGATCGCGAATGGCTGGACGTGCTGCTCGACGCAATCGCCGATGGTGCCGGATTGCTTGCCAAGGGCGACGACAATTCGTTCATGAACCGTGTGACGCTGGCGCTGCGCGACAAGCTCACGCCGACGGACGACGACGATCGCCCGCCGCCCAAGGCGCCAAAGGCGCAAAGCCACGTCCGCCAGGCGCGGCCGCAGCAGCCGGCGGCCAAGCTGCCCGAAACCGGCCCGATGGCGGCCATGCTGAAGAAGCTTTTTGGCGGCAAGGACTGAGCCATGGATCTGGATGACATTCAGGAATTGGTCCGTCTCATCAGACAGAAGTATGTTGATTATTTCGTCACCGCTGCCGGCGAACTTGCACGCAACTGCCAAGGATCGCATGCGACCGAAATCAAGTTTTCGAACGTCGATTCCTTCTATCGAAATTTCATCGCGGTTGATTTCGTCAGTAATGACGGACAGCCAAATCCGCAATTCATCAACAGCGATTCCTATGTGAAATTCTCTCCGGATATTCACGCCGGGATGGGTGGAATGGATGTCCTCATCTCACCTTTCAGGTGGGATGAGATTCATTTTAAATTCCCTATAAATGAGCTCGACGGCGATCTCTTCGACGAATGGTTTCGCGGCTGGTTCGATATCGATGGCGAGCGTGAAACATCGGAGACCGTCGGAAACGTCATTCACAGTGCGCAATTGCTCGACGGGCAACTGACCATCGATTTCGGAACCGCTGAGGTCGACGCGTTCTGGCATCTTCTGCAAATACTGAACAGGTCCGGCGTTCATTCGTTGGCGATAGGCACCGATGACATCGCGCAGCGTCTGAATTGAATTGCGCCTTGACGATCATCGGGGCTTTCGCCCATAGCCCTGATTAAATTTCGATTTCCCGATAGGACCAGACAAAAATGGGTTTCAAATGCGGCATCGTTGGCCTGCCCAATGTCGGCAAGTCGACGCTCTTCAATGCGTTGACCAGGACGGCGGCGGCGCAGGCCGCCAATTATCCGTTCTGCACCATCGAACCGAATACCGGCGAGGTGGCGGTGCCCGACCCGCGCCTGCAGAAGATCGCCGCGATCGGCAAGTCGAAGGAGATTATCCCGACCCGCATCTCGTTCGTCGACATTGCCGGCCTGGTGCGTGGCGCCTCCAAAGGCGAAGGGCTTGGCAACCAATTCCTCGCCAACATCCGTGAGGTCGACGCCATCGTCCATGTGCTGCGCTGCTTCGAGGATGACGACGTCACCCATGTCGAGGGCCGCATCGATCCTGTCGCTGATGCCGAGACCGTCGAAACCGAATTGATGCTTGCCGACCTCGACAGCCTTGAGCGCCGCATCGTGCAGATCCGCAAGCGTGCCGCCGGCAAGGACAAGGAAGCAGCGACCGCACTTCCGATGATGGAAGCGGCGCTTGAACTGCTGCAGGCCGGCAAGCCCGCCCGCATCCTGCTCAACGGCATCTCGGCTGAGGATCTACGCATCCTGCAGGGGCTGAATCTCTTGACCTCACACCCGGTGCTTTACGTCTGCAACGTCGCGGAAGCCGATGCCGCCACCGGCAACGCGCATACCAGGGCGGTCGAGAAGATGGCCGCCGCGCAAGGTGCCCGCGCCGTTGTGATTTCCGCGGCGATCGAGGCCGAGGTCGCCCAGCTCTCGGACGAAGAGGAAATGGAATTCCTGGCAACGCTCGGTCTGGACGAACCCGGCCTGAACAAGGTCATCCGCGCCGGCTACGAGCTGCTCCAGCTCATCACCTACTTTACCGTTGGCCCCAAGGAGACACGCGCCTGGACCGTGCACAAGGGCGCCAAGGCGCCGCAGGCGGCAGGCGTCATCCACACCGATTTCGAGCGCGGCTTCATCCGCGCCCAGACCATCGCCTATGAGGACTTCGTCAGGCTGGGCGGCGAAGTCGCGGCCAAGGAGGCCGGCAAGGCGCGCGACGAAGGCAAGGAGTATGTCGTCCAGGACGGCGACATCATGCTGTTCAAGTTCAACACCTGAGCCGGCGAGGGAGCCCAATGGTCACCATTGCCGTCGCTCGATGACAAACTTCAAAGCAGGGCGTCGCAGTGGCTCTTGCGCTGCTTGACGGGCCATCGTGCGGGGTCTAAGGGGCCTCTGCACCGGCCTCGCGCCTCGCCTGCCCGTGTCCGTGCGATGTGACTGACGCGCCCCCTCCAAACGAACGCTCTTTGGCAACAGCAAGGGAGACCCCGGCGATGATCAAGGCCTTCGTCGTCGACAATGATCGCCTGCGCCTGGTCGACGATCTCGTGCAAAACAGCGACACTGTCGTCTGGGTCGACCTCTTCAACCCGACAAAGGAAGAAGAGACGACAATCGAGACCTGGCTCGGCATCGCCGTTCCGACGCGGGAAGAGATGGAGGAGATCGAGATCTCGAGCCGTCTCTACGTCGAGGACGGCGCCTACTTCATGACCGCCATTCTGCCTGCGCAGACCGAGGTGAACGATCCCTTGATGTCGCCGGTCACCTTCGTGCTCGCCGGAAGCAGGCTGATCACCGTGCGTTACCACGAGCCGAAGGCGTTCAAGACCTTTCCGCTGCGCGCCGAGAAGGTGGCGACCGGCTGCACCAGCGGCGACACCATCCTGATCGGACTGCTGGAGGCGATCGTCGACCGCCTCGCCGACATTCTGGAGCGCGCCGGCCGCGACGTCGAGGCGATCTCGCGCGACATCTTCGAGGCACGCTCGACCAAGGTTTCCAAGCGCAACCGCGACTTCCAGGAGCTGTTGAAAGGCATTGGCCGCAAGGAGGACCTCGCCTCCTCGATCCGCGACAGCCTAATCTCGCTGCAGCGCCTTGCCGGCTTTCTCGCCCATGCCTCCACGCAAAGCAGGATGAGCAAGGATACCCGCGCTCGCATCAAGACCTTGTCGCGCGACGTGCTGTCGCTCGCCGACCACGCCACGTTCCTGTCGCAGAAGATCAGCTTCCTGCTCGACGCGACGCTCGGCATGATCTCGATCGAGCAGAACGCCATCATCAAGATCTTCTCCGTCGCCGCTGTCATCTTCCTGCCGCCGACGCTTGTCGCTTCGATCTACGGCATGAATTTCGACATCATCCCTGAGCTCAAATGGCACTTTGGCTATCCCTTCGCCATCGGCATGATGGTGCTTTCGGCAATCCTGCCCTTCTGGTATTTCCGCCGCCGCGGCTGGCTATAGGGTCGTCAATACCGCGCTGCGGCTTGGGCGCAGCGGGCTGGCGCAATAGAAATTGCTTGACCAAATGCCGCCCTGCCTGCATCCGGGACCCGGACCCGTAGCGATCGTACAATCCTGAACAGGATTTCCAAACCATGACCGCAAAGACCTGGGCTTATGAGGATTTTGTCGAGGGCGCTTCGCTCGACCTGGGCACCAAGTTGGTAAGCGCCGCCGAAATCATAGAATTCGCCAACGAGTTCGATGCCCAGCCGATGCATCTCGACGAGGCCGCGGGCAAGGCCAGCATCCTCGGCGGGCTGGCGGCTTCAGGCTGGCACACCTGCGCCATGTTCATGCGCATGCTGTGCGATGCCTTCCTGCTCGACTCAACCTCCCAAGGCGCGCCGGGCGTCGACCAGGTCAAATGGAAACGGCCGGTCCTGGCCGGCGACCTGTTGACCGGCAGCACCACCGTCCTTGCCAAGCGACTGTCCAGATCGAAACCCCGCCTTGGCCTGGTGACCATGCGCAGCGAGTTGTTCAACCAGCGCGGCGAAGGTGTTTTCGAGCTCGAAAACACCGTCATGTTCCTCGCCCGCGAGGGCAGTGCGTGAGCCTCGACGAATTCTTCTGCATCGGTATCACCGTCACGCTCGGTTCACATCGATTCGAACCGGAGGCGGTCAAGGCGTTCGCCCGCAAATACGACCCGCAGATATTCCATATCGACGAAGAGGCGGCGAGGAACAGCATATTCGGCGGGCTCTGCGCCTCGGGCTGGCACACCGCCGCCACCTGGATGAAATTGAACCTCCAGGCTGGCATAGAGGCAGAGGTCGCCCGCTGGCCCGGTCCCGGGCCGGTGCCGGAATTCGGTCCCTCGCCCGGCTTCAAGAACCTCAAATGGCCCAAACCTGTCTATGCCGGGGAAACCGTGACTTTCACCCGCACCGCGCTGGCCCATCGCCCCATCGCCTCGCGACCGGGCTGGCGGCTGCTGACGCTCCGCTCGGAGGCCTTCGATTCGACCGGCGACAAGGTCATCGAATTCGAAAGTGCCGTGCTGGTGAAGGTGGAGTGAGCGGAGTTCTTCCCTACTCCACAAGAAGGGGAAAAGGAAGAAACGCTCAATGCCCCTCAAACCCGATCAGCGTCCTCACCGGTACGCCGAGCGCCTCTAACCTCTCGCGGCCGCCAAGGTCCGGCAGGTCGATGACGAAGCAGGCGGCGAGGATGTCGGCGCCGATCTGCCGCAATAGCTTGACGGCCGCCTCGGCCGTGCCGCCGGTGGCGATCAAATCGTCGACGAGGATTACCTTCTCGCCTGGAGAAACACCGTCTTTGTGCATCTCCATCTCGTCCAGCCCGTATTCCAGGCTGTAGGCGACGCGCACCGTCTCGGAAGGCAACTTGCCCTTCTTGCGGATCGGCACGAAGCCGGCCGAGAGCTGGTGGGCGATGGCGCCGCCGAGGATGAAGCCGCGCGCCTCGATGCCGGCGATCTTGTCGATCTTGAGGCCGGCATAGGGATGCACCAGTTCGTCGATGGCGCGGCGGAAGGCCCGCGCATTGCCGAGCAGCGTGGTGATGTCGCGAAACAGGATGCCCGGCTTGGGATAATCCGGAATGGTGCGGATCGCGGCAAGCAGCGTCTCTTCGAGCGAGGATTTCATCAAGCGGCTCTCCGGGCCTTTCAGATTCGGCTGAAGACGTGAAGGGAATGGGCCAATCGTAACCCGGTGCAGCTAAGTCCGGCTACCGCCATGTGACGCCTGACGGAAAATTGTCCGGCAAAGGGGCCACTCTGCGCCGGCAGCGATGAATCGACATGCCTGCAATGAGAAGGGCGTCTTTCGACGCCCTCGCATTCTCGTAGATCGCAGGGCTCAGTGCGCCACGCCGGCCCACACCTTGCGTTTGGTCAGGTAGACCAGTGCGCCGAACAGCAGCAGGAAGACCAGTACGCGAAAGCCGGTCTTCTTGCGGTCCTCGAGGTGTGGCTCGGCCGCCCACATCAGGAAGGCGGACACGTCACGCGAATACTGGTCGACCGTCTGCGGCGCGCCGTCATCATAGGTTACCTGGCCGTCAGAGAGCGGCTTCGGCATCTTCAGCGACACGCCGGACAGGAAGTACGGATTGTAGTACGTGCCTTCTGGTATGACCATGCCCGCCGGCGGCTGCTGATCGTAGCCGGTCAGCAGCGAGTGGATGTAGTCGGGGCCGCCCTGGGCATACTGGGTAAAGATATCGAAGACGAAGCGCGGGAAGCCGCGTTCGACCCCGCGCGCCTTTGCCAGCAGCGACATGTCGGGCGGTGCTGCGCCGCCATTTGCCGCCGCCGCCGCCTCCACATTGGGGAACGGCGCCGGGAAATGGTCGGACGGCTTGCCGGGACGATCGAACATGTCGCCGGCATCGTTCGGTCCGTCATGGATCGTATATTCGGCCGCCAGCGTCTTGATCTGCGCATCCGAATAGCCAAGGCCCTCCAGTGTACGGAACGCCACCAAATTCATCGAATGGCAGGCCGAGCAGACTTCCTTGTAGACCTTCAGCCCGCGCTGCAGCTGGGCCTTGTCGTAGGTGCCGAATGGCCCGGCGAAGCTCCAATCCATTTCCTCCGGTTCGTGTATCGGGAAATGCGTCGGCGCCGCCTCATTGTGCGCCTCTTCCTGGGCGCTGGCTCCAGTGCTTGCGGCACCCATGCCCGCGGCCAAAAGGCCAAGCAGCGCCAGCGAGGAGAGAATCTTCTTCATGCCAAATCCCCTTGAGATTCTCTGACGCGCCGTCACCGTCTCGAGCATGACCTTGTCCGAGTACCGGTTTCCACTTTTCGGAATCATGCTCAGCCCTTGGTTTCCGGCGCGGTCGTGGCGCCGGCAGGATGTCCACCGCCGCCCTTGTTCTTCTCGAGCACCGCCTCGGTGATCGAGTTCGGCAGCCGCCGCGGCTTTTCGATCAGCCCGAGCACCGGCAGCGCTACCAGGAAAAAGGCGAAGTAGAACAGCGTCGCCATCTGCGCCATGAATACATAGCTGCCCTCGGCCGGCTGCGAGCCCAGCCAGCCGAGCAGGATGGCGTCGGCCACGAACAGCCAGAAGAACAGCTTGTACCAGGGCCGGTAGACTGCCGAGCGCACCTTCGAGGTGTCGAGCCACGGCACTAGGAACAGCATGACAATCGCGCCGAACATGCAGAGCACGCCGCCGAGCTTGGAGTTGATGGGCCCGATATTGAAGGTGATAGCGCGCAGGATCGCGTAGAACGGCAGGAAGTACCATTCCGGCACAATATGGGCTGGCGTCTTCAGGGGGTTGGCAACGGTGTAATTGTCCGGATGACCGAGATAGTTCGGCAGATAAAAGACGAAATAGGCGAAGACGAACAGGAACACGATCATGCCGAACCCGTCCTTTATGGTCGCGTAAGGCGTGAAGGCGAGCGTGTCGGTCTTCGATTTGACCTCTATGCCGGTCGGATTGTTCTGGCCGACGACGTGAAGCGCCCAGATGTGCAGCACGACAACGCCGGCGATCATGAACGGCAGCAGGTAATGCAGCGCAAAGAAGCGGTTCAGCGTCGGATTGTCGACCGCGAAGCCGCCGAGCAAAAGCTGCTGGATCCAGTCGCCGACCAACGGGATGGCGGTGAAGAAGCCGGTGATGACAGTAGCGCCCCAGAAGCTCATCTGGCCCCAGGGCAGCACGTAGCCCATGAACCCGGTCGCCATCATCAAGAGGTAGATGATGCAGCCGAGTATCCACAGCAACTCGCGCGGTGCCTTGTAGGAGCCGTAGTAGAGCCCGCGGAAGATATGGATGTAGACGGCGACGAAGAAGAACGACGCGCCGTTCGAATGCAGGTAGCGCAGCAGCCAGCCCGAATTCACGTCGCGCATGATCTTCTCGACCGAATCGAAGGCGAGAGTGCTGTCGGCCGCATAGTGCATGGCCAGCACGATACCGGTCAGGATCTGCGCCGCCAGCATGAGCGCAAGGATGCCGCCGAAGGTCCAGGCATAGTTCAGGTTGCGCGGCACCGGATAGGCGATGAAGCTGTCATAGACCAGCCGCGGCAGCGGCATGCGCGAATCGAACCAGCGTCCGATGCCGGTCTTGGGCGTATAGGTCGAGTGTCCCTCGCTCATCGAAATATCCCTTGCCTCAGCCGATACGGATCTTGGTGTCGGAAACGAATTGAAACACCGGCACCGCCATGTTCTCGGGCGCCGGTCCCTTCCGGATGCGGCCGGCCGTATCGTATTGCGAACCGTGGCATGGGCAGAACCAGCCGCCGAAATCGCCTTCCTGGCCGAGCGGGATGCAGCCAAGATGGGTGCAGACCTGGACCATCACCATCCAGGCTTCCTTGCCCGGCGTGGTCCGGTTGGCGTCGGTTGCCGGCGCGTCGGCCGGCAGGTTGGCGTTGCGGGCAATTGGATCCTTGAGTTCGGCGAGATTGACCGCCTCGGCGTCCCTCATCTCTTTTTCGGTGCGGTTGCGCACGACAACCGGCTTGCCGCGCCACTTCACGACGAGCGACATTCCCGGCGTCAGCGAGGAGACGTCGACCTCGACCGAGGCGAGCGCCAGCGTCGAGGCATCCGGTCGCATCTGGTCGATGAATGGCCAGGCAACGGCGCCCGCGCCGACCACTGCGGCCATGCCGGTGGCGACGTAGAGAAAATCACGACGGTTGGGATCCTGGGTGTCGGTTGCGCTCACGGGTGCCTGATCCTTTCGCCTCTTCCGTGCCGGCGGCCGAGCCTTGTTCCCCGCTCAATCGCGCCGGCCCGACAGCGCATGGCGAACAGGCTAGCGAATTCCTCCGGCATTTGGGACTTGGGTTTATGCGTGAAGCCTGTTTTTGTCCAGACGGGTGAAGGCACAAGGGCAGATTGTCGCGGGGGCGTAATTCGCACGGCGGAACGATTGGAAAACAGCAGCAAAACCAAATGGCTGCGTTCGCCTCGACATCTGGCGCTCGCCCGGTTTATCCTCGGCCTATGGCGCATGTCATAGACCGCGGCAAATGGGCCGAAGCGCCCGACCGCTGGCCCGACCACTGGCAGGGCGAGCTGCAAGGCGGAGCTTACGGCTCCCGCAGCTGCCTGATCTTCAACTACCTGCCTGACATCGGCGGCGGCCCCAGGCTGCACAGCCATCCCTATTGCGAGATTTTTATCATCCGGACCGGCACCGGCCTGTTCACCATCGGCGACCGGCAGATCGAGGCCACCGCCGGCCAGATCCTGGTCGTACCGCCGAACACGCCGCACAAATTCACCAATCTCGGGCCAGGCCCGCTGGAAACCACCGACATACACGAGAACGGCAGCTTCATCACCGAGTGGCTGGAATAACGCTTCCCAAACCAGTTCCGGTTCGGATCATGCGCTGGCGCCGAGCCTGGCCAGCACGGCCTTGGGAATGTTGTATTCCCGGATCACCGCGTCGTGCTTGCGCAGGCCGCAGAGTTCGCGCTGGATGAAATACCCGTGCACCGCTTCGGCTGCATCCCTGAGCAGCCGGGCGCGGTCGACATCGTCGCAATTCTCGCGCAGCCTCGTCAATGTTTCCTCGACGCGCCGGCCGGCGCGGCCGAGCGCGGCCGCCTTCTCGCCGAGGATTTCATGGCCAAGCAGGTCCAACGCGCTCTCCTGCGCGCCGGACCGTCCGAAATTCGATGGCATTCTCACCATCATGGTCTACTCCGGTCTTTAGAAACTACTCCGCCGGCCGGGTCTCGGCCAGCGCGCTCTCCTCGTTGAACAGGAAACCGCCGGACTGCCGCTTCCACAGCCTGGCATAGAGCCCGTCGAGCCCGACCAGCCCGTCATGCGTGCCTTGCTCGACGATGCGGCCCTCGTCGAGCACCACCAGCCGGTCGAGTGCCGCAATGGTCGACAGCCGATGCGCGATGGCGATGACCGTCTTGCCTTCCATCAGCCTTGCCAGATTTTCCTGGATCGCCGCCTCGATGTCGGAATCGAGCGCCGAGGTCGCCTCATCGAGCACCAGTATCGGTGCATCCTTGAGGAAGACGCGGGCGATCGCCACGCGCTGGCGCTGGCCGCCGGAGAGCTTGACGCCGCGCTCGCCGACATAGGCCTCGTAGCCGATACGATCGCGATTGTCGCGCAGACCGAGGATGAACTCGTGCGCCTCGGCCTTCTTCGCTGCCGCGACCACCTCGGCGTCGGTCGCTTCCGGCATGCCGAGCTTGATGTTGTCGCGCAGCGAGCGGTGGAAAAGTGCCGTATCCTGGCTGACGACGCCGATATTGGCGCGCAGCGAATTCTGCGTGACCCTGGAGACGTCCTGCCCGTCAATGGTGATCTTGCCGCTCTCGAGGTCGTAGAGGCGCAGGATCAGATTGACCAAGGTCGTCTTGCCGGCGCCGGACGGGCCGACCAGGCCGACCTTTTCGCCCGGCCGCACGACGAGGTCGATGCCGTTGAGCACGCCGGACCCCTTGCCGTAGTGGAACTCGACATTGTTGACGTTGATACGCCCGCCGCCGACGACAAGCTCTTTCGCGTCCGGCGCATCGGTCAGGCCGAGCGGCTGTGAGATCAGCGCCTTGGAATTCTCCAGCACGCCGAGGTTCCGCAAGATGCCGTTGAGCTGCATCATCAGCCGGCCGAGCAGCATGTTCAGCCGCAGCACCAAAGACAGCGTGAAAGCCACGGCGCCGACTGTGATCGCACCCTCGACCCAGAGATAAACGGCAAAGCAGGCGATCGCCGTGATCATAATGCCCGACAGCATCGTCAGCGCCATGCGCACGCCGGTCAGCCTGCGGGTGAACGGGCGCAGCGCGTCGAGATAGATGTCGAAGCCGTTCCTGATGTAGCGGTCGTCGCCATCGGCCGAGAACAGTTTCAACGTCTGCACGTTCGAATAGGAATCGACAAGGCGGCCGGTGATCATCGAGCCGGCTTCGGCGGTGGCTTCGGCATGTTTGCGGATTGCCGGCAAATAGCGCCTGGCCAGAAAGCCGAAGGCGGTAATCCAGATCACCACCAGCACCGCCAGCCGGAGATCGAGCCCGGCGACCAGCGCCAGCGTCGTCACCGTATAGACGACCATGAACCAGACCACCTCGATGAAGCTTTCCATCAGATCGCCGGTCGCCTGTCCCGCCTGCCAGACCTTGGTCGCGATACGCCCGGCAAAGTCGTTCTGGAAGAAGGCGTAGGATTGGCGCGAGACATGGCGATGCGCCTGCCAGCGCACCAGATTATAGAAACCCGGCGTGATCGTCTGCTCGTCGACCAGCGCCGACAGGCCGACGACAATGGTGCGGATGACCAGCACCACCGCGATCATGAAGACAAGTTCCGGGCCGGCGGCAGTCCACAGAGCGTGCCAGCTGCGTTCACCGGGAAGCTGGTCGAGGATGTCGACCAGCCGCCCGACGAAATAGAACAGTCCGGCTTCGACCAGCGGCGCGATGCCGCCGATCACCAGCATGGCGAAGAAGGCGATCTTCGCCTGCCCGACATAATGCCAGAGGAAACCCCTGACGCCGGCAGGTGGCCGAAGGTCCGCAGGCTCGCGGAATGGATAGACCCAGTTCTCGAACCAGCGGTAGATGGCAGTCATCATTCGGCGGCTTCACCCTTGGCGATTGCATCGTTGGCGGCTGCATCGTTGGCGGAGGGGCCGTCGTCGAGCAGGAAGCCGCCCGACTGGTGCTGCCAGAGCTGGGCGTAGAGCCCGCCGCTGGCAACCAGTTCCTCATGCGAACCTTCCTCGATGACGCGGCCCTTGTCCATGACGACGAGCCGGTCCATGGCGGCGATCGTCGACAGCCGGTGCGCAATGGCGATGACGGTCTTGCCTTGCATCAGTCTGTAGAGGTTCTCCTGGATGGCCGCCTCGGCCTCGGAATCGAGGGCGGAGGTCGCTTCGTCGAGGATAAGGATTGGTGCGTCCTTCAGCATGACACGGGCTATGGCGATGCGTTGCCGCTGGCCGCCGGACAATTTGACGCCGCGATCACCGACATGCGCGTCGAAACCCTTTCGACCGTTAGAATCCGACAATCCGGCGATGAAATCCAGCGCCTCGGCGCGCCGCGCCGCCTCGATCAGCATCTGGTCACTGGCGTCCGGCCGGCCATAGAGGATATTCTCGCGCACCGAGCGATGCAGCAGCGAGGTATCCTGCGTGACCATGCCGATCTGGGCGCGCAGCGAGTCCTGCGTCACCGCCGCAATGTCCTGGCCGTCGATCAGGACCTTGCCGCTTTCGAGGTCATAGAAGCGCAACAGAAGATTGACCAGCGTCGACTTGCCGGCACCCGAACGGCCAACGATGCCGACCTTCTCGCCCGGCTTCACCGTCAGCGACAGGCTTTCGATCACGCCCTTCTGCTTGCCATAATGGAAGCGGATGTCCTCAAAACGGATCTCCCCCTTGGTCACGGCAATATCCTTGGCGCCAGGCCGGTCTTCGACGAGGCGCGGCAGCGAGATCGAGGCGATGCCGTCCTGCACCGTGCCGATATTCTCGAACAGCGTGGACATCTCCCACATGATCCATTGCGACATGCCCCAGAGCCGAAGCACGAGGCCGATGACCAGGGCGACGGCGCCGATCGTCACGGCTTGGCCGAGCCACAGCCATAGCGAGATTGCGGTGACCGAAAACAACAGCAGCGAATTCAGGACGTAGAGCAGGCCGTAGAGCTGTGTCACCAGCCGCATCGACCGGTAGACTGTATCGAGAAAGCCGGCCATACCGTCTTTGGCGAAGGATGCCTCGCGCCGCGCATGCGAGAACAGCTTGACCGTCTGGATGTTGGAGTAGCTGTCGACGACACGGCCGGTCATGGTTGAGCGCGCATTGGCCTGCTCCTCGCCGACCTTGCCCAGCCGCGGGATGAAATAGCGCAACAGCAGGACATATCCGGCAAGCCAGACGGCAAGCGGCGCAGCCAGCCGCCAGTCTGCCGAGCCGACAATGAACAGCATGCCGAGAAAATAGACGACGATATAGTTGAGCACATCGATGAGCTTGATGACGCACTCGCGCACCGCGAGCGCGGTCTGCATCAGCTTGGTCGCGATGCGCCCGGCAAACTCGTCCTGATAGAAGCTCATCGACTGCTTGAGCAGGTATCGATGCACCTGCCAGCGGATACGCATCGGATAATTACCCATCAGCGTCTGCTGGTTGAGCAGCGAATGGAACCAGACCGTCGCCGGCAGCGCGAAAACCACGATGAAGGCCATGCCGACCAGCTTCAAGCCTTCGGTCTGCAGGAACGTCTCGCGATTCTGTCCGGACAGCCAGTCGACGATCCGGCCCATGAAGCCGAACATCCACACCTCGGCAAGGGCGATGGCCGTCACCAGTACCGCATCGAGAGCGATGTAGGGCCACGCGCCGCGCGTATAATGCACGCAGAAGGCGATCAGTGTCCGCGGCGGCTCGACCGGCTCCTTGGCAGGGAACGGATCGAGCCTTTTTTCAAACCAGCTAAACATAGAGATGCTCACAATACTGTTTCCGCTCACGCGGCACGCGAACGGACGAGGTGTCCAGACCGCATGGCGTCAAGGACCGGCGATACGGAATCGTCCGCCTCGCCGGTCCTGCTTCGCGCTATATAGGTTGTCGCGGGCCTTTCGCCGACAGTCTCGTTTGACGATGCTGACGACGTTTTGACGATCCGGATTTTCGCGCTGGTTTTTGCACCAGGCCGGATCAGCCTGATGATCCGGCGCACCAGCGACGGCCGGCTATAGTCCGGAACGGCGCGCGAGAAATCGACGTCCGGCAGCATGCCGCGATGCGGACGCCGGCGGGTCTCGGCGTGAACCGCCGACGAGTAGGTCTCGCCGATCAAAAGCGCCCAGGTCGCAGTCTTGCGCTCGTGCAGGCTTCTTGAGCCGGGTATTCTACAGGGATCGAACATCGGTCCGTCCTCCAGTTGAAGATGCAGATAGAAGGGTGAACCAACCCGGGCCGCGGGCACGCGCGGCGCGGCAAAGGTGGCATCGGTCGAAGCGTGTTCAGGTGGGGCGTTCAGCCCCTTCCACAGCTTGAAAAACATCGCAGGATTCCTTCAAAGGCCGAAAAGGTTTCGGCGGGAATCGGTGCGATTGAAGTCTAGAAGGTCAGGAGAATCGTCGTACCGAAACCGCCGTCGGGCTGGTAAGCCCACGAGAGGGGTGGTGGATGTGCATGGCCATCATGAATTACCCCTCCATCGGTTCGGGTTGACAATGCTGGCCGTATAACCGACTTCGCAGAAAATGACCACCCGCCAGTCCAGGAATTTCCAAAACCGCGAGAGCTCTGTGGCTGATCTGCCACTTATTAGAAAGACGCGGAAATGAACGACCGTCTCCGTATCGCGCTCTACCAGCCTGATATCGCCGGCAACACCGGGACAATCCTGCGCTTCGCCGCTTGCCTCGGTCTCGGCGTCGACATCATCGAACCGGCGGGCTTCCCGCTCGGTGACCGGGCGCTGAAACGCGCCGGCATGGACTACCTCGAAATGGCGGCGCTCACCCGCCATGTCGACTGGCACGCCTTCGAGGACTGGCGCAAGCTTGCCAAGCGGCGGCTGGTGCTGCTGTCGACCAAAGCAGCTGCCGCCTACACGGATTTCGCCTTTGCCGGCGACGACATTCTCTTGTTCGGCCGTGAATCCGCAGGCGTGCCGGACGCCGTTCACGAGGCGGCGGATGCGCGACTGATCATCCCGATGCAGCCCGGCGCGCGCAGCATCAACGTCGCGCTTTCCGTTGCGATGGTGGCGGCCGAGGCGATCCGGCAGCTCCGCTAGGATGTGTACGCGATCGCCGGCCGCAGCGACCAAGGCGTCGTCCTCACGCAACACTGCGTCCTCTCCGGTCATTCTCATCCAGACGCCCATCGCCTTCTCCTGCCGTTTGCATCTTCGAGGCTTCTTCGCTACAAGCTCAACTTAACTTGAGGTCAAGCGGAAAATCGGAGATGGCTGCGGCAACGGAATTAACAGTCGGCCAGGTGGCGATGCGCAGCGGCGTGGCGGTGTCGGCGCTGCATTTCTACGAAGCACGCGGGCTGATCCGCAGCCACCGCACATCAGGCAACCAGCGGCGTTATGGCCGCGACGTGCTGCGACGGGTGGCGATCATCAAGGTAGCTCAGGAGGTCGGCATTTCGCTGGCCGAGATCGGCACAGCCCTTCGATCATTGCCTGAAGGCCGGACGCCGACGCGCGAGGATTGGAACCTGCTTTCGACGGCTTGGCGCGATGACCTCGACCAGAAAATTAGTCAGCTCAAGAAGCTGCGCGACGGGCTGAGCGACTGCATCGGCTGCGGCTGCATGTCGATCGACAAATGTCCGCTGCGGAATAAGAACGACAGGCTGGCAAGGGACGGCGCGGGCGCCCGCAGGCTGGTCGTGCGTTGAAGCCATGACGGTCTGGACGGGTTCAGCGAACTTATCCTGTCCGTTAGTCACTATACAGTCTTGTGAAGTTCATGTGCCCGTGCTTGATACGCCCCTGCAACTAACCTTGGGGGGCAGAATTGAAATTTGCATACAAGACTTACGCCGCGTTGCTTGGCGCCATTGTGTTGGCTGGATGCATGCCGAGCGAAGGTGAATGGAATACGGCAAGGACTTTGGTTCAGGGCAGTCCTGCCATGTATAAGAAAGTGCTTACGGAATGCATCAGGCATTCGGAGCAATCGCCTCTCAGTTCGAAGCAGGAAGCTGGCAAGATCATGAATGTCAGCGCAGCCGCGGCGCCACGTGTCTGGTGCGGAAGAACCGTGCGGGCCTTCGCGAATGGGCGCCTGACGTATGCCGAGATGAAAAGAGCGCATCTTGGAACGGGCGACAGAAGCGTGTTTATCAAGATCGTTCAGGGCAGATGAACTAGCCCTGATACGTTCAGCCTCGAGACCGGAGCGTTAATCGGCCGCCGGCAGCCGCCTGATGGTGAATTCGATGACGTCGCCCGGCCGCTCGAACCAGCTTTCGATCTCGGTCCAATAGGCCTGCTTGGGAAAGCGCTCGAACCATTCCTTCGCCTTGAGACGAGCATCGGAGCGCGGCAGCACGAACGTCTCGCGCAGGAAGCCGTCGCGCGGCATGCGCGCGTTCTCGGCGCGCGAACGGTCGAGCCTCTTCTTCAGGCCATCCAGCGGCGGTCTTGCCGGGGTGCGCACGAAAGAACTCCATTCACACTTGACCCTTGCACCCAAGAGATTAGGGATCGCGGCCGGAAAAGACGAGTCATTTGTCGGGCGCGCCCGCAACCGGAGACAGGATTTGCAACGACCCGAGATACCGGCGGGGCTGCCAGCCGACATCGAACAGAAGAAGACGAAGGCACGGCTGTGGTTCGAGACGTTGTGCGAGCGCATCTGTGCCAGCTTCGAGCAGATCGAGCAGGACCTGCAGGGGCCGCAGGCTAGCTGGTCGCCCGGCCGCTTCGAAAAGACGCCGTGGCAACGCGATGCCGGCAAGGGCGGCGGCGGTATCATGTCGATGATGCACGGCCGCGTCTTCGAGAAGGTCGGCGTCCACACCTCGACCGTCCACGGCGAGTTCTCGCCCGAATTCAGGAAGCAGATGCCGGGCGCCGAAGAGGACCCCTCCTTCTGGGCAAGCGGCATTTCGCTGATCGCCCATCCGTGGAACCCCAACGTGCCGGCCGTGCATATGAACACGCGCATGGTCGTCACCTCGCGCCAGTGGTTCGGCGGCGGCGCCGACCTGACACCGGTGCTCGACCGCCGCCGCAGCCAGGACGACCCCGACACGATCGCCTTCCACAGAGCGATGCAATTTGCCTGCGAGAAGAACGCGGCGATCGCCGACTACGTGAAATTCAAAGCCTGGTGCGACGAGTACTTCTACCTGCCGCACCGCGACGAGCCACGCGGTACCGGCGGTATCTTCTTCGACTGGCTGCATTCGGATGAGGACAAAGGCGGCTGGGACGCCGATTTCAACTTCGTCCAGGACGTCGGGCGATCTTTTCTCGTCGTCTACGGACATCTGGTGCGCGCCAACTTCAATGACAACTGGACCGATGGCGACCGTGACGAGCAGCTCATCCGCCGCGGCCGTTATGTCGAATTCAACTTGCTTCACGATCGCGGCACCATCTTCGGGCTGAAGACCGGCGGCAATGTCGCCTCGATCCTGTCCAGCCTGCCGCCAGAAGCGAAATGGCCGTAAAATCTCGGTGAGCACAACGTGAGCCGCAATCGGGTCCAAATCCCCAGAATTTGACGGCGAATGTGGCGCAAGGCGCGCCAGAAAATATCTTTTTCGTCTAATATACCATTGTAAAGATTGGGTTATTTGTCGCGTCGGGCCGGGAAACGCCGGCGGTTCTTTACTCCCGAGAGCCGCGACCCGACGTGACCGGACGGCCCATGATTGAATGGGGCACCTTTCCCAAGCGGTGCCCGCATTTTCCAGGAGAGCATGCCATGCGCAAGCTTATTATGACCGCAGCCGCCGCTGCCGTTCTCGCCTCTGGTACTGCCGCATTCGCTGCGGTCAAGCACACCACCGGCACGATCAAAAGCTTTGATGGAACGGCGATGAGCCTAGTTCTGGATAACGGAGCCACCTTTACGTTGCCCCAGACCTTCAAGGATCCTGGCCTGAAGGTCGGCGAAAAGGTCCGCGTCACGTGGGATATGAGCGGCAAGGATAAAATTGCCGAGGCAGTCAAGATCGTGAAGTGATGTCCTGCCCGCTGGAGCAAGACGAGGTCTTACTCCTGGGTGGCGTAAGAGGGCGGAGCAGCGATGCTCCGCCTTTTCGCAACCCGATCACCAGAGGGCCGCGTGTCGGCTTGGACGCACGGCACTCTAAGGCAACCAAAACCGTTCGATCGTGTTATGCTTAGCTGGCCAGCGTGTAGCCCGGATACGGTACGCGGTTTCCGGATCGCGCAATCAAAGGTCTGGAGCTTCCGTGTCAGTGCGCTGCGCGGCGCTCCAAGGAGGAGATGAGGAGAAGCCGATGAAGGAATTCCATTGCGGGTCGCTCGTACCCGGCTGCGAGTGGCACACACGCGCCGAGGAGGAGGCTGAGGTCATGCGCCGTGCCGTCGAGCATCTGCGCGAGACGCACGGCGAGACGGTGATCCGCGAGACGATGATCGAGGCGATCCGCTCGCGCATCGAAAAGGTCCGCGACGCAGCGTGACAGTCAGGATTCGAGTGCCTCCGCGGCGCGCTTGAGCAGCGCGCCGCGATCAAGCGCAAAACCGGACTCGACCCATTCCTTTTCGAGATTCTTCAACGTTGCACCAAGCTTCGGCCCCGGTGATGCGCCAAGCGTCGTCAGATCGGCGCCCTTGACCGGAAAAACAGGGTTTTGCCATTTTGCAGCGAAGGCAAGCAGGCGCGAGAAGCCGCCGGCTTCGAGCAGTGCGTCATTGTCCTCGACCGCGCGGGCTCGAGCGGAAGCGAGCAACAGGCGCAACCGATCGACAAAGCCTTGGCGGTCGCCAAAATAAAGCCTTTTCGCCAACTCTCCTTCGGTCGTTTTCGGATCGACGGCAGCTGTGATCGCCCAATTCCGCAGCCGGCTTGCTTCGCTCACGGAAAGCCTCAATCTCTCGGCAAGCGTTTTCATGCGCGCGGCATCCGGCGGCACGATGGCTTCCAGCCTGAGCAGCGGGTCCGGCGCCCAGGCCAGATCCTTCTCGGTCTTGGTCAGCCCGTGGATGGCATCGATGCCCCATTTCTCGCTTTCCGGCAAAACGGCGGTCAGAACGCCGGCCTGGCGCATCCACAGCAGCGCCCGCGACGGATCTGGCGCTGACAGCAATTTCTTCAATTCCCACCAGACGCGCTCGACCGAGAGCTGGTCGAGCCCCTGCTTCAGCCGGGCACAAGCCTTCAACCCTTCGGCATCCGGCCTGCCGTCGCCATACCATGCGAAGAAACGGAAGAAACGCAGGATGCGCAGATAATCCTCGCGGATACGGGCTTCCGGATCGCCGATGAATCGCAGCCTCCGCGCTTCGATATCGGCGATACCGCCGACCAGATCGACGACCGTTCCATCGGCTTCGGCATAGAGTGCATTGATGGTGAAATCACGCCGCTCAGCGTCGGCTTTCCAGTCGCGGCCGAACGACACTTTGGCGCGCCGGCCGTCGGTTTCGATATCGGCACGCAGCGTGGTGACCTCATAGGCCTTGCCGTGGCCGACCGCGGTGACTGTGCCATGCTCGATGCCGGTCGGTACCGTCTTGAAGCCTGCCGCCTCGGCGCGCCGGATGGTTTCCTCGGGCACCGTGGTGGTGGCGATGTCGATGTCGGCGACCGGCTGGCCGATGAGCGTGTTGCGCACCGCACCGCCGGCGACACGCGCCTCCTCGCCGCCATCAGTCAGCGCCGCGAGCAGGCGCTGCAGGTGGCGTTCGCCGAGCCACCCGGCCTTGCCCGCGATCGACACTGGATCGCTCACGAATAGAGCCTTTCATAAAGCGTACGGATGATGCCCGCGGTGACGCCCCAGATGCGCTGGCCGCCATAGGGCATCTCGTAATAGAACCATTCGAGGTCGTTCCACATGCGACTGTCTCTGGTGTGGTTGGCGGGGTCCATCAGAAAGCCCAGCGGCACCTCGAAGACGGCATGGACTTCGTCGGAATTCAGCGTCAGGCTGAAACCGGGCCGCACAATCCCGAGCACCGGGGCGATGCGATAGCCGCTGCCGGAAACGTAGTCCGGCAGACGGCCGACGATCTCGATGTAATCCCTATCGAGACCGATCTCCTCGAATGTCTCGCGCAACGCCGCCGCTTCCGGGCTCGCATCGGTTTGATCGATGGTACCACCGGGGAAAGCCACCTGCCCCGAATGGTTGCGCAGCTTTTCGGCCCGCCTGGTCAAAAGGACCGTGGCTTCATGGCCATGATCGACCACCGGGATCAGCACGGCGGCATCGCGCAGCGCCTTGGCCAGCTTCAGCCTGGGATGGCCCGGATTGAAGCGGTGGTCGCCAAAATCGTCGCCGGCATGCGCCAGCGGCTGCGCCGCGACGCGCTGGCGAAACCCGGCAACGGAAAACGGCAACGGCATCACCTGATCCATCATAGGCGGTCCATCATGCGCTCAGCCGTTTCAGTTTCTCAGCCGGCATGATTGGATAGACCTCGCCTTTGGAACGGACGGCAAACATCCTCTTGCCACCGATGTCGATCTCTTCGCCGTGCTCGACCAGCTCGTACATCACCGGCCGTGCCACCAGCGCCTCCAGCCGCCCGCGCACCAGCACATAAGGCTTCAGGCCACCTGTCTCGTCCTCATCGACGAAGCGCAGCGGGTGTCCCGCCCCAGCCTCGACCACGTCGCCGACATTGGTGCGAAAGGTGATGATTTGTCCGTCGCCGGCGCCCGACACGTCCATCTCGACGGCAATGAAGGGCGCGTCGGCGACGCGGATGCCGACCTTTTCCACCGGCGTCACCAGGTAAGTCCTGCCGTCCACGTCCTTGCGCAGCACTGAGGAAAAAAGCTGCACCAGCGGCATCCGGCCGATCGGCGTTCCCAGATAGAACCAGGTGCCGTCCTGCTTGATTTCCATGTCGAGATCGCCGCAAAATGCCGGATTCCAGCGTTCCACCGGCGCCGGCCCCTTACCGGCGCGCGTCGCGCGCGAGACCAGCGCTTCCAGCCCCCGCGCCTCGGTCGCGGCCGTCAGGCTCTCTTCACGATGGTCGGCGGCTTCCGTCATGGTCACGAAATAGTCACTGTTGTTCCGCTTGTCAGCCTAAGTCTGTGATTTAAGTTCATTGCAGGCGCATGCGAAGCCGAATCGCGGCATTCTCTGCGGCACCAAGGTGCCAAGCGGTGTTTCCAACAGAAGGATCGATGCTGCATGAGCGTTATGATCAAGGAAAGCCCAATCAGCGAAAAGGACATGGTGGCGCAGGCCGAGAAAGCGCTGGCCGACATTTCGAGGGTCCGTGACGGCGTCGGCCGGGTCATTTTCGGCCAGGAAAGCGTCGTCGAGCGCACGCTCGTCGCATTGCTGGCCGGCGGCCATGCACTGCTGGTCGGCGTGCCCGGCCTCGCCAAGACCAAGCTGGTCGAAACGCTGGGCATCGTGCTCGGCCTCGATTCGCGCCGCATCCAGTTCACGCCCGACCTGATGCCATCCGACATTCTCGGCTCCGAAGTGATGGAGCAGGATGAATTCGGCAAGCGCTCCTTCCGCTTCATTTCCGGGCCGATCTTTGCGCAACTGCTGATGGCCGACGAGATCAACCGCGCCTCGCCACGCACCCAGTCGGCGCTGCTGCAGTCGATGCAGGAATACCACGTCACCATTGCCGGCGTGCGCCATGATCTGCCGTCACCGTTCCACGTTCTGGCGACGCAGAACCCGCTGGAGCAGGAAGGCACCTATCCGCTGCCGGAAGCGCAGCTCGACCGCTTCCTGATGCAGGTCGATATCCTCTACCCCGAGATCGAGGCGGAGCGCCGCATCCTGCTGGAAACCACCGGTATCGAGGATGCCAAGGCTGAAAACGTGCTGCAGCCGGCGCGGCTGAAGGACATCCAGACGCTCATCCGCCGTATGCCGGTGCCGGAAAGCGTCGTCGAGGCGATCCTCAAGCTGGTGCGCTCAGCGCGCCCCGGCCAGGGCAACGCCGATACCGACAAGCACGTCGCCTGGGGCCCAGGCCCGCGCGCCAGCCAGGCGCTGACGCTGTGCACCCGCGCCCGCGCCCTCTATGACGGCCGGCTGGCGCCGTCGGTCGACGACGTCCGCGCGCTGGCCGAGCCGGTGCTGCAGCACCGCATGGCGCTTACCTTCGCCGCCCGCGCCGAGGGCACCACGGTTCGCGATGTTGTGGCGAAGCTCGCGAAAGGGATTTGATGGCGCGCATCGGTGAAGCGCAGGCACCGGCAGCGACGCGCGATGCGCTCGCCAGAGGCCGGTTGCGGGCTTCGTTGGTGCCGGACCTGCTGGTCGAGGCGCGCCGCATCGTCAACACGGTAATTGCCGGCTGGCATGGCCGCCGCAAGCGCGGTATCGGCGAGAATTTCTGGCAGTTCCGGCCCTATGTCGAAGGCGATTCCTCGCGCATTGACTGGCGCCGTTCCGCTCGCGACGACCACACCTATGTCCGCGACCGTGAATGGGAGGCTGCCCACACGGTGTGGCTGTGGGCCGATCCCTCGCCTTCCATGCTCTACAAATCGACCGGGGCCAGCGTTTCCAAGGAATCGCGCGCCCTGGTGCTGACGTTGGCCATGGCCGAGCTTTTGTCGCGCAGCGGCGAGCGCATTGCCTGGCCGGGCCTGACCGACCCGTTCACCGCCCGCAATGGCGCCGAGCGCATCGCGGCGCAACTGATGCACGCCGGCGACCTGCCGGCAAAGCCCGATCTATCCGGCATTCGCCGGTTCTGCGACATCGTCCTCGTCAGCGATTTCCTCGACCCCGTCGAGGACACTATTGCGTGGCTGGACGTTCCCGCCCGCCACGGCGTGCGCGCCCATCTGGTCGAGGTCGCCGATCCGGCCGAGGAAAGCTTCCCCTATGCCGGGCGCACCGAATTCACCGATCCTGAGACCGGCGACAAGCTGACCGCCGGCCGCGCCGAAATGCTGGGCGAGGAATATCGCCTGCTTTATGCCGCCCGCCGCCAGGAACTGGCCGCCTGGTGCAAACGGCTTGGCTGGAGCTTTACCGTCAATCATACCGATCGCCTTGCCTCCGAGGCGCTGGTGCGCATCCACATGGCGATGACCGCCGAAGGCAGCTTTGCCGGGAGGGCCCGCGCATGAGTTGGCTGCCGCTCTCCTTCGGGGCGCCGATGGTGCTGTGGGGCCAGCTGGCGCTGCCGGTGATCTGGTGGCTTCTGCGGCTGACCCCGCCCAGGCCGCAAGCCGAGGTGTTTCCGCCGCTCAGGATTCTCGCCCGCGTGCTGAGGCGCGAAGAAACGCCGCAGCAGAGCCCTTGGTGGCTGACGCTGCTCAGGCTGCTGATGGCCGCGCTTGTCGTGGCAGCACTTGCCGAACCCGTCTTCAACCCGCGCGAAAAGCTGCCGGCCGAAGGCGCCGCCCTGGCGCTGGTGATCGACAATGACTGGGCAAGTGCCGCCGACTGGGGCAAGCGGGTCGCCACCGCCGAGCGGCTGATCGCCGATGCCAATTCGAACGGCGTGCCGGTGCTCATCGCTTTCACCGCCGAGAAGCCGAATGCCGAGATCGGTCCCTTCGATGCCGCTGCCGCGCTCGACCGGCTGCGCGCGGCAAAGCCGCGGCCGATCCCGACCGACCGCCCCGCCGTCTACGCCCGCGTCGCCTCAGCCCTGGAGTCGCTGCCGGGCGCAAGCGTCGCAGTGCTCGCCGATGGCTTGGCGGCGCAAGGCGACGAAGCCGCCTTCAACACGTTGTTGTCAAAGAACGCGGCACGTGTCGTCTGGGCCGTCTCCGACCGGCTGTCGCTGACCGGCCTGACCGGCGCCGACAACCAGGTCGACGGCTTCGCCCTGACCGCCATCCGCGCACCGGGCGATCCGGCACCTGCACAGGTGACGGCCGGCGCGTTCGACGACAAGGGGCGCCGCATTGCCGACGCGACGCTGACCTTTGCCCCGGGCGGAACCACCGCAACCGGCACGATGGCGGTGCCGTTCGAACTGCGCAACGACTTCGCCTACATCGCGCTCGATGGCGAGCGCCAGGCCGGTGCCGTCCGCGTGCTCGATGAGAGCTCAAAACGCCGCCGCGTCGGGCTGCTGTCGCAGTCCGAGGCTGATCAGGCGCAACCGCTGCTGTCGCCGCTCTACTACATTCGCCGCGCCCTGCAGCCCTTCGCCGATCTCGTCGAGCCGTCGAGCGTCGATCTCGCCGACGCCATCCCGCAACTGCTCGACCAGAAACCGGCGATGATCGTCATGGCTGATGTCGGCACCATTCCGGAACAGGCGCGGCAGAGGCTGGTCGACTGGGTCGACAAGGGCGGCACGCTGGTGCGTTTTGCCGGTTCGCGGCTGGCCGCTGCCGGCAATGACGACGATCTGCTGCCGGTCCGGCTGCGCACCGGCGAGCGATCGCTTGGCGGCGCGCTGTCATGGACGGCGCCGCAGCCGGTCACCGAATTCCCGAAAACCGGTCCCTTCGCCGACCTCGCGCCGCCGACCGAGGTCACCGTTACCAGGCAGGTGCTGGCCGAGCCGACGCCCGACATTGTCGAGCGCACCTGGGCCACGCTTGCCGACGGTACGCCGCTGGTGACCGGGATGAAGAAGGACAAGGGCACCCTCGTACTGTTCCACGTCACCCCCGAGGCGACGTGGTCCAACCTGCCGATCTCCGGCAGCTTCGTCGAGATGCTGCGGCGCATCGTGCAATTGTCGCGCAACCAGGGCTCGGCGGTCGCCAATGCCGAGGCAGCCGCCACGTCGCTGGCACCCTATCGCATGATCGCTGCCGACGGCACGCTGGTGCCGCCGACGCCGGATGCCAGGCCGCTGGTGCCCGGCGCCGGCCCGCTGCCGGTGACGCTGGAAAACCCGCCCGGCCTCTACGGCTCGGAGACGGGAGTGTTCGCTCACAATCTGCTCGGTGGCGACAGCGCATTCACGCCGCTGACCCGGCCTGAAATCACGGTACCGGTCACCACCATCCAGTATGCCTTCGACGAGCAGCACAACCTCAAAGGTCCGCTTGTCACGGCCGCTCTGGTGCTGATGGTGCTCGACACGCTTGCCGTATTCTGGATGGGCGGCCTGTTGTCGCGCCGGCCGCGCCGTGCCGGCGCTGCGGCCACGGCAGCCGTCCTGCTGATTGCGCTCGGCGCTTTGATTGGCCACGCGGACGTCGCGCGCGCCGACGACGCCAAACCGGGAGATACGGAGGCGATCGGGGACATTTCAAAGACCCGGATCGCCTATGTGCTGACCGGCGAGCCGGGTGTCGATTCGATCAGCCGCGCCGGGCTCGAAGGCCTGACCCGCTTTCTTATCGAAAAAACCGCGCTCGAACCCGGAGCACCGGCCGGCGTCGACATCTCGAAGGACGAACTTTCCTTCTATCCGCTGATCTACTGGCCGATCGATCCCTCGGCCCCGATGCCCAGCGAGGCCGCCATCGCCCGCATCGACGCCTACATGCAGCAGGGCGGAACGGTCTTGTTCGACACCCGCGACCAGTTCGCCAATGGCATTGGTGCGGATTCGACCAGCCCGGCGACGGAGCGGCTGCGCGACATCCTCGGCAACCTCAACGTGCCACCGCTGGAGCCGGTGCCGTCGGACCACGTGCTGACCAAATCCTTCTATATCCTTCCGGAGTTTCCTGGCCGTTTTGCCGGCAGCCCGCTTTGGGTCGAGGCATCGCTCGAAGCCAGCAACACCGAGAACCGCCCGGTGCGCACCGGCGACGGCGTTTCTCCGATCATGATCACCGCCAATGATTTCGCCGGCGCTTGGGCCGTCGACGAGAATGGCGACCCGCTATTGCCGACGGTGCCTTCGGATCCGATGCAGCGCATCTATGCGCTGCGTGCCGGCGTCAACATTATGATGTACATGCTGACCGGCAACTACAAATCCGATCAGGTGCACGTCCCGGTGCTGCTCGAACGGCTGGGGCAATAGACCATGAACTGGTCGCTCGCCTTCGAACCGCTCATCACCTGGCCGCTGCTCGCCGTGGTTCTGGTGCCGCTGCTGCTGCTGTCCCTCGCCGGCCTTTGGTTTCGCCAGCGCGGCGCGGTCTTCCGCCTGGCAGCCCTGATTGCGCTGGCTGCGGCGCTGCTCAATCCGGTGTTCCTCGACGAAGAGCGCGAGCCGCTGAAAAGCATCGTCGCCGTCGTCGTCGATCGCAGCCAGAGCCAGGATATCGGCGACCGCACCAAGCAGACTGACGCGGCGTTGGCCGGGCTTCAGCAGCGTCTCGGCCGCTTCAAGCAGTTCGACGTCCGTGTCGTCGAAGCCGGCAAGTCCGAAGCCGCTGACGAGCGCACCGAGACGCGGTTGTTTTCCTCGCTCGAAAATGCTTTCCGCGACGTGCCGCCATCGCGCATCGGCGGCGCCATCATGATCACCGATGGCGAGGTGCATGACGCGCCGTCCGGCGCACCCGATTTCAATGCCCCGCTGCACGCGCTGATTACCGGCAACGAGCATGAAAAGGACCGTCGCATTCGCTTCGAGAATGCGCCGCGCTTCGGCCTCGTCGGCAAGCCGCTCGACATGACCTATCGCGTCATCGCCACCAACAACGAAACCGGCCCGGTCGATGTCCGCGTATCGGTCAATGGCGAGCAGGTATCGGTCGAGCACGCCAACATCGGCCAGGCGATGCCGCTGCAGGTGACCATTCCCAGCGCCGGGCGCAACATTGTCGAACTCGCCATCAACCACGAGCCGGGCGAACTCACCGACACCAACAACCGCGCCATCGCGCTGATCGACGGCATTCGCGAAAATCTGCGCGTATTGCTCGTTTCCGGCGAACCGCATGCGGGCGAGCGCACCTGGCGCAATTTGCTGAAATCCGACGCTTCGGTGGACCTCGTGCACTTCACTATCCTGCGCCCGCCGGAAAAGCAGGACGGCACGCCGATAAACGAATTGTCGCTGATCGCCTTCCCGACGCGCGAGTTGTTCGTCGAGAAGATCAAGGATTTCGACCTGATCATCTTCGACCGCTATCAGCACCGCGACGTACTGCCGATCCTCTATTACGACTATATCTCCGAATATGTCGAAAAGGGCGGCGCGCTGCTGATCGCGGCAGGCCCCGAATATGCCGGCGAAAGCTCGATCGCCCGCACGCCGCTGATGTCGGCGCTGCCGGCAATGCCGACCGGCGAGGTCATCGACAAGGCCTTCTATCCGCGCCTCACCGATACCGGCCAGCGTCATCCGGTAACGCGCGGGCTCGACGGCTCCGCGACCGAGCCGCCGCACTGGAGCCGCTGGTTCCGCACCATCGGCGTCGAGAACCCCGAGGGCGAGGTGGTGATGAAGGGCGCCGACAACCGGCCGCTGCTGCTGCTCGATCGCAAGGGCGAAGGCCGCGTCGGCATGCTTCTGTCCGACCAAGGCTGGCTGTGGGCGCGCGGCTTCGAGGGCGGCGGCCCCCATGTCCAGCTCTACCGGCGCATCGCCCACTGGCTGATGAAGGAGCCCGAACTCGAGGAAGAGCGGCTGACCGCCGACGGCCGCGGCATGGTGCTTGAAATCCGCCGCCAGACGATGAGCGACGACCCCGGCCCGGCGCAAGTCATCACGCCGTCCGGCAAGGCACTGATCGTCAGGCTCGAGAAATCCGAACCAGGCGTCTTCCTCGGCAGCGTCGAGACCAACGAAATCGGTCTCTATCAGGTCGGCAATGGCGACCTGACGGCATTGGCCCATGTCGGGCCGGTCAACGCCCCGGAATTCACCGACGTCGTCTCCACCGAGAACCGGCTGAAACCACCGGCTGAGGCAACCGGCGGCAGCGTTCGCCGGCTGGCGCCGGCCTCAGCACTTGGCACTCTCACCAGCACCGTCACGCTGCCATCCGTAGTCCCGGTCCGTTCCTCGGGCGCTGCCTCCGGCGATGATTGGATCGGCCTGCGCACCACCGACGACAGCGTACTCAAGGCCGTCTCGCGCGTGCCGCTGTTCGGCGGCTTCCTCGGCCTCGGCCTGCTGCTTCTGGCGATGGGCTCGATGTGGTACCGCGAAGGGCGGTAACGCGGTTTATCCTTCTCCCCTTGTGGGAGAAGGTTGATTGGCGCGCAGCGCCAAGACGGTTGAGGGGTGTTGGACGGAGTGCCGTCGTTGCCAAGCTGGAACACCCCTCATCCGACCGCGCTTCGCGCGGCCACCTTCTCCCACAAGGGGAGAAGGAAGAAAGCGAACCGCCCTACTCCTCCGGCTCCGTCGTGAACATCAGCGGGTAGCCCTTGGCCTTGCCGGCATCGGTTGCCCGCGCCGCCTTGGTCTCGGCGACATCCCTGGTGAAGACGGCGACAACGCAGACGCCGCGCCGGTGCGCGGTGATCATTATCCTATGCGCCTGGTCTTCGCTGAGCTTGAACTCGGACTTCAGCACCGTCACGACGAACTCGCGCGGCGTGAAATCGTCGTTGACCAGGATGACCTTGTAGAGCTTCGGCCGTTCGACCTTCGGCTTCGTGCTGGTACGGGGTTTTGTCGTGATTTCAGGCATTGGACCGGCAATTGCGTACGACAGCTTTGCGGTCATTTTGACATGGGCAAAAGCGGTCGTCCATTCAACCGCGCGCGATCGGCTTGCCGGCGAGCGCAGTTCACAAATCCGTGCCTATGTGGGAACTGCCGGCTGGCGTTCACCTGGGCGGTGTGGGCCGGGACTGGCCCTATTGTATGCACGCAACAAAAAAGACGACCGCTCCAGGCAAATCGCAACTGGAGCGGTCTTCTCATAGGGTAGAAAGATGTCGCTTGATCAGGCCTTCGGAGCTGCCTTGACCGCGTGCTTCTTGTGCTTCTTGACGGTCTTCTTGGCAGCGACCTTCTTCACGGCCTTGGCCGGCGCAGCGGTCGTCGTTGTCGTCGCAGCCGGGGTGGTGGTCGCGGCATTGGCGCTGCTGGCGCCGAGAACCGGCATCGAGACGGCCAGCGCGATGGCGAGACCGAGGGCGGAGAGGAGGGACTTTTTCATGGCTTCACTTCCTTTTTGTGCAGATCGGATTGAGTGTCACTGAACGGGATCGATCGGTGTCACTCCAAGCAGCTTCAAAGCGTTCGCGAGCATCCGGATTCCCTGTGCCTGTTTCTTGTTGGCGCAGAACCGGTTTCCCTTTCTTTGAAGTGCTTTCGCCGCGGTGACCTGCGTTGCCGCGGCATGGGTTTCGAGGGCTTCGTCAAACTGGCGGTTCAGATCGATGCAACGCTCGCTGCGGGTGGTCGCCACCTTTGCATCGGCCGCCTTTGCATTGGCCACCTTCGCATCGGCCAGTTTTGCATCGGCATGTTCGACCGCGACCGTGACGAGCGAAATGGAAAGCAACGCACCCATCAGACTGATCGAGAACCTTTGCATTGGTCTGTCCGTAATCCCGTAACGCGTGTCGCAGCCGATGACCTGACCGCCACGGCACCACTTATGCCTTTGATTTTTTTCGGCAGTTTTTCCGGATTGTAGAATTTTGTTTCTGGATTGTTTCTGGGCAGCCCGGATCGGGCCGCCGATCTCCACTGGCCAACTTATGGCCTGAATTCTATCGTCTGGCTGACAGCCGAAGCAGCGCTTGGGCGATCCACAAATGACAGGTTCCCTGTGAAATCCGACCCCCACATACTGATCGTCGACGACGACAAGGGCATTCGCGACCTGCTTCAGGAATTTTTCCAGAAGCGAGGGCTGCATACATCGGTCGCCGCCGACGGCACCGAGATGGAGACCATCCTACGCCGCGCCCAGGTCGACCTGATCGTCCTGGACGTCATGCTGCCCGGCAAGAGCGGGCTGGAGCTCTGCCGCGAGTTGCGCGCCAATTATTCGACGCCGATCATCATGCTGACCGCGGTTACCGAAACTACCGACCGCGTGGTTGGGCTGGAGATGGGTGCCGACGACTACGTGCCGAAACCCTTCGATCCGCGCGAGCTGCTCGCACGCATTCGTGCCGTCTTGAGACGCAATGGCGCCGCCGAACCGCGACGCGCGGCCTCGCGGCAGATCTACCATTTCGCCGGCTGGACGATGGACTGTTCGCGCCGCCGGCTGATGGCGCCCGGCGACGTCAGGATCGAGCTGACGATGGCCGAATTCAATCTACTGCAGACGTTCGTCAAGAGCGCGCAACGCGTACTGAGCCGCGAGCAGCTGATCGAGCTGTCCGGCGGCGACAGCGGCTACAGTTTCGACCGCAGCGTCGACATTCTGGTCAGCCGGCTGCGGCGCAAGATGGAGGACGACCCGAAAACGCCGAAGCTGATCTTGACTGTGCGCAGCGGCGGCTACCAGTTCCTGCCTGAGACGACCGCCGAATGAGACGTATTCTGCCGCAAACACTGCCGGTCTGGGTGCTGCTCATCGTCATAGCCGGCCTGCTGATCAGCCAGATCGCGACCCTCTACATCGTTTCGCGCGACCGTGCCGCCGCCAATGACGTCGTCGATCTCTACCGGCTGAACGACCGCGCCTTCTCGCTGGTACAGCTGATGCATGACGCCACCCCCGAACAGCGCAAGGCGACGGCGTCCGGCCTGTTCAACGCCACTTATGCGCTCACCGTTTCCAACACGCCCGCCGTTACTTCCTCGATAGCCGGCGACGACGAGCTGGCCGAATTGGAGGACATATTGGTCGGCCGGCTATCGAAGTTCGGCATCACCGACGCGCGGGTCCGCCGCGACCCGGCAACGCACGAAGCCGACGCTCCCGGCGGGACGGTCGCCGGTCCCGATATTGGCCAGGTCGAGCGCGACCTGCTGGTGCTGGCGGCCGATTTCGCCCAGAGCGACAAGCTGACCGCTTCGCTTCGCTTTGCCGACGGCCAATGGCTGAACTTCACCGAGCCGAACACGCCGGCCGGGCCGATATTGAGCTTCGATAGCCTGCCACTCTATGCCTTGATCGCCGGGCTGGTGGTGGCTTCCTCGATCTGGTCGCTGCGCCGGCTGACGGCGCCCTACCGGATGATGGAGACCGCGGTGAAGCGGATCGGCGAGGACCTGAAGAGCCCGCCGATCGCCGAGAGCGGCAGCCGCGAGGTGCGTACCGCGGCAAAGGCGGTCAATGCCATGCAGGCAAGACTGCGCGCCTACGTCGAGGACCGCGAGCATCTTGCCGCCGCACTGGCGCACGACCTGCGCACGCCGTTGACCAGGATGCGGCTGCGCCTCGAACTGCTGAGGAATTCGTCCGTGCGCGCCGCACTGGCGCACGACCTCGCCGACATCGAAGGCATTGCCAGCTCGGTCATCGACTTCGCCACTTTCGAGGTGACCGAGGAGAAGAGCGAGAGGATCGATTTCTGGTCGCTGGTAGAATCGATTGCCGACGGCTTCGACGAGGTCTCCTTCGACAATGAGGACGCGCGCTCGCGCGGCCTGATCTGCGTCGCGCAGCCGGTCGCGCTACGGCGCTGTGTCACCAACCTCGTCCAGAACGCGGTGACCTATGGCAAGAGGGCGCATCTCAGCCTGCGTCAATCAGGCAAGACAATCACGCTGGCGATCCATGACGAGGGTCCGGGCATCCCGCAAGCCGAGCTCGACGCCGTGTTCGGCTCGTTCGTGCGCCTGGAACAGTCGCGCAGCCGTCAGACCGGCGGCCTCGGCCTCGGCTTGACCATCGCCCGCAACATCGCCCGTAGCGCCGGCGGCGAAGTCAGCCTGTCCAACCATCCCGATGGCGGCCTGATGACGGAGCTGCGCCTGCCGCTGGCGGTTTAGCTTGCGTATCGGGCTAAGCCGGCGTTCCTTCGCGCCCCCTCTGTTCTGCTGGACACCTCCTCCACAGGTGGGGAGATTGGCCGTCATCGCCGATTTCGCCAATTACAAACGTTGGAATGTGAGAGCCGTCCGCGAAGCCGCCGATCTCCCCCCAAGTGGGAGAGATGTCCGACAGGACAGAGGGGGGCGCGACAGAACTCGGCGTTTGGTCTTGGTTCTCTCCCCAAGGAGAAAAACTATCTTCGCAGCACCGCGCTCAACACATCCCTGACGCCGATGGCGCCGACGAAGCGCGACTGCTCGTCGAATAGCGCGACGGGTGCGGTCTGCGAGCGATGCATGGCCAGCATCACGGTCTTCAGCGAGGTGCCGGGATTGGCCCAGAATACCTGAGCCGTCTCCTCCGGCTGGGCTTCGACATCGGCGCAGGACACCCAGACCGCCGGCTTGCCGTCGCGCTCGGCCGCCGCCACCAGCCCATGCTCGTCGATCTTGAAACGCGTCGTCCTGCGCCGGTCGAGCCACACCCAGCCGTTCTCGCCATGTTCGAGGTCGCGTCGGTCGCGCATGACGTTCCACGCGGTCAGCACCGAGAGCGGGTTCACATTGGCGATGAAGTCGCGGACATAGTCGTTGGCGGGCCGCAGCACGATGTCTTCCGGCGCGCCTGTTTGCACGATGCGCCCGCCTTCCATGATGGTGATATGGGTGCCGATCTTCAGCGCCTCCTCGAGGTCGTGGCTGACGAAGATGATGGTCTTCTTCAGCTCGGCCTGGAGCTGCAGCAACTCGTCCTGCAGCTTGGTCCGGATCAGCGGATCGAGCGCCGAGAACGGCTCGTCCATGAGCAGGATCGGCGCCTCGGTGGCAAAGGCGCGCGCCAGGCCGACGCGCTGCTGCATGCCGCCGGACAGCTCATGCGCATATTTCTTCGACCATTGGTCGAGATGAACCAGCTTCAGTTGCCTGTTCACCCGCTCCTTGCGCTCGGCTTCGGGTACGCCGGCGAGCTCGAGGCCAAGGCCGACATTCTCCTCCACCGTGCGCCACGGCAGCAGGCCGAACTGCTGGAACACCATCGCCACCTGTTTCTGCCGCAGCCGCCGAAGCGTCGCCTCGTCGCAGGTGACGACGTCGACCGTGCCGTCGCCATCCTTGACCAGCACCTGGCCGCGCGAGACGACGTTCAGCCGGTTGACGGCTCTGAGCAGCGTCGATTTGCCGGAGCCGGAAAGCCCCATCAGCACCGAGATCTCGCCCTCGTTCACGGTGAGGCTGGCGCCGGCGCAGCCCAGTACGTTGCCGGTTTTTTCGAGGATCTCGGCTCGGGTGGCACCACTGTCGATCAGCGCCAGCGAGCCTGCCTGGTCGGCGCCGAAGACGATGTCGACATTCCTGAAATCGACGGCGACGGTCATTTCTTGCCTCCCACGCCGATGCGCGTCATCCGGTCGAGCACGATGGCGAGCACGACGATGGCGAGCCCTGCCTCAAGCCCGAGGTCAATCCTGCGCGAACCGAGCGCCCGGTTGATTTCCGTACCGAGGCCGCCGGCGCCGATCAGGGCGGCGAACACCACCATCGACAGCGACAGCATGATCGACTGGGTCAGCCCAGCCATGATGGTCGGCAGCGCTGAAGGCAGCTCGACCTTCCACAGCAGCTGGCGCTTGGTGGCGCCGAATGCCTCGCCCGCCTCGACGATCGATTTCGGCACCGAGGTGACGCCCAGATGGGTGAGCCGAACCGAGGTCGGGATGACGAAGATGATGGTGACGATCAGGCCGGGCGCGTTGCCGAGGCCGAACAGGGTCAGCACCGGGATCAGGTAGACGAAGGTCGGCAATGTCTGCATCAGGTCGAGCACCGGCAGCATGACGCGATACACCTTCGGCTTGTGCGCGGCCCAGATGCCGAGCGGCACGCCGATGGCCATCGACACGGCGGCGGCGGCGACCACCAGCACCAGCGTCTCCACCGTCTGCTTCCACAGGTTCTGGTTGAGGATGAACAGCAATCCGATGAATACCGCCAAAGCCAGGCCTTTCGAGCGCTGCAGGAAATAGGCGAGCAGAGCGATCAGCGCGATCAGCAGAACCGGCGGCAGCAACAGCAGCCCGTCGACGATGCCGTCGAGCAGGAAGTTGAGGCTGTTGGAAAAGGCCCTGAAGATGGTGTCGAAATTGTCGGTGAGAAAGCCGAAAAACGCCTTCCCCCATGCCCCGATGGGAATCTTGTAACTGACCAGGAATTTGGAGATCGGATCCATCTAGCCCCTCTTCTGCCGGCGCCGTCCTTCGCCGGACGGTCATCTTGTCACAGGATATGAAAAAGGGCAGCCATTTCTACCGTGGCTGCCCTTTGTCTCGTCATGCCAGATGGTCGGGTCAGCTTCCGAGCGCCGTTTTCACCGCAGCCGCCGCATCGCCGCCGTCGAAGGTGGTGACGCCGGCGATCCAGGGAGCGACCGCGTCCGGGTGCTTCTTCAGCCAGTCGGTCGCGACCGTATTGGCATCGCCGCCCTTCAGGATCGCGTCCATCATCTCGCCTTCCATGTCGAGGTTGAACTTCAGATTGGCGATGAACTTGCCGGCGTTCGGGCATTCGCTCATGTAGCCCTTGCGTACGTTGGTATGCACGGTGGCAGCACCAAAGCCGCTATCTCCCATCCCCTCGAGATAGGTGATCTTCATGGCGCCCATCACCGGATGCGGCGTCCAGCCGAGGAAGGCGATCCATTCATTGTTCTTCATCGACTGCTCGGCCTGGGTGAGCATGCCGGCCTCGGAAGATTCGACCAGTTCGAAGCCTTCAAGATTGGTCTTCGGATCCTTGATCATGTCGAGGATGATGCGGTTGCCGTCATTGCCGGCCTCGATGCCGTAGATCTTGCCGTCGAACTTGTCCTTGAACTTGCCGAGATCGGTCAGCGTCTTGACACCGGCATCGGCGACATAGGTCGGAACGACGATGCCGTAGCCGGCACCGCTGAGATTTTCGCTGACGGTCTCGACCGAGCCTTCGGCGGCATAGTCCTTGATGTCGTTGGTCATCGACGGCATCCAGTTTCCGAGGAACACGTCGAGGTCTTTGTTCTTCAGCGACGCATAGGTCACCGGCACCGAAAGCTGGATCACCTGCGGCTCGTAGCCGAGCGCCGTGAGCAGCACCGAAGCGACGCCGGTGGTCGCCTGGATGTCGGTCCAGCCGACATCGGACAGCCGCACCGTCTTGCAGCTTTCCGGATCGCCGGCGAAGGCCCCAGTCGTGGATAGAAAAGCCGCCAGGCCGAGGCCGGCGACGAATGAACTCATACGCGACATGAAAATTCTCCCATTTCAGTTCTCGGTGAAGCGACGCGACGGTTTTATCTCCGCCTTTGTTCCGTCAGCCAAACATCATTCTGCTGCGGTTTCAAGCACTAAGGCAATCACGAACAACGGCGCAGGCTGGCCGATCAGCGACACGCCCGCCGCTTTCCGGATGGAAGTCGTCTTTTCCCGGTGGAATGTAGGCGCTCCCCCTCCCCGCTTTGTTGCAACTCGGCTTAAAAGGACGGCATGGCCAAGCTGTACTTCCATTATGCGACGATGAATGCCGGCAAGACGACGATGCTGTTGCAGGCCTCGTACAATTACCGCGAGCGCGGCATGACGACGATGCTGTTCATCGCCGGCCACTACCGCAAGGGCGATACCGGGCTGATCTCGTCGCGCATCGGCCTGGAGACGGAAGCCGAGATGTTCCGCGACGGCGACGACCTGTTCGCCCGGGTCGCCGAGCATCACGACCACGCCACGGTCCATTGCGTCTTCATCGATGAGGCGCAGTTCCTCGAAGAGGAGCAAGTCTGGCAACTCGCCCGCATCGCCGACCGGCTGAACATCCCGGTCATGTGCTACGGCCTGCGCACCGATTTCCAGGGCAAGCTGTTTTCCGGATCGCGCACCCTGCTGGCAATCGCCGACGACCTGCGCGAGGTGCGCACCATCTGCCGTTGCGGCCGCAAGGCGACGATGGTGGTGCGCCTCGGCGCCGACGGCAAGGTGGCGAAACAGGGCGAACAGGTGGCGATCGGCAAGGATGTCTATGTCTCGCTCTGCCGCCGCCATTGGGAAGAGGAAATGGGCCGCGCCGTGCCCGACGATTTCATCGGCTTCACCAGAACCTGACCAGCGCTATTGCTTTCATCCGACCTCCCGGCCGACATTCGTTCGCCAATCGCGCCATCGTGCGGCGCTTGTTTAAGGCCTGCTTCCTATTTCAGAACCTCTCAACCAGAGCCGTCGGGGAGTTCCCATGCTTCGAGCCATCTCATCTGCAACTGCTTTCCTCATCGCCGGCGCTCTTGCCGCGCATGCCGACGGCGATGCCGCTCTCGGCAAGAAAGTCTTCAACAGATGCGTGGCCTGTCATGAGGCAACGAGCGACCACGACAAGGTCGGCCCGCATCTGCTGGGTGTCGTCGGCCGCACCGCCGGCACCGCGGACAGTTATCTCAGCCGCTACTCGCAGGGGATGAAGGACGCCGGCGCCGCCGGCCTGGTCTGGGACGAAGCAAACCTCGCCGAATACCTGCGCGCGCCGCGGCAGAAGGTCCCTGGCAACAAAATGGCCTTCTCCGGCCTGACCAGCGACGACGACATCGCCAATGTCATCGCCTACCTCAAGGCCGATCCCAAGCCCTGAGCGTCGCTCCCCGACCTAAAGTCCAGCCGCGGTTGAAGCGGTGTCTGACCGGACGGCAGTTACACCGTAATCATTGCCTGACTATCCTGCGGTCGGCCTCCTGAAATTCTTTTGTTTTCCTGTAATCCCATGTCTTCCGTCTTTCATTCGCCAAACCCGGCACATATATTCGCGGCGGTTTGCGAAACGAAACCGATGCCGAAGCGGGAGGCCCCAATGGCGACATTGCAGAATTTCGACGCCGAGATTGCCAAGACCAAGCAGGTCGTTGAGGACATGCGCACCAAGATCGAGCAGTCCGGTACTGTGCTCGAGACGCTCGCCACCGCCGACAAGAAGATCGGCGACGCCAATTTCGACATCGAGAATGCCCGCATTGAGGATGTGCTGAAGCAGCAGAAGGTGATGGAAGGCAATATCGCCGACCTGATCATCGGCCTCGAGGACGCCACCAACGTCTTCGGCGCCGAATTCGAGAGCATGAAGAACTACACCGGCTGGGAAAATTTCGTCGGTGTCTTCTCCAGCCAGCGCAAGCAGCGCCTGCGCACCGACCGCGTCCGCAACATGTCGCTGGCCGGCAATCTGCAGGAGCTGCTGGCGAAATCCGACACCATCGTCGGCATCCTCAAGGCGCAGAAGCAGGTTCTCGACACGCGCTACAAGACCTCCGAGGCCAGCCTGTCGCAGGTGATCGAGCGCCGCAAGACCACCATGTCCAATCTCGAGACCGTGCAGAAGCGCATCGAAGAACTCAACCCGATGCTGCTCGACATCGAGAACAAGATCGCCGCCTCGACCAGCCAGAAGGAGCGCACGCAGCTGGAAGGCGAACGCTCGAAACTAGCCACGGAATACAACGAGAAGCAGGCCAAGGAGCAGGAATTGCTGGCCGAAAGCCAGACGCTGGAGCGCTACACCTCGATGTTCCAGACCTTCGTCGATTCGCTCAACAACCAGATCGCGGCGCAATCGACGCTGATCAACAAGCTGACCATCGATACCGAGCAGCGCATCGTTCTGTACAAGGCGCTGGAAGATTCGCTGAAGACCGCCGCCCAACAGGATGTCGCCCACAAGATCAACACGCTGGGCAGCCAGGTCGACAACACCGCCGAAGAGACCATGGCCGGCATTGGTGCCGCCTCGCAAAAGCACATCGGCGATCTGCTTGAAATGCACGAGAAAAACATGGTCGCCACCGCCGACATCCAGCGCCGCAAGAAGCTCGCCGACGATGCCTTCGCCCGCCGCTTCGACGATGTGATGAAGAAGCACAATTCGGCAAATTACGTGCAGTCGTAATTGCTGCACGTGCACTGCTCCCAAGGGCTGGCAGCATGACCCCCGAAAACGAAGCTGCGGCGCGTTATTTCTCGGCGATCGCGGCGGCACTTGGCGGCCTCGAAGTGTTCATGCGCGACGATCGCTCGCCGCTCTACCGGCACGGCATCGTCGCCAAGGTCGTCGCCGAATATATTGCGCGGCTCGACAAGTCGTTCTCGTGCTGGCGCAACCGGCTGGGCTTCACCGAGACGTTCCGCATCTCGCGCGCCGAAAGCGGTTTTCCGGTCTTCCAGAACCTGCTCGAGTTGGAGAACGACCGGCTCCAGGCCGATGCGCGACTCGCCAACCTTCCGCTGGCCGATGAGCTGCGCGAGGAAATGGCGGACTTCATCCTGCGCCACAAGGAATTTCCCGAAGCACTGCAGAAGTCGATGGCCGAGCGGCTTTACCTCGAGGACGTCAAGAGCGAGACTACCTTCGGCCCGTTCACGCTGGCCCAGACGGTCAAGGTGTCGGTCAATCCGAAGACGTTGCGCCCCTATTATCTGGTCCACTGGGCCTGCTTCGACGGCAGCGCCAACCTGCCGCTTGTCTATATGGTGACGGTCGAGGATTCCTCGGACGACATGATCCGGCAGCTTGTCGACTCCAGCGGCAAACTTAATGAGAGGATCGACATTCCGCTGCCGGTCGACGGCTTGCTCAATCCCGAGCTTGCCCACCGTTTCGACGATTTCACCGAAAAGAATTCCGCCTACGCGCTGTCGCCGGCGACCATCGCGGTCAACCTCGACAAGGATTTCGAGCCGCTGCATCCCAAGCAACTGCGTCGCGTCGTGCTCGGCCCGTTCTATTCTGCAGGGATTACCGACAACAATTCGACGGTGAGCGAAGTGCTGGCCAAGGTGCGCAAGCCGGAAAACGCCTGGCTGCTGACCTGGACCATCCAGGAGGTCTTTTCCAAGGCCGAAAAGCCAGGCCGCAAGGGGCTGTTTTCGAGCGAAAAGACGACGCAGGAATTCTTCATCAATACCGACGATCTCGAGGCCGCGCGGCAAGGCGTGTCCAACTACGAGAACCATGCGCTGATTCCGCACGAGGCCTATCAGGCGCTCTATGCCGCCGGCGAGGCGCAGAAGATCTTTTCGGGCTACAAGGTCCACATCCTGTCCAAAGGGCAGGTCATCAGCGACGTCTGACCGTCAAATCGCGGAGCATCCTCCATGGACACCGGCCTGACCACCATCCCGGAAGCGGCAATTGAAAAGCACCGTGCCATTGCGCAAAGTTTCATCACCCGCATCGTCGTGCTGGAGGACCCATCGCGCGAGTCCGGCACCGCGCTTGCCGGCACCAACCGCCGCTTCGTCTCTACCGTCTCGGTCGGCTCGGTGCGCCGCACGCGCGAGGTCGAGCTCTCCAAAACCGTCGCCGCCGTCCATTCCGACGACCAGTTGCTGACCATCCCGCAGCACACGCTGTTGTTTCGCGCCCGGCGCGGCACAGCGATAGCGCTGGCCATATCGGATGTCTTCGCCGAGGGCTCGGACCTCGAAAGTCTGCAGGCGAAAAACGCCCGCTCGCCGCTCGAAGGCGATGAAGCTGCCACCTTCAAGAAGCTGCTGTCGGCCTCTGCCTACATCTCCGCCTTCAGCCTTGCCTCCTATTTGTTCCAGCTGATCGACAGCGACGGCGAGGCGCCGAACGACACGCCCGAGCCGGACTTTCTGTTCGACACGCCACAGGATGCGGTGAAGTCGATCGTGGCCGGGCTCGACAGGGCGATAGCAGGTTCGAAGGACGATGCCGACCTGATGACCCGCGCCCGCGCCTTTGCCCGCGTCGCCATCGACGGGCTGTTGGCGCGAAAGGGCCGCTTCGACGGCATCGGTCCGTTCGAGAACGCGCATATCCGCATCGACGTCGACGATTTTACCCTTGACGGCTTCGACGTCGCGCCGGGTAAGCGGGCAAAGCCGCTGGTGATGACCTTCAAAAAACCGGAAGAGGTCGTCGGCAACCACATCGCCAAATACCAGTCAGTCAAGCTTGCCAAGATGCTGATGGCCTACGACTTCGAGCGCGAGCTGAACCCGTTCGTCGAACTCGGCGGCTTCCTGTTCACCTTTATCGGCGATGGCGCTCCCGGCACCGGCAAGACAACCTTGATCCAGATGATCGCCGGTCTTCTTAATGGTTATTGCCAGGTCGCCGGCTATCCCTTCGCCTACGAGAATTTCGGCGTCGACCAGATCTCCTCCTACCAGGGCAAGTCGGGCCAGAACTGCCGCCAGTTCATCAACAATGTGCTGAACCCGCGCGTCATCGGCTTCGGCACCATCGACGATATCGACCAGGTCGCCGCACGCCGCTCAGACGACCGTGCCTCTGCCGGCCAGCAGGAAATCACCGGCGTCCTGATGGACGCCTTTGGAGGTGCGGCGACCGTGGTGCGCGGCAATTGCTCTTTCGGCATGTTTTCCAACTATCCCGAGAACGTCGACGACGCATTGCGCCAGCGCGCCGGCGCGCGCTGGCTGGTCGATGGCCCGCAGAGCCGCGACGACTACATCGACATTTTCGTCCTGCTCGCCGGCAAGAACCACAAGATCCCGCTCGGCGAGCACAAGCTCTACGCTGCCCAGGAAATCCAGCGCGCGGTGATGGAAGCCTACGAGGAACATGAAAAACCGCAGGAAGACGGGCTGATGAAGGTCTATGAGCGCTACATGAAGGAGAATGGCGCGCCAAAGACGATGGCCGACATCGGCACCTATCTGCACTTGATCAAGGATGCCGAGCCGCGCTTTACCGGCCGCGCCATCAAGAACGTCACCGATGCCATCAAGATGCGCGCCATGGACATCGAATTGCCCGACGAGTGGTTCGAAAAGCCAGAAGCCTTCATGCACAAGGGTTACGACGACAAGAAAGCCATGATCGAGGAGCTGCGCGGGCCATTCTCGATGGACATGGTCATGCAGGAGATCAACCGCTACGCGGATTCCGAATTCCGCTATTCCGACAAGTCCGATGATGCGGCGGTGACCAAGATGATCCGCGACACCCGTCTGCGGGAGCGTGCCGTGCGCGAGATCGAGGAGATGAAGAAAAAGGGGCTGTGGAATGCGTGAGATGCGCCGACGCCACCTTCTCCCCTTGTGGGAGAAGGTGGCGTCGAAGGCGACGGATGAGGGGTATTCGTCAAGCTGGAACACCCCTCATCCGACCGAGCTTCGCTCGGCCACCTTCTCCCACAAGGGGAGAAGGAGCGTTCGCGCCCCTCATCCGCCCTTCGGGCACCGTCTCCCCGTGAACGCGGAGAAGGAATAATGGCCAAGAAACCCGATCTGTTGCGCGACAACGAGCTGATCTACGGCCGGCTGCTGACGATCGACGAGCCGCACCTGATCCAGCGCTACAACAAGGCGATGGTCGCGTTCGGCTTAAAGCCGATCAAGCTGAAAAGCTTCGAGATCGATCGCACCGGCTTTTCGCCGCAGGTCGCCGAGGAATGCGGCGACTACAGCTACCTCGATCCGAACGAGGTCAACCGCCGCTTCATCATCCTGACGCCGTCGCAGATCGACCTGCCGGTGGTGCACACGGCGTTCTCCAACACCTCGCTGCTGATGTACGAGTTCATGTCCAAGAACCAGCGCGCCATCGATGCGCTGACGATCAAGGACGTCATCTACGGCGAGATCGAGGATTCGGTCCCCAAGGTCGACGACATCGAGGACCTGCTGTCGATCAACCAGGTCGAGTTCAAGGTGTTGTCGGCCGAGGATGTGCTCGGCAAGGCCGCCGAGCTCGGCAAGCTGGTCGACCGGCTGAAGCAGGAGCCGGATGCCTGGCGCGACAACGCCATGCTGGCCCACATGGTCGAGCTGGCGAAGATCTGCGGCGACATCCGCGAGAATGCGCTGGTGCCGGACCAGGTGATCTTCCGTCACAATGCCTATTGGACCAGCCATTTCGGCGGGCTCTATGTGTTCGTCGATCCCGACGTGACGACGGTGATCAGCGACCCGGCAGCGCCCGGTTTCCGCCGCTCGCGGCCGTGGCAGGTGAGTTACCTTTCGATCCACGATGCCGACAAGGTGTTCAAGTTCCTCGCCTCGACCGGCCGCATCGAGCTGCCGCGCGCCTCATGGATCGAAACCTCCGGTTATCTCGAGCATCGCGCCGAAATGGTGGTGCGCGCGCTGATCCGCGACGCCGATCCCGACCGCAATCTGACCGACGTCGACAAGGTCTGGCTGCAGACCTGGATCCACGGCCATACCGATCTGATCACCAGGGACGGCAATTTTCCCTTCCTCAACGCCGCCAAGCGCGAGATCGCCCAGCTCGGCCATCTCAAGATCGAGGACGTGTTCCCGCAGCAGCGCTTCCTGGTCATCCGCGCCAAGCCGGACCATGCCGACGCCTGGCTGACCAACCAGCTGATCTCGGACTTCGTGCCGCAGGACTTCGTTTCGCGTTACGTCTTCAACAAGCCGGGCTTCTACAGGGACTATGAGGGCTTCAGCGACGCCTGGCGATCGCATGTTGTGGACGTTCTGAAAACCACATATCTGAAGGACAAGGTGGCGTTTCGCACACGCCTCTACGGCTTGACTGACTGAGGGGTGACATCGCCATGCTTGATCCGATCGTGAGTTTCTTCACCCGGATTTTCCAGTGGATTGGCCGCGGCATCGGCCTGCTCATCGGCGCGATCCTGTGGCCGTTCCTGTGGGCGGGGCGCTGGTACACGCAACGCGGCTGGATCCTGAAGGCGGTGCTCGGCCTGGCTGTGCTCGTGCTGATCGGTCTCTATGTCAACTTCTTCTACGCCACCCAGTGGTGGAACAATTTCGACCCGAATTACGTCGACAAATACACCTTCGAAAAACGCAACAGCTCCGCCGGTGAACAGGTTTCCGCCGGCGCCGGCACCGACACGGCCAAGACCTGCGGAAATTCAGCCATTGCTCAGGTTGCGGCCGACCTGACCGACTTCAACGTCAACCAGAATGCCTGGGTGTCGTCGATGATTCTTTACAAGCTCGGCCTGTTCGGCATCGACTGGGACCACACGCCGTTCATGGACAACAAGGCTTCGTTCCAGCGCGGCATCAACCAGGCGGTGCGGCGTACGGCGACCGAGCTTGCCGATAATCTCGGCCGCGTCCGCACCACCTCGCAGATCGACGCCGACCTGCAGGATGCCCGCGGCAATCTGCAGTTCGACGAGGAAACCTGGTATTTCGGCTTGAACCCGTTCGGCCCCAAGACGCCGACGCCGAGCTACTATCGCGACGCGGTGCGCAAGCTGCGTTCCTTCAACGCCCGCCTCGCAGCCTGCCAGGCGACGTTCGATGCCCGCGCTGACAATCTCAAGCAGTATATCGACCGCATCTCGTCCGACATCGGTTCGACCTCGGCGATCCTCAAGGAGCGTGCCGAAAACCACAATAATGGCTGGTTCGACACTCGCGCCGACGACCGCTTCTGGTTCGCCTATGGCCAGCTCTATGCCTATTACGGGCTGATGAAGGGCGCACAGGCCGACTTCGAGGACGTCATCAAGGAAAAGCACCTGCAGAACCTGTGGGATACGATGGACGCGCAGTTCGTCTCGGCGCTGCGCATCCAGCCCTTCATCATCGCCAATGGCCGCGAGGACGGCTGGCTGTTGCCGACACATCTGACGACGATGGGTTTTTACATACTCAGGGTGCGCTCGAACATGGTCGAGATCAGCAACGTGCTGACGCAGTAGCGGATCGTCCCGCACAGCCGGCGCTGGTGAATTTGCGCCGTTGCTTCTGTCGCTTTTCGCGTATTACGCGGCTGTTTTGAGACGGCGGAACCGCGCCTGCTCTGGCTTCTATACGGCGCGGCAACCGGCGCGAAAAGAACCTGTAGCAGGGCAGCCGGCCGCAGAGGTATTTTCTTCGCAGGAAACATAGTTGCATGAAAGTTGACGCCGCGGCAGCGACAGGGGTAGAACATGCCCGCGCCTGCAATGCCGGGCTATTCTTGCGACCACACTAGTCAAATCCGTCCAATTCAGAGGGAAGTCGTCCATGGCCGAAGTGAAGTCCGACATCGAGATCGCGCGCGGCGCCAGGAAGAAGCAGATCCAGGAGATCGGCCAGAAGATCGGCATTCCGAGCGAACATCTTCTGCCCTACGGCCACGACAAGGCGAAGATCTCGGCCGAGTTCATCAAGTCGGTGAAGGGCAACAAGGATGGCAAGCTGATCCTCGTCACCGCCATCAACCCGACACCGGCCGGCGAAGGCAAGACGACGACGACGGTGGGCTTGGGCGATGGCCTCAACCGCATCGGCAAGAAGGCCATCGTCTGCATCCGTGAGGCTTCGCTCGGACCGAATTTCGGCGTCAAGGGCGGGGCCGCCGGCGGTGGCTACGCGCAGGTCGTGCCGATGGAGGACATGAACCTCCACTTCACCGGCGATTTCCACGCCATCACCACCGCCCATAACTTGCTGTCGGCGCTGATCGACAACCACATCTACTGGGGCAACGAGCTCGGCATCGACACCCGCCGCGTCGTCTGGCGCCGCGTCATGGACATGAACGACCGGTCGCTGCGCGAGATCATCTGTTCGCTCGGCGGCGTCGCCAACGGTTTCCCGCGCGAGGCCGGTTTCGACATCACAGTCGCCTCGGAAGTCATGGCCATCCTGTGCCTGTCGACCGACCTGAAGGACCTGGAAAGGCGCCTCGGCGACATCATCGTCGCCTATCGCCGCGACAAGTCGGCCGTCTATGCGCGCGACCTCAAGGCCGACGGCGCCATGGCCGTACTCTTGAAGGATGCCATGCAGCCCAATCTCGTGCAGACGCTGGAGAACAACCCGGCCTTCGTGCATGGCGGCCCCTTCGCCAACATCGCGCATGGCTGCAACTCCGTCGTTGCCACGACGACGGCGCTGAAGCTTGCCGACTACGTCGTCACCGAAGCCGGTTTCGGCGCCGATCTCGGTGCCGAAAAGTTCTTCGACATCAAATGCCGCAAGGCCGGCCTGAGGCCCGCCGCGGCGGTCATCGTCGCCACGGTTCGCGCCATGAAGATGAATGGCGGCGTCAAGAAGGAGGACCTCGGCAAGGAGAACGTCGAGGCGGTCAAGAAGGGATGTGCGAATCTCGGCCGCCACATCGAGAACATCCGCCAGTTCGGTGTGCCGGCTGTGGTCGCCATCAACCATTTCTACTCCGACACAGAGGCCGAGATCCAGGCGATGAAGGACTACGTCGCCTCGATGGGCGAAGAGGCGATCCTGTGCAAGCACTGGGCCCAGGGATCGGCCGGCATCGAGGAACTGGCCAAAAGAGTCGTGGCGTTGGCCGAATCCGGCGCGTCGCAATTCGCCCCGCTCTATCCCGACGCCATGCCGCTGTTCGAGAAGATCAACACCATCGTCCAGCGCATCTATCGCGGTTCCGAAGCGATCGCCGACAAATCGGTGCGCGACCAGCTCCACGCCTGGGAGCACGCCGGCTACGGTCATTTGCCGGTCTGCATGGCCAAGACGCAATATTCCTTCTCCACCGATCCGAATCTGCGCGGCGCGCCAACCGGCCACACCGTGCCGGTGCGCGAGGTCAGGCTGTCTGCCGGCGCCGGCTTCGTGGTCATCATCTGCGGCGAGGTGATGACCATGCCCGGCCTGCCCAAAGCGCCATCCTCGGAAAAGATTTTCCTGAACGAAATGGGCCAGATCGAAGGCCTGTTTTAGGGATAATCAATGCTCGAACGGCAAAGGGCGCCGCAACGCTGCGGCGCCCTTCTGCCTGTTCGCAACAGTCTCCTACGCCGCGCTTCGCGCCAGCGCGCGCTGGTTGGAGGCATAGGGTGTGTCGTGCTGGGGTACCACGCCGGTCTTCAGGCAATCGATCCACTCGGCGGTCTTGAGAACGGCCGCGAAGCGCGACTGCAATACGATCGTCACCACGCGATGGATTTCCTCCCCCGAAGCGTAGCCGGCGCTGTTGGCGTACGGCAACGACCCCGTTGCGTCCGACAGGAACTCCACCTCGAAGCCCATATGCACGGCGTGGATGACCGTCGACAGATCGCAATTGTGCGTCATGTAGCCGATGACCGTGACCGTATCGATAGAGTTGGCGCGCAGCCACTCCTCGAGGTCCGTGCCGGTGAAGGCGCTGGGCAAGTTCTTTTCGATGTAGTGGTCGCGGTTTCGCCTAGCGATTTCCGGGTGCAACTCGGCGCCATGGCTGCCCTTGGCGAAGACCGGTGAGGTTTCCGGCGCCAACTGTTTGATGACCACCACCTTGACGCCTGCCTCGGTGGCCGCATCCATCGCTCGCGCCACATTGACGACGCTGTCGCGGAACGGCGGATGCTGGATGGCGAGGTTGCCGCCGTCATAGTCGTTTTGAACATCGATGACGATGAGGGCGCGGCGTGGAGCTTTGCCTTTGGCTGGTTGCGACATGGGGTTTTCCTTTCCCGTTGGACATTGATGGGCGGACGATAAGCTCGGCACCGGATTGCAAAAAGTGTCCCGATTGACATTATTCGAAAGAATTGGGACAATCGGCCTCACCCGTTGCTGGAGCTCCCATGACCGATCCTGCCGTTGCCGCCATCGCCTTCGATGGCATCAGCCCGTTTCATCTCTCCGTGCCGTGTCTCGTGTTCGGCGCGGATCGCACGGAGCTCGGCCTGCCGCGCTTCGACTTCCGGGTCTGCGCGATTGAGGACGGGCCGATCCGCACCGATGCCGGGCTGACGATCAGCGTCCCGCACGGGCTTTCCGCGCTCGATGACGCCGACATCGTCATCGTGCCAAGCTGGAAGGATCTCGGGAGCTCGCCTCCAGCCGCATTGATCGACGCGTTGCTTGGCGCGCACGAGCGCGGCGCGCTGATCGTCGGACTGTGCTTGGGAACGTTCGCTGTTGCGGCGACCGGACTGCTTTCGGGGCGGCGAGCGGCGACGCACTGGGCCTACGCGGATCAACTGCAGGAACTCTATCCCGACATTCTCGTCGAACCGGAAGTGCTCTACATCGACAATGGCGATGTCGTGACATCCGCTGGCGTCGCCGCCGGGCTCGACTGCTGCCTGCACGTCGTACGGGCTCGTTACGGCGCCGAGGCGGCACTTCGCCTTGCCCGGCAGATCGTGCTTTCTCCGCACAGGCAGGGCGGGCAGGCGCAATTCATCGAACGTCCCATCGCCAGGACCGGCAATGCGGACCGCTTTACCCAGGCTCTCGAAGCGGTGCGAAAAACCCTGGGTGATCCGCACAGTCTGGACAGCGTTGCCGGTCTCGCTGGCCTCACCCGCCGGACGTTCACGCGCCGTTTCCAGAAAACGATCGGCACCAGTTTCGGCGACTGGCTGACCGACCAGCGCGTCCAGCTGGCGCAACGGCTGCTGGAAGCAACGGAAAAATCGATGGACACGGTTGCCTTCGAGGCCGGCTTCGGCAGCGCCACCTCGCTGCGCCAGCACTTCGCAGCGCGCCTCAGAACCTCGCCGGCGCAGTACCGGCGCGAATTCTCGAGGAGTGCTCAGGAGGAGCGCGTGGCGCAGATGCCGAGGTGAAATTCGGCTCGCGCTCGATTCCAGGGCAATCGCTTCAGTGCCGACGTTGGACTGCCAGCTGGCCCGAGTAGGCTATCTTTTCTCTCGAAGCGATTGCCCTGCTCTCGATCCTGTCGTGCTTGAAAGGCTCTGCGTCATCTGTCATATATTAAAGCGACAGATGACGCGAAGAGGGCTCGCCGTGGCGATGGCATTGGAAAAGGCTGCGCCAGCAGCAAAAAACAATGAACTTCAGAAGGTGGCGAGATTGCTAGGCGGCAGCCGCATTCTGGCAAGGCGCCTCAGCAGCGCTTTGGATGCCCACGAGTTGCTTCTGCACGGCCTGCCGGCTTCAGCGCTGGACCATCTTATCGGGCAACTCGTCTTCATCCAGAAGACCGATTCGCTGGGAAAGGCCGTCGGCATGAGCCTGCGCACCTACCAGCGCCGCAAGGATGCTCCGTCCAAGCCTCTCAATCAGGACCAGAGCGGACGAACCTGGAAGTTCGCGGAGATCCTGTCGAAAGCTACCGACGTGTTCGGTTCGCAGGCGGAGGCAGAGCAATGGCTGGAGCGCCCGGCGATTGGGCTCGACCAGCGTCGTCCAATCGACCTTCTGGCGACGCCGGCGGGGATCGAGCTTGTAGAAGACTATCTGGAACGGCTTGAATATGGCGTTTATGCATGACGCCGCTGCCGGCTGCGCTCGGTGGCTCCGACCTCATCGGATGGCGCCTCGATCAAGCCGCGTTTGCGTCTACATGGGATAGTGGCGAGGGCGCATACAGGGTGGGCGGACGCTGGAACAGCAAGGGCCTGCGCGCCGTCTACTGCTCGATCGATCCGTCGACAGCGATCCTCGAGGTTGCGGTCCATAAGGGCTTCAGGGCGCTCGACACGATAGCGCATGTCATGACGGCAGCGATCGTCAGCGATGTCGCGGATGTGCATATCGTCGACCCCGCCGCCGTGCCCAACCCCAAGTGGTTGCGCCCGGGCATTCCGAGCTCCGGGCAACAGGCGTTTGGCGACGATCTTCTGCAACGGCACCGGTTCGTTGTGATTCCGAGCGCCGTATCGCAGCATAGCTGGAACCTGATCTTCGACGCGAGCCTCGCCAGAGGGGCATACGCCATGAAGACCCAGGAGGCGTTTGCACTCGACACACGGTTGCATCCACCTCCGGCCAAGTGACACAGCCGCCCATGGCCATCAGAACGAGGACGTGACCGGCGACAGAAGCACGGTGCTCAGCTGACTACGCGTGCCGGATTGCCGACCACCGTGGTGTTCGCCGCCACGTCGCGCGTCACCACAGCACCGGCGCCGACGATAGCGCCATCGCCGATCCTGACCCCGCCGAGGATGATGGCACTGCCGCCGATCCAGGCATTGTCGCCGATCTCGACCGGCCTGGCGATCTCCAGCCCTGCCCGTCGCCCGGCAGCCTCCTTGTGGTGCTCGGCGCAATAGATCTGCACATTGGGGCCGAGCAGCGTTCCCTTGCCGATTCGCACTGGCGCCGTATCGAGAATGATGCAGCCGGCATTGAGAAAAACGCGGTCGCCGAGAAAGATGTTGACGCCATAAGCGCAGTGGAACTGCGCCTCGATCCGGGCGCCCTCGCCCGCAGCGCCGAGCAGCGTCCGCAATCCAGGCCCGATGTCGCGACGCTGCCGGGGCGGCAGGCTGTTGTGCTCGAACACCGCGTCCCGCGCCGTGATACGCAACGCCTCCAGTTCCGGATCAAGGCAGCAATACCACTCGCCCGCCGCCATTTTCATGCGTTCGCTTCCGGCCATGGCTGCAACTCCAGTTTCAACTTTGCCAAAGCACAAGTGGTGAAAATACGGAAGCGCCAGCGGCGACACCACCTCTGGTCAAATACCGGACCTATGGTAGCTTGCTCTCTCGGACCTGTCCCAAGCCGGCCATCGAGGGGATCAATCATGCTGTACATTTTTGCACTCCTGATTGGCATCGTTGCCGGGCTTCGCGCCATAACCGCGCCCGCCGCCGTCGCCTGGGGCGCCTGGCTTGGCTGGTTGCCGGTCGCGGACACGTGGGCGAGCTTCATGGGCCACTGGATCGCCGTCGGCATCTTCACCATCCTGGCCATCGCCGAACTGGTCACCGACCAGCTGCCCTCGGCGCCGAGCCGCAAGGTGCCGCAGCAATTCGGCACGCGCATCGTCTTGGGCGCTTTCACCGGCGCGGTGATCGGCGCGACCGGCGGTGCCACCATCGGCGGCCTGATCGCCGGCGCCATCGGCGCGGTGATCGGCACGCTGGGCGGCGCCGAGGCGCGCAAGCGCCTCGCCACCGCCTTCGGCAAGGACCCGCCCGCCGCCTTCATCGAGGACGCGGTGGCGATCGTCGGCGGGCTTCTGATCGTGGCGGCGGCGGCATGACGGCAAAGACATTCGACGCCATCATCGTCGGTGCCGGGCAGGCCGGCCCACCGCTCGCCGGCAGGCTGAATGCGGCCGGCATGAGCGTGGCGCTGATCGAGCGAAAGCTGGTCGGCGGCACTTGCGTCAACACCGGCTGCACGCCGACCAAAACGATGGTGGCAAGCGCCTATGCCGTGCATCTCGCCCGCTCCGCCGCGGATTACGGGGTGACGCTATCCGGTCCCGTCGGCGTAAACTACAAGGCGATCAAGGCGCGCAAGGACAAGGTCTCGAACGACGCCCGCGGCAATCTCGAAGACTGGATTGCCGGCATGGACAAATGCACGCTCTATCGCGGCCATGCGCGCTTCGTAAGCGCCAACACGGTGGGCGTCGGCGACGATCTGCTGAGCGCCGAAAAGATATTCCTCAACACCGGCGGGCGCGCCTCGGTGCCCGACCTGCCCGGCATCGACGGCATCTCTTACCTGACCAATTCCTCGATGATGGATCTCGACGTGCTGCCGCGCCATCTCATCGTCGTCGGCGGCAGCTATGTCTCGCTCGAATTCGCGCAGATGTTCCGCCGCTTCGGTTCCGAAGTCACGGTCATCGAAAAAAGCCCGCGTCTGATCGGTCGCGAGGACGAGGATGTCTCGGACGCCATTTTGTCGATCCTCGAAAACGAAGCCATTGCCGTCCATCTCGGCGCCGACGACATCCGCTTCGCCAGGCGAGGCAACGAAATCGCCGTGACCTTCTCGCCAGGCAAGGCGGCTGCGGTCGGCTCGCATGTGCTGCTGGCGCTCGGCCGCACGCCAAACACCGACGATCTCGGCCTCGACAAAGCCGGCGTCGAGGTCGACAAACGCGGCTTCATCGTCGTCGACGACCAGTTGCGCACCAGCGTGCCCGGCATCTGGGCGATGGGCGACTGCAACGGCAAGGGCGCCTTCACCCACACCTCGTACAACGATTACGAGATCGTCGCCGCCAACCTGCTCGACAACGATCCGCGCAAGGTCAGCGACCGCATCGAGGCCTATGCGCTCTATATCGACCCACCACTCGGCCGCTGCGGCATGACCGAAGCCGCGGTAAGGAAATCCGGCCGCCGCGCCCTGGTCGGCCAGCGGCCAATGACCCGCGTCAGCCGTGCAGTCGAAAAAGGCGAGACGCAAGGCTTCATGAAGATCCTGGTCGATGCCGACACCAGGGTGATCCTCGGCTGTTCGGTGCTCGGCCCGGGCGGCGACGAGGCGGTGCACTGCGTGCTCGACCTGATGTATGCCAAGGCGCCGGTCAGCACGCTGGCGCGCGCCGTGCACATCCACCCGAACGTCTCGGAGCTTCTGCCGACCATCGCCCAGGAACTCAAGCCGCTGGTGTGACGGCCGGGTAGAATCTTGCGCCCATAGCGGCAGCGGCTGGACCAATCGACAGCCCAGCGGCAAAAGGGCATGTGTTCCGCCTCTTCTCCCGGAGCCATCCCATGCAGAAGTCCATCGAACGCGTCGCCGGCGACAGCGAAGGCGTTTCCTACGAATTCCCCGTCTTCCGCTTCGCCGGAACGGACAAGACGGCGCCTTCCGCCTATCTGCAGGCCGCACTTCATGCCGGCGAATTGCCGGGTGTCGTCGCCATCGACACGCTGATGCCGATGCTCAGCAAGGCGGAAGCCGAAGGCCGCATCACCGGCAACATGACCATCGTGCCCTGGGCCAATCCGATCGGCCGCGCGCAATATCTCTACGGCGACCATCAGGGCCGCTTCCATCTGGGCACGCGCACCAATTTCAACCGTGGCTTTCCGCGGCTCGCCGCGCCCGACCTCACGCTGCTGCCGGCGCACGGCACGGTCGACCAGCGGCTGAAGACGCGGCTGCTGCAGCTCTCCATCGGCCACGACATCGTGCTCGACCTGCATTGCGACGATGAAGGCCTCGCCTATCTCTACGTCCACACCAGCCTGTGGCCGGCCATGGCGGATTGTGCAGCGGCCATGGGCGTCGATGCGGTGATGCTGTGGGACGAAGATCCCGACGGCACCTTCGAAGGCGCTTCGATCATGCCGTATCAGAACGTCCCGGCCGACGTGGCGCGCCTCGACCGGCGCGTCGCCGCCACCGTCGAATATCGCGGCATACTCGATGTCGACGGCGCCCTCGCCGGCGCCGATGCCGAAGGGCTCTATCGGCTGCTGGTGGCGCGCGGCGTCATCCAGGATCAGGCGCTGCCCGCGCCTGGCAGCTTCGTTGGGCTCGTCGCGCCGCTCGAAAACATCGAGATGATGCCGGCGCCCCGCTCGGGCGCGATCCTCTACGACGTGAAGCCGGGCGACCGCGTTACCAAGGGTGCGCGCCTTGCCACCATCGTCCACGCGCCCGGCGAGCCCGACGGCCGCACGGAAGTGTTGGCGCCGCAGGCGGGCCTCATCCTGACGCGGCGTTCCCGCCGCATCATTCGCGCCGGCGAAGACCTCTTGAAGCTGGTCGGCGACGGGACGAGCGCCGATGCAAGGTCGGGAACGCTGGAGGACTGACGCACCCCGCCAGGCTACCCCGAAATCGCCTGTCGCGCCTTGGCCTCCAGCCATTCGGCCATCTGCCGGTACGGCACCGGACCATGGCTCACGCGGGCGACGCCGAGTTCGGCAAGCCTCTGGCGCGGCGGCACATGCGCCAGGGCAACGCAGAGTCTAGGCAGGACTGCCGGTCTTGGCCATGTGCTGGGTTGCGAAAGCGGCAGCCACCCCACAGACTTTCAAACCTGTTGCGCATACCGCTTTTCGCGGCTATGGATTTCGCCATGAATATGCGTTCGATCAAGACCATTTGGTGGTGGGCTCGCTGACAGCGGCCTGTTCGAACGCGTTCGCGTGACAATAGAGGGTGGCCGCAGCGGAATGTCCGGGCGGCCATTTGTTTTTTCAAGCCATTCCCGGGTCCGTTGCCCCAAAAACGCTGATGGAGACGGCAATGACGACGAAAATTCTGGAGAATGGCGCCGAGCGCTTCGTCACGGCGGGTGGCGTGGCGATTACCCGCCAGCGCCATGACCGGCCTTACGAGGGGGCGATCGACGGCTATGTCGATGGCCTGAATTCGCGCCGCGGCGCCGTGTTTTCCTCGAATTACGAATATCCCGGCCGCTATACGCGCTGGGACACCGCCATCATCGATCCGCCGGTGGTGATCTCGGCACGCGGCCGCGCCATGCGCATCGAGGCGCTGAACCGCCGCGGCGACGTGCTTTTGCCGGTGATCGGCGCGGTGCTTGCCGGCCTTGACGATGTCACGATCGCCGAGACGTCCAACAAACTCATCCGCCTTGAGGTCGCCAAGCCCGATCGTATCTTCACTGAAGAGGAACGCAGCCGCGTTCCCTCCGTCTTCACCGTGCTGCGCGCCATCACGGCTTTGTTCAAGACCGAGGAAGACGCCAATCTCGGCCTCTATGGCGCCTTCGGCTACGACCTCGCCTTCCAGTTCGATCCGGTCGACTACAAGCTCGAGCGCAAGCCAAGCCAGCGCGATCTCGTGCTGTTCCTGCCCGACGAGATCCTCGTCGTCGACCACTATTCGACCAAGGCCTGGACCGACCGCTACGACTATTCCGGCGATGGCTTCTCGACCGAAGGCCTGCCGCGCGACGAAATCGTCGAGCCGTTCAGGACCGCCGACCGCATCCCGCCGCGCGGCGACCACGAGCCCGGCGAATATGCCAAGCTGGTGCGCAAGGCGATGAAGAGCTTCGAGCGCGGCGACCTGTTCGAAGTGGTGCCGGGGCAGATGTTCTACGAACGCTGCGAAACCCAGCCCTCCGAGATTTCCCGCAAGCTGAAGAGCATCAACCCTTCGCCCTATTCCTTCTTCATCAATCTCGGCGAGGGCGAATATCTGATCGGCGCCTCGCCGGAAATGTTCGTGCGCGTCAACGGCCGCCGCGTCGAGACCTGCCCGATCTCCGGCACCATCAAGCGCGGTGACGACGCCATCTCCGACAGCGAGCAGATCCTGAAGCTGCTCAATTCGAAGAAGGACGAATCCGAACTCACCATGTGCTCGGACGTCGACCGCAACGACAAGTCGAGGGTCTGCGAGCCGGGCTCGGTGCGCGTCATCGGCCGCCGCCAGATCGAAATGTACTCGCGCCTGATCCACACCGTCGACCACATCGAGGGGCGGCTGCGCGAAGGCATGGACGCCTTCGACGCCTTTCTGTCGCATGCCTGGGCGGTCACCGTCACCGGCGCGCCGAAATTATGGGCCATGCGCTTCATCGAGCAGAACGAGAAGAGCCCGCGCGCCTGGTATGGCGGGGCGATCGGCATGGTCAATTTCAACGGTGACATGAACACCGGCCTGACGCTTCGCACCATTCGCATCAAGGACGGCATCGCCGAGGTGCGCGCCGGCGCCACGCTGCTCTTCGACAGCATTCCCGAGGAAGAAGAAGCCGAAACCGAACTGAAGGCATCCGCCATGCTCTCCGCCATCCGCGACGCCAAATCAGGCAATGCCGCCAGCACCGAACGCAGCACCGCGCGTGTCGGCGACGGCGTCAACATCCTGCTGGTCGACCACGAGGACTCCTTCGTCCATACGCTCGCCAACTATTTCCGCCAGACCGGCGCCAACGTCTCGACGGTGCGCACGCCGGTGCCGGACGAGATCTTCGACCGGCTGAAGCCAAACCTGGTCGTGCTGTCGCCCGGCCCCGGCACACCGAAGGACTTCGACTGCGCCGCCACCATCAAGCGGGCCCGTGCGCGCGACCTGCCGATCTTCGGCGTCTGCCTCGGGCTGCAGGCGCTGGCCGAGGCTTATGGCGGCGAGCTGCGCCAACTGCACATCCCGATGCACGGCAAGCCGTCGCGCATCCGCGTGTCGAAGCCGGGCATCATCTTCTCCGGCCTGCCCAAGGAGGTGACGGTCGGCCGCTATCATTCGATCTTTGCAGATCCGGTGCGGCTGCCCGATGGTTTTGTCGTCACCGCCGAGACCGAGGACGGCATCATCATGGCCTTCGAGCACCGCAAGGAGCCGATCGCCGCAGTGCAGTTCCACCCGGAGTCGATCATGACGCTCGGCCACAATGCCGGCATGCGCATCATCGAGAACATCGTCGCGCACCTGCCGCGCAAGGCCAAGGAAAAGGCCGCTTAATTCGAGGGCTCAGTGTTGGGATCTTTTCCCCAGTGACCGCGGCGGAAATCAAAGCCGCCGCCAGGCAGAAGGTCGCCAGCCTCGCCTTCTGGTCGATCGTCGTCGCCTGCGTCGTGCTCGGCCTGAAGCTGGTGGCCTGGTACGTCACCGGTTCGGTCGCGCTTTATTCGGACGCGCTGGAATCGATCGTCAACGTCATTGCCTCTGCCGCCGCCTATTGGGCGATCCAGGTCAGCTACAAGCCAGCCGACCAGGACCATCCGTTCGGCCACCACAAGGCCGAGTATTTCTCGGCCGTCCTCGAAGGCGTGCTGATCGTGCTTGCCGCCTTGCTGATCCTCAATGAGGTCTGGTGGTCCTGGCACCATCCCGCCCTGCTGGAACAGCCATGGACCGGCCTTGCCGTCAATGGCGTCGCAACGGTCATCAACGCCGTCTGGGCCTTGACGCTGATCCGCACCGGCCGAAGCGAAAAATCGCCGGCTCTCGTTGCCGACGGCAGGCACATCATGACCGACGTGGCGACCTCGGTCGGTGTGTTCATCGGCCTGGTCGGCGCCGTGCTGACCGGCTGGCAGGTTCTCGATCCGGCTCTTGCCGTGATCGTGGCGCTGAACATCCTGTGGCAGGGCTGGCACGTCATCGGCTCGTCGATGAACGGGCTGATGGACCGCGCCGTCGACACCCAGGAACATATCCGCATACGCGACATCATCTCGGCCAATTGCAAGGGCGCGCTCGAGGTCCACGACCTGAAGACGCGCATCGCCGGCCGCGCCACCTTCATCGAGTTCCACCTGGTCGTCGACGCCGACATGTCGGTCGGCGCCAGCCACGTCATCTGCGACCGCATCGAAGACGCGCTGCAGGCCGAAATCCCTTCCGTGCGGGTCATCATCCATGTCGAACCCGACGACGAAGCGAAACTGCCCAAAGGCACGACGGCCGTGCCGTTCGCGTGAGGCGATAGCGGGATGCCGCCATCCAAAACCTTGAGGTCGGCGGGACAGCACCCCCTCTGTCCCGCCGGCATCGCGTCTTTGAACTGCTACAGCCCGCAGGCAGCCTGCGGCATCGGCTCCAGCCGGTAGACTTTGTCGTCGGAGCTGGTGTCGCCTTCCGCCGCTTTCGAGCACAGATCGATGATCGACAGGCCGCTGTTCGGGTTGGCCAGCATCATCGTGCCGTTGGCGCCGCGGCGAAGGAAGACCTCCCTTTGCGCGATGCCACAGGACGCAGCACCCGTCTTCGCGCTCGCCGCGCAGCGCCACTGGTCGCCCTCGCCCTGACAGTTATAGACCTGCGTGACCTTGGCCGATTTCTGCCGCGTGGTAACCGAAACAGCGATATCGGCGCCGCTTGGCCAAGTGGCCGGATCGCCCTCCTTGGCGAAAGACGCCAGCTCGACCGCTCCGCGGAAAACCCTGATCGACTGGGTCAGCTGGTCGGGATGCGAGCCGAGATGCCCGGCGTCGTAGTCGCGTCCGTAGCAGAAGGGCTGGTCCGGCTTCAGCCGCTCGCGCAATGGCGGGCCAAGTGCCGGGTCGATCGGGTCGATGCGCGCGAACTCCGCCTTGCAGGTGGCGGCCGGCATCGGGTCGAGCCTGAAGCCGTTATCGTCCTTGCCCAGCGCCTGCCTTTCGTACTCCGCCTTGCCGAGCTCGTCTTCCGAGCCGGCGTCGAGATAGAGGTCGGGCTGCACGTCCGAGACGATCAGCCGGCCTTTGTCGTCGACCTTCAGCGAAGCCATGGTGCGGTCGCAGTCCATGCCGCAACGGATCGGGCCGGTCTTGCCGTCCTCCGACTCATGACTGCACCAGCCGCCAAGCCATTCAGGCGCCTTGGCGCCGCGCACCGTCGTCGCCATGAAGCCATTGTAGGAGGAATCGACGCCGGTGCTTGGCTCCTCGTTCGGCCGGCTGACCGGATCGCGGCCGTAATAGAAAAAGATGCGCGTCACCTTCTGCTGCGGATGCGACTTGAGATGCGCGGCGTCATAGACGCGGCCGAAGCAGGCGTCCTTGCCGTCGGGGCTGAGCTCGGTGAGTTTGAGCGTGTCATCGGCGAAAGCAGAGCCGGCGACGGCGGCAAGCAAGGCAACCCCAACTCCGGCGCCCATCACGGTCCTTGATATCATGCTGGCTCCCCCTGCCCCGACAAGACGTCGCTTCAATTTATGCTAGGATCGAGGCCGAGGCCACGCAATTTGCGCCGGCCGGCCAAATGGGAGATGAAGCCATGCGACGCCGCGATATTTTCCGCGTCGGTCTTGCCGGGGCCGCCGGGCTTTTCGGGCTGCGCCCCACCAAGGCGGCAGCCATTGAAGTCAAGGCCGTCGAAGAGGAAAGGCAAAAGGTCGCCTATCACCTCAGCGATCTCGACAAGGTCAATTTCGTGCTCGGCAACATCAAGAACCACTTCGAAGGCACCGACGGCAAGGTCGACATCGCGCTTGTCGTGCACGGCCCAGCACTTGCCGCCTTCAAGTCGAAGGGCATATCGGCCGCCATTTCCGGGCGGTTCGCCGGCCTTGTCCAGGATGGGCTCAGCCCGCACGCTTGCGCCAATACCATGCACGGCATGGATATCGGCCTGGCCGACCTGCTCGACGGCTTCCATGCAGCCGACAGGGGCGGCGTCGTCAAGCTCGCCGAATTGCAACGCCAGGGCTACGCCTATCTCAGGCCATAGGGCAATTCCAGGAAAAGCGTGAAACGGTTTTCCGTCCGGAATTGCGTCAAGACCAAGACAAAGAGGGAGCGGTTCGCCGTTTCCGTGAAACGGTGAACCGCTCTAGACTTTTACGGACTTGAACGCGAGGACTGCGAAGGCTTACGAAGAGCAGGCAGAGTCCCCGGAGGAATAGACGTGCCAGCCACCACCACCCTTGTCAGCCCCTCTCTGGTCATCCCCGACCTTGCCGGAAAGGCGGTCCTGGTCACCGGCGCCTCGACCGGCATCGGCGCGGCGCTTGCACTTGCCTATGCCGCGCAGAAATGCCGCGTCGCGCTGCATTACAATTCGAGCCGCGCGGCTGCCGAAAACCTGGCCGCGACCATTCGCAACGGCGGCGGCGACGTGTTCCTCGCCCAGGGCGATTTCTCGATCCCCGCCGATGTCGAGCGCGTCGTCGAGGACAGTGCGCAACATTTCGGCCGGCTCGACGGCCTCGTCAACAATGCCGGCGGCATGCTCGGCCGCGTGCCCTATGCCGAGCAGACCGAGGCGCATTACGACGCGGTGATGGACCTCAACGCGCGTTCCGTGCTGACAGCTTCGCGCAAGGCAATCCCATGGCTGAAGCGGCAGGGCGGCTTCATCGTCAACACCTCCTCGATCGCCGCGCGCAACGGCGCCGGTGGCGGCGCCGGCCTTTACGGCTCGGCCAAGGCCTTCGTCTCCAACGTCACGCGCGGCATGGCCAAGGAGCTGATCGGGTTCAACATCCGCGTCAACGCGGTGGCGCCCGGCACGATCGCGACACCTTTCCACGAGCGCTACTCGACCGACGACCAGATGAAAGGCATGATCGCCACCATCCCGCAGGGCCGCGCCGGCACCGCGGAGGACTGTGTCGGCGCCTATCTGTTCCTCTCCTCCGATCTGTTGAGCGGCTACATCATCGGCCAGGTGATCGAGGTCAATGGCGGGCAGTTGATGCCGTAGACGGCGAACTGCATACTCCCGGTTGCGTCATCTCAACGGAGCAAAGCGAATGTACGGACTGATCGGCAAGATGCGGGCGATGCGCGGCCAGCGTGACGCAATGATGGATATCCTGCTCGCCAGCACCGGTGCCATGCCCGGCTGCCTGAACTACATCATCGCCACCGACCCGGCCGATGCCGACGCGATCTGGGTGACCGAAGTGTGGACCGACGCCGAAAGCCACAAGGCTTCGCTGCAGCTGCCCGAAGTCCAGGCGGCAATCGCCAAGGCACGGCCGATCATCGCCGGCTTCGAGTTCCAGGTGGAGACGCATCCTGTTGGCGGGTTCGGCTTACCGGCGAAGGCGGGATAGAGGGAGAGGCCGGTAGGCCAGAGGGGCGCGCGAAGGATCGCTGCGGATGGTTGGTGCCATTACCACCCAAGCCCTTTTCCGCGCAAAAAGGGTTCGCATTTTTTCGCGACCGGTCTAAGAGCCCATCTATGGATTCCTCCCCGAACCCGCCGGCCATCGAGCACCTGGCGCGGATCCACAAGGCCTGGCAGTGGCCCGTCCTGGTGGTGGTCTCGGTGCTGTTTGCCGGCGCGCTGGAGCTCGCCGCCCTGCCCGCCGCGCTCTTGATCGGACCGATGCTGGCGGCCATAGCTGCCGGCACCAACGGCGCCACGGTGCGTGTGCCGCGGGTTCTGTTCGGCTCAGCCCAGGCGGTCGTCGGCTGCCTGGTCGCCAGTTCCATCTCGGCCGATATCTTTCCCGTCTTCTACAGGGAATGGCCGCTGTTCCTTGGCGTCGTGATGGCGACGGTCGCGGCATCCAGCCTGCTCGGCTGGCTGATCAGCCGCTGGCGCATCCTGCCCGGCACCACCGCGGTCTGGGGCTCGTCGCCGGGCGCCGCCACCGCCATGGTGCTGATGGCCGGTGCCTTCGGCGCCGACCAGCGCCTCGTCGCCTTTATGCTGTATCTGCGCGTCATCTGCGTCTCGATGACGGCAGCCCTGGTGGCCAAGCTCTGGGTCGACACCTCGGGCATCGAGGTGCCGGGCATCGTCTGGTTTCCGCCGATAGACCCGCAAGGCTTGGCCGCAACATTCGGCGTGGCGCTGGTTGGCGGCCTCGCCGGAAAGCTTTTCCGGCTGCCGTCGCCGTTATTCCTCGGCACCTTCATTTTCGGCACCGTGATCCATCTCGGGCTCGGCGTGACCATGCAGTTGCCGCCCTGGCTGCTTGCCTTGAGCTATACGATGATCGGCTGGAGCATCGGCCTGAATTTCACCAGGGCCATTCTGCGCCACGCGGCCCGCGCGCTGCCGCAGATCGTCGGCTCGATCATTGCCCTGATCGTCTTTTGCGGCGGCCTCGCCTTCCTGATCAGCCGCCTGCTCGGCATCGATCCGCTGACCGCCTATCTGGCAACCAGCCCCGGCGGCATGGACAGCGTCGCCATCATCGCCGCCGCCGCACAGCATGTCGACATCTCCTTCGTCATGGCGCTGCAATCGGCACGCTTCCTGATCGTGCTTCTGGTCGGCCCAAGCGTGGCGCGGCTGGTGGCGAGAAGCCTCAAACCATAGCAGCTCGCCTCTCCCTGATTGGTAGCCTTTTCTTGAAACCGGTCGCACTTTGCTGTCGCCGACCGTATCGGGCCAGCACCCGCACGAGCTCAAAAAATAACTTGACTCAAATACTCAGATTTGAGAGCCCCTTCCGTCAATGTACGGAAGAGTGGAGACGAGTTGATGCGGAAACGGACGATGACATGGCTCCTGGGGTTATCACTGCCGGGCAGCGTTGCCCTGCTCGGCCTGTCCGGGCCGGCTCACGCTCAGGACCAGGGCGGCGTCACGGTTCTCAACAAGATCGAGGTCGATGCCGAGAGCGACGAGATCCTCGTGCAGGACGGCTATGTCGCCAAGAAGGACCGCATCGGCACCAAGACTGACACGCCGATGGTCAAGGTTCCACAAGCCGTTTCGGTTGTGACGCAAAAGCAGATCGAGGACCAGAAGCCACGCACGCTGAACGAATCGCTCGGCTATGTCGCAAGCGCCAATCCCAACAGCTTCGGCTTCGACACCCGCTACGACGCCTTCTTCCTGCGCGGCTTCCAGGCCTTTTACAACGGCATGTTCCGCGACGGGCTGCGCCAGTACAACGGCCCCTCGGCCTGGTTCAAGACCGAGCCCTACGGCATCGAGGGCGTCACCATCCTGAAGGGTCCGGCCTCCTCGCTTTACGGCATCAGCGGTCCGGGCGGCATCGTCAATCTGGTCACCAAGCGCCCCAAGGAAGAACAGTTCCGCGAAATCGAAATGCTGCTAGGCGAACACAATCGCTTCCAGGCCGCACTCGACGCTTCCGGCCCGGTGAACGACGACGGCAGCATTCTCTACCGCTTCACCAGCCTCGGCCGCACCAGCGACACCGACCTGCCCGGTTATCCCGACGACAAGATCTATCTGGCGCCGGCCGTCACCTTCAAGCCGGACGAGGATACCAGGCTGACCATCCTCGGCGAATATTCGAAATCCGTCACCGGCGGCACCGCTGCCTTCTACAATTCAGGCGGCGCTCTGACGAACCTCTACGAGGGCGATCCCGCCTGGAACGACTTCGACCAGACCCAGGGCCGCATCGGCTACGAGTTCGAGCACCGTTTCAACGACGTGCTGACGGTCCGGCAGAACCTTCGCTACAGCGCCGTCGACAGCGACATCGAATATAGCGGTCATTACCCGGACGGCGTGGATCTGAAACGCTATTGGGGTCACTACACCGAGACCATGAAGAACTTCGTCGTCGACAACATGGCGCAGTTCGAATTCGATACCGGCCAGGTCAGGCACACGGCGGTAGCCGGCATCGACTACGCCTGGTCGAACTATGACGCCGGCAGCGGTATCTCCTATGTCTCCGTCGACGACATCAAGGCCGCTCCGGTTCCTTACTCTGGCGGGCAGGAGATGAACCAGCTCGGCGCCTATCTGCATGACCAGATGGAGTGGAACGATTTCACCCTGTTCGCCAGCGGTCGCTACGACTGGGCCGACACCACCTCGACCGCCGCCGACTTCACCAGGTCCAAGCAGGACGACAGTGCCCTTTCCGGCCGGCTCGGCCTGTCCTACCAGACCGAATGGGGCATCACGCCCTATGTCAACTATTCGACGTCGTTCTCGCCCAATATCGGCTTCGTCTATGACGATGTCAGCAGCCCTGTCGGTCGCGTCGCCCGTCCGACCATTGCGACGCAGAAGGAAATCGGCGTCAAATACGAATTTGCCGACTATAACGCCGCCGTCAGCGCCGCTCTGTTCGACATCGACCAGAAGGATGGCGTCGTCTTCGACGCCTCAACCGGCATCAACAAGCAGCGCCAGCTCGACCTGAACTCGCGCGGCGTCGAGCTGGAAGCCAGCGCTTCGCTCGACAACGGTCTCAGCATACTCTCCTCCTACACCTATCTGCGCGTGAAAATCGAACGCGGCGCCACGGGAACCGCAGGCAAGGAACTGTCGGCGACGCCAAATCACATCCTGTCGCTCTGGGGGCAGTACCAGTTCGAGGACGGCACGCTGCAGGGGCTCGGGCTGGGCAGCGGCGTTCGCGTCGCCGGCTCGAGCTATGGCGATGACACCAACACCTTCAAGAACGATGCGCGCGCCTTCGTCGACGCCTCGCTCTCCTACGATTTCGGCTACCGCAATCCCAAACTCGAGGGCGTGAAGCTGCAGGTCAACGCCAAGAACGTGTTCGACACTCAAAAACCCATCTGCTCGGCCGGCTATTGCTACCGCGACGAGGGCCGCTCGCTGTTCGCCAGCCTGCGCTACCGCTTCTAATGTCGATCGCCGTTTCCAGCCGGGCATCGACGCCTGTCGCGATCGTCCTGGCGATCGGCGGGCTCTACGTCGCGCAGAGCGTAATCGGCGGCATCACCTGGGCGGGCCTGCCGGCGGTGATGCGCGACCAGGGCCTGCCGCTCGACCGGATCGGCCTGGTTTCGCTGATCGCGCTGCCATGGGCGCTCAAGTTTCTATGGGCGCCGGCCGTCGAGCGCTATCGGCTGCCGCCGGTCGGCAAGAACCGCACCGGCACGATCGTCGCCGCCGGTGGGCTTGCGTCCATCGCCGGGCTGTGGGCCGTCGGCGCGCTCGGCCCGGAGGCCTGGTGGCCGGTCCTGGCCTGCCTGACCATCGTCGCCTTCGCCGCCTCGACGGTCGACATTGCCTGCGATGGTTTCGCCGTGCAGAGCCTGGCCAGGGAAAACCACGGTTGGGGCAATGCCGCGCAGGTCGGCGGCGCCTATCTCGGCTCGGCCATCGGCGCCGGCCTGTTTCTGCTTCTGGTCGACGCTTATGGCTGGCGCATCGCCGTTTGGGCGATGGCCTTGCTGCTCCTGCCGCTCGGCCTCCCCTTCCTGCTCGGCGCGGCCGGCCGCGCGCGCGAGGAGACGCGCGAGCATGTTCCCAGCCTCCTCGACGCGTTGAAGCGTCCCGAAATTCGGCGCGGCCTGGCAGCGTCGGCCATCTATGTCCTGGCCCAGAAGGCGGCACTCGCCATGCTCGGACCATTCCTGATCGACGCCGGGCTCGACCTCTCGATGGTCGGACTTGTCAACGGCGTCGGCAGCATGTTCGTCGGCCTGGCTGCCGCACTCGCCGGCGGCGCTCTCGTCAAATGGTTCGGCCCGCGCAACGTGCTCGTCCTGGCGCTTTTCCTGCAGGCCGGATCGCTGTTCTTCCTTTCGGTCTTCGATTTTCTTGGTGGCTTCTCGACCACCGCTTTGATGGCCATCGCGGTGCTCAGCTCGTCCGGCTTCATGGCTCTCGGTTTCGTCGCGCTTTACGCGCAGTTCATGCGCTGGTCAGATCCAAGACAGGCGGGCGTCGACTTCACGCTGTTCCAGTGCATGGACGCACTGATGAGCATGGCCGGCGGGATCGCGGCCGGCTACGCCGCGCAGTATTTCGGCTATGGCGCGTTCTTCGCAGGCGCCGGCCTCGTCGCGCTTCTGGCCGCACCGGCGATCGCCTTCGTATCCGACCGCGGCTGACCGCGGAGCATCGTCGCGCGCTATTCTTCGCTGCCGTCCGCCGCTTGCGCCCCGCGGCGCCAGTAGGCGGTGACCAGGTGCCGGTCGCGCGGCACACCCCATTCCTTGCGGACGATCCTGCGGATCTCGCGGAAATCGCCGAACTCGCATCCGGCCCAGACATAGAGATTGTCGGCAAGCGCGGTCCGGCTCCGCTGCTGCAGCACCGCCGGTAACAGCCTGGCTGTACCGGCCTCGCGCCCATGCCGATAGAGCCAGGTGACGGCAACGGCCTCGCCCGCGGCCAGCGGCATCCGATCGTCGGGACCATCGACCTCGATGAACGCTTCGGCGCGGGTTGACGGCGAAAGCTGCTCCAGGATCCTGCCGATCGCCGGAAGCGCGGTGTCGTCGCCGAGCAGCAGCAGGTTTTGCGCCTCGGGCACGCCGCCTCCGCCCGGTCCGATCATGCCGATGATCTCGCCGGCAACTGCCTTTTCGGCGAAAGCGGCCGCCGGCGTCTCCATACCGGGGTGGAGGACGAAATCGACATCCAGCCAGCCGCTTGCGGCGTCCAGTGCCCGGATCGTGTAGACCCGCACGACGAGCGCGTCCTTGCCCGACGGCCAGACCATCAGGCCGTCGGCGCCCATCGACGGCCACACCGGCAGCCTGCCGCGCGGCGGCAGCAGCAGCCGCACATGCAGGCCGCCACGGCCAAAGCGGCCGAGATCGTTGCCGGTGAAGCGGACGCGCTGCATATGCGGAGAAATCCGCGTCGAGGACAGCACCGTGATCTCGCGGAAGAACACCGGCGTGCCGGCATCGCTGCCGTCGCCCTGCCAGGCGATGCCCCTGGTCGTGCCGAGATGTTGCGAAAAATGGCCGGCGACCGCCATCTTCATGTAGGACAGGCAGGTTTCATCCTCGGCCGCGACGCGGATCAGCACGTTGTCGTCACCGAGCGTCGCCTTCAACGAGCCGTAGTGCGTGCGAAATTCCCAATGATCGGCAAAGCCGGTATCGATCTCGGATTCGCCGTGCTCGGCGCGCAGCCTGTCCATCACCGACCGGATGGCGGCACCGCTGATCCGGGTTTGCGCACTCAATTGCTCCATCGCTCAGCCTTTCGATGCCGTTGAATTCGAGATCGCCATACGGCGTCCTCGCCACGCCGGAATGCCACAGCCGGCCTGGCGTTTCCACTAAAAGATGATAAGTGTAGTCATGTTTTTAAATCAGGCTGAAGGGAAGTCCATTTGCAGGCCGCATCACCTAGATATCGACATGCAATAGGTCGTGAACTCGTAAAACGGGGCGTCGCCAGCGGCAGGGATCGAACCCGCACCTGAACCAAGAGGCTCAGGATCACTGTGGTGATACGTTTACCAATTCCGTCACGCTGGCACCTGCCTCGTAGCGCAAATTTGCGCGGATTGCCATTCGAGGCTTCTCTTGTGGCGTCCGAGCCGATTCAGCGTCGGCATGAGCCGATACGACCTGCCCGACTTCGAGTGGCGTGATCGAGCCGCTCCTGCCCAACAAGCCGCCAGGCGTGCCGCGTGTGGATGATCGCCGCGTGCTGAACGACATCTTCTCAAGGCGACTGTGGCTGCGCTTATGAGTCTACGGTAATCTAATCCAGCCGGTGCATCAGATCGTCGTCCAGCCAGCGAGCGAAGAAATAGACCAGTTGCTTGTGCCACCACGGCCAGTCATGCGCGACATCGCCGCCCCAATAGTCGACCCAGGCCGGAATCGACTTGTCACGCAGGATCTGTTCCAGCGCCTGCGTATCGGCCAGCATCCGTTCCTCCCAGGCACCCTGCCCGCAGCAGAAGATCAGCCGCAGCGCCTTCAGCCTGACGAGCAGCCCCGGATCGACGATACCCGGCAGGTAGTCGAGCGGCGAGTTGAAGAAAATCTGTCCGTCGAGCGCATTGCCGAAGAAATCGTGGGTCGAGTAAACCCCCGACAGCGCGATGACGCCGCTGGCCAGTTCCGGAAAGCGGAAGACGAAATTCGACGAATGGTAGCCGCCCATCGAGCAGCCGCAAAACAGCGGCTTCAGCGTACGCCCGCCATTGGCCTCGGCTGCGACAGACAGGAGTTCCGGCAGCGCCTCCTCGCGCACATAGCGGAAATACGCTTCATGCCGGGCGATGCGATGGGCCGGCTCGGCATGGCGGTCGAAGAAGGATTCCGCATCGATGCCGTCCAGCGTGAACAACTGGATGCGACCGGTGTCGACGAACTCGGCGAGAGCCGAGACGGCGCCGGAATCCTCGAACTGGTAGAACCGCCCTTGCGAAGTCGGGAACACAACCACGGGTCGGCCGGCATGGCCGTAGCGCTTGTATTCCATGTCGCGGCCGAGGTTGCGGCCAAAACCCTTGTGGTAGGAAACGTCCATCGCCTCACGCCTTTTCCGCATGGATGTAGTCGACCGCCCGGCGCAGCGCCTTCGGGTCGGTGGAGCGCAGCTGATAGGCGTAGTTTCCCATGGCGCGGCTGAAAACCTCCTCGATGGCGTGATGATGGACGATCATGTCGCCATGGGTGGCCAGCACGTCGGCATGGCTGTGCACATAGTTGAGGTGCCGCTTGCGGCTGGCATAGGCGGTGAAATACTTGCCCCTGTAAGGGCCGCCGGCGGCGTCCTTGACCACCATGTCGGCCCAGGCGGCATAAACATCGATATCGAAGGTGTAATTGATGGCATCGGTCATCCAGGCGCCAGGCGGCCGCATGTTGACCTCCAGCGCGATGACCCGGTCGTCCCTGGTTTCGAACAGCTCGATGTGGAAGAAGCGCTCGCGCACGTCGAACGCCTTGAGGATTTTCCTGCCGGCCTCCTCGACCGCCCGGCTGATCTCGGGAAAACAGACATAGCTCATATGGCGGTCGCGGTTGACCACCTCCATGACGCTCTGGTCGTAGCGGTGGCTGGCGGCCAGCACCACCTCGCCGTCGCGGTTGACCAGCCCGTCATAGGTCACCACCAGTCCTTCGATGAATTGCTCCATGACGAAGCTGACGCCTTCCGGCTTGTCCCTGAAGAAGCTGTCGAGTTCGCCGGCGTTGGAGATTTTGAAAGTGTTCGAGGCGCCGGAGCCGGAATCCGGCTTCACCACCACGGGATAGCCGACACGTCGGATGAAGGTCATGGCGCCGGCGCGGTCGGAGCATTTGCGTTGCGGGATGGTTTCGACGCCGCTCTTGCGGAAGAACGCCCGCATGCGGCTCTTGCGTTTCAAATTCTTGACGAAGTCGAGCTTGGTGCCGAAGATGTTGAAGTCGGTGCGGATATTGGCTTCCAGCTCCAGCCAATGCTCGTTGAGCGATTCGAACCGGTCGACGCGGCCCCATTTGTGGATGAAGTGGCCGATCGCCCGGAACACCGGATCGTACTCCTCCATGTCGTCGATGCGGTAATATTCCGAAAGGGCTGCCTTCAATTTGCCGTCCAGCGCATCGAACGGGGCGTCGCCAATGCCGAGCACGGTGGCGCCGGCCTTCTTCAGCCGGTCGCAGAAATCGGCGCCATTGGCTGGAAAATGCGGCGAGAAGAACACGAAGTTCATGGACGATCCCTCCCGGCGGCGAGCCATCGCACCCCGCCGACAATCGACTCTGGCGCATTTGCCGGGCTCGGGGAAGAGCAACTGGATCAGGTGAGCGGCTGGGTCCGCGAAAGGTGACGCCAAAACCGTGAAATAAAAAACCCGCCTCGACAGCGGGTCCTCGGCGCCAGTCAGCACCATACGCAAGTTAGTAGCATAGCTGCCGGCACAAAGCAAGAACAAAGTTGCTGTAATCAGGAAAAATCGGGATAGGTGGCTCGGCGAAGCCGAGACGGAGAGGGGACTGCGCCCTACGAAGGCCCCCTCTCCGGCCGCGGAGCCTGTCTTCGGGCTTGCCGAAGGCAAGACCCGTGGGCGACCACCTCTCTCCCATTTCGCGACGGCGCGGAACCCCGGTCTTGAGGCTGGATCGGCAGCTTCTGCGACAGCGAGGCCCCCACTTGCCTCGCTTTGCCCGCTCCTGTATGAAATCCGCCATGAGCCCGCGCGCCACCTCTTTTGCGTCCCGTCCGACCGGCATTGCCGGTCAGACCGTTCGCGCGCTTGCCTCCTCCCTGCTGCTTCTCGGCCTTATCGGCGATCGCCGGGTTCGCTGAAGGAGCGCCCGGCGGTCGAATTCGCCGCTCACGCGCACGCTCCTTGGCCAGTCACAAATTGGCACGTCACATCAAGCGAACGAAATTCTGGTAAAGGCGCCGCTCGCCACCAATCCGCCTGAAGCTGGATCCGCGAGCCGCCGGGAGAAAAGACGATGAACGCACGAGAAGATATCCGTCTGAATGTAGAGGAAACCGCCAAGCCCGCGCGGGGCATGCCGGATGCTGCCCGCAAGTACCAGCCCTATCCGACCGTCGGTCTTGCCGATCGCACCTGGCCTTCGAAAGTGATCGACAAGGCGCCGATCTGGTGCTCGGTCGACCTGCGCGACGGCAACCAGGCGCTGATCGATCCGATGGGCCAGGAACGCAAGGCGCGCATGTTCGCCCTGCTGCTCGACATGGGCTTCAAGGAGATCGAGATCGGCTTCCCGTCGGCCTCGCAGACCGACTTCGATTTCGCCCGCTGGTGCATCGAACAAGGCAACGTGCCCGCCGACGTCTCGCTGCAGGTGCTGGTGCAGTGCCGGCCGGAACTGATCACCCGCACTTTCGAGGCGCTGAAGGGCGCCACCAACCCGATCGTCCATTTCTATAACTCGACCAGCGAATTGCAGCGCCGCGTCGTCTTCGAGAAGGACGTCGCCGGCATCAAGCGCATCGCCACCGATGCGGCCAAGATGATCACCGACATGGCGGCCAAGGCCGGCGGCGGCTACCGTTTCGAATATTCGCCGGAGAGCTTTACCGGCACCGAGCTCGAAGTGGCGCTGGAGATCTGCAACGCGGTCACCGAGATCGTCAAGCCGACGGCGGAGAACAAGCTGATCATCAACCTGCCCTCCACGGTCGAGATGTCAACGCCCAACATCTACGCCGACCGCATCGAATGGATGTGCCGCAAGCTCGACAACCGCGAGAACCTGTTGATCTCGCTGCATCCGCACAATGACCGCGGCACCGGCATCGCCACCACCGAACTCGGCCTGATGGCGGGCGCCGACCGCGTCGAAGGCACGCTGTTCGGCAATGGCGAGCGCACCGGCAATGTCGACATCGTGACGCTGGCGCTCAACATGTACACGCAAGGCGTCGATCCCGGGCTCGACTGCTCCGACATCAACCGCATGAAGGACGTCTACGAATACTCCAACCAGCTGAAGATCCCCGAGCGCCATCCCTATGTCGGCGAGCTCGTCTACACCGCCTTTTCCGGCTCGCACCAGGACGCTATCAACAAGGGCATGAAGGCGCTGCGCAAGGCCAACACGCCGCACTGGGAGGTGCCCTATCTGCCGATCGACCCGGCCGATGTCGGCCGCAGCTATGAAGCCATCATCCGCATCAACTCGCAGTCCGGCAAGGGCGGCATCGCCTATGTGCTGCATGCGGATTACGGCCTCAACCTGCCGCGCAACCTGCAGATCGAGTTCAGCCAGGCCATCCAGGCGATCACCGACGCCGAAGGCAAGGAGGTGCCGGCCAGGCGCATCTACGAGCGCTTCCTCGACACCTATGTCGACCAGCCCGGCGCGCGGCTGAAGTTCCTCGACCACCACACCTACCCCGACACCGAGGTCAGGGGCCGGCGCGTGGTTGAAGCGGTGATCCTCGACAGGGGCAAGGAGGTGACCATATCGGGCACCGGCACCGGCCCGATCGACGGCTTCGTCGATGCGCTGTCGCGCCATGTCGGGGTGCCGATGTCGGTGCTCGATTATTCCGAGCATTCCATGCAGCGCGGCTCGAATGCCTCGGCCATTTCCTATGTCGAGATGGAACATCCGGGCGGCAAGCTGTTCGGCGCCGGCATCAACACCAACATCGTCGCCGCGTCGCTCGAAGCCGTGGTTTCGGCCGCCAACCGCATCGTCGGCCGAAAGGGCGGCTAGCCGGGACTGCCAGGCCCGCGCATCAGCCCACCGGAAATTTTATCCGGTGGGTACGCTATCGCACCATAAGCACATGCTTGTAAGGCGCCGCCAGCGCGATATGATTGTACCTCAACCTGTGCCGAATTCGAAGGGATCGACACTTGCAGCATACCACGCCTGCCGCCCCCGCAGTGCGCGAAACGCTGGAGCGATTGCTTGCCAGCGAAACGTTCGGACGATCCGAGCGCGCGCGCAAGCTGCTCCGCTACCTGGTCGAGCGCGAGCAGGCAGGCGAAGCCGACAGGCTCAAGGGCTTCTCCATCGCGATGGACGTGTTCGGCAAGGACGGCGATTTCGATCCGTCGACCGATGCGGTGGTGCGGGTGCAGGCCGGCAGGCTGCGCGAGCTTCTGCAGCAGTATTTCGCCAATGAGGGCGTTGCCGAACCGGTCCGCATCGCCATTCCGCGCGGCGGCTATGTTCCGTCCTACGAACTCAACGCCATTCGCTTGCCGGCGGAGGTGGAGCCCAAGGCAGAAAGCAAGCCGGAGCTGGCAACAGAGGAAGCGGCGACGACCGCCCCGCCCGGATCGCTGGAGGACGCCCGCAACCGGGCACATCCGGCCGCATTGCTGAGCGTTCCAGCCGTCGCCCCTGCTGCTCCTTCGCTGCAACGCCATTTGCAGTTCTTCTGGCTGGCGATCGCGCTGGTCATCCTCATGATGGGTGTGCTGATCCTTCGCCAGGGTAGCGTGGTATTGCTGACCGGTGGCGACACGGCGGTCGAGACCGCGGTGGCGACCGGCAGCATAGCAGCGCCTCCGGTTGAAAACCTCCCCCAGGTCTACATCGCCATCAAGGCCGACAGCGACCTGGCTCGCCGTGTCGCCGCATCGCTGCGCGCCGGCCTCAGCGGCTTCGATACCATCAATTTCATCGGCCGTGATGCCGACAGCCCGCCCGATCCAGTAACCGACGCCGCCAGCTTCGTATTCGATGTCCTGCCCGGGCCGCGTAGCGGCGACATCATGCTCGAGCTGCAAAGCGTGGCGACCGGCCGCGTGCTGCTCTCACGCAACCTGACCGCCGGCGACAGCGCGAACACCGCCATCGAGGACCAGATCTCCGGCATTTTGACCTCGGCTCTTCCCGCCTCGGGCACGATCTACAACTACATCGAGCAGAGCGGCATCCAGACCGGGCTGACGGCGTGTCTGGTGCTCAACGGCAAATATTATCTCGACCAGAATGCCCAGACGCACGAAGCCGCCTACCGCTGCCTCGAAGATCTTGCCAACCGGGAGGCGAAGTCGTCGCTCGTCTATTCGGAACTCGCGTCCTTGCATCTCGAAGCGGTCACCGACCACTATCCCTACCCCGCCGACGCGACGATCGACAAAGCCATGACGTTTGCCCATCGCGCCATCCAGATGGGCCCGACCAGCCCCTACGCGCACCGCGCCCTTGGTTACCTCAATTCGCGCATGGGCGATTCCGCGGAATCGATCCGCTGGATGCGCAAGGCCTATGAGCTCAATCCCTACGATCTCGCAATGGCCGCCGCCTTCGGCTACGGGCTGGTTTTCGCCGGCAAGTACAGCGAGGGCGCCCCGATCCTTGCTCACGCGGTGGACATCGCCAGCGCCCATCCGACATGGTGGGATTACGGGCTGTTCGCCGGAGAGTTCATGATGGGCGACATGAACAGGGCCACGCTTGCCAGCGACGGCTTGCGAACGACTGAAATGAAATCGCATTATCTGGCGGCGCGGCTGATCGGCGCCAAGGCTGCCGGCCGCGAGAAGCTGGCGAGCAGGCTGCTGCAGGAACTGACCACCAAATTTCCGAAATTCGCAGCCGATCCGCGCACAACCTTCGTCGAGCGAAGATATCCCGCCGATCTGACCAACCGGCTGGTGGAGGCCCTGCGTGCCGCCGGGCTTGGCGGCGCCAGCTGACGTCTCCCGGCGCGTGCACGACGTCAGGTGATCGCGAAGATTTTACTGGCCATCCGGACGGCCAAAGCGCAATTCAGACACAATTTGAACCGGCCAATCTGATGCCCCATAGGTCTGATCCCGCATAGGCTGATCTCCACATAAGTCTGACCCCCGCAAAAGACTGATCCCCGCATAAGACCGCCCCGGCATCCTGATTGATTCCGGCACCAAGCCATAAAGTTTGCATGATCCCTTCCCTTTACGCCGCCGAACGGGGCACCGGCCCGACAACGATTGCCTTCCTGCATGGTTTCGGTGGCTGCCACGACGACTGGCGCGATATGGCCGAGTCTCTGGCGCCCGGCGCGCGGACCCTGGCCTATGATCTGCCGGGACATGGGCTGTCGCTCGATTTTCCGGGCGGCGGTCCGGCCAGGATTGCAGCCAGTGCCGTCCTTGCGGATCTTTCCGCTCGCGGGATAAAGCGGGCCCATCTCGTCGGTCATTCGATGGGCGGCGCGGTGGCCGCCCTGATGGCATTGAGCGAGCCCGAAAGAATGGCGTCGCTGACGCTGCTGGCGCCGGGCGGTTTCGGTCCTGAGATCAATGGTCCGCTGCTGCGTCGCTACGCCGCCGCTGCCGGCATGGATGAAATCCGCGCCTGTCTTGCCGCCATGTCGGGACCGCAAAGCCGGCTGCCGCAGCATAGGGTCGAACTCGTCAGCGAGATGCGCCGGCGGCCCGGCCAGTTGCGTACACTTGTCGAGCTCGCAGCCGCCATGACCAGGGATGATCGGCAAGGCGTCATCCCGAACGAGCGGCTTGAAACGCTGAATATGCCAATCATGGTGGTTTGGGGAACCGACGACGCGATGCTGCCCGTCAGCCAGGCGGACAGCGTGCCGAAGCATTTTCATCTGCACCACGTGCTGGAAGCCGGCCATATGCTGGTCCAGGAAGCGCCCGGCCTGGTCGTCGAGGCCGTCCGTCGCAATATGCGGCGCCGCAGCAGGCGACTTCGTCCAGGATTCGCCGCTGCGGCGAGCTGATCGGTCTTGGCGCAGGCACGGCGGCGGCGCTTGTGCTCATCCAGCGAACCCCTTGCCGGCCCATCGATCTCGCAAGTGCATTTTGCCGGCGGCTGTGTTAATTCGGTGTTAACCAAACCCGCGAGGCAACGCCGATGAAGGACGCAGGCGAGAACATCACCCAGATCGATCAGTCGCGAAAACTGTCCGATGCCATTCGCGACGTCAAAAACGCCTTCGCCGACCGCGACGACGTCGTCGTCGACATGCGCGAAGCGCATCGCATGCGGCTCGATCTGCTTGCCGCCGAACTCGCGTCGGTCTTCGCCGACGTGCCCACCGACATGGACAGTTTCGACTTCGCCGTCTCGTCCGGCCTGCAGCCACGGCTGTGGATCGACGCCGTCAGCCATGTCGCCATGGGACGCGACCGTCGCACCTACCGCTTTCTCAAGGACACGCGCATTGGCCGCGTCGTCCTCGCCGAATCGACCGACATGAAGGTCGTTGCCGACCAGGTGACGCGCTATGTCGCCGAGCGCGTTGTCGAACGCCAGAGAATGATGGAAGGCGGCATCGAGCAAGCCGTCGCCGGCCTGAAACGCGCCCTGGTGGCGGAGGCCGAGCCGCCGCTGCAGATCGCTGCGCGCAGCAACGGCTGGTCGGCGTTCTTTTCCGGCCTCGGCCTGATCGCCGCCGGCGCCCTGGTCGGCCTGGCGATTTCGCTCGTACTGTTCTGGGACCGCATCGTCGCGATGAAAATCAGCTTCTAAAAAGCCGTTCAGCGTTTCACGGAGACGCTGAACCGCTCTATCTCTATGTTTTGACGCAACTCCGGACCGAAAACCGCTTCACACTTTTCCTGGAACTGCTCTGGCCATCGACGCCTCGGCCCCCACGCCAAGCTCCATTGTCTGCAGGTCGCTGGGCGGCAATGCCGGCCCGGTCAGGCCGCGGCGCGTCAGCCTGATCCGCCAATTGTCCTTTTCACCGTCGATGTCGAGCAGATTGTATTGCGCCGGCGCATGCGAACTGCCGGGCGCCTGCCCCGCCGCGGCGACCCCGACCACCGGAATTTTGATCTTGCGGGCGCCGATGAAGAACATCGACGGCACATGCGAATGGCCGTGCAGCACAAGCTCGGCACCATGCCGGTGAAGAACCTTGTGGAAGCGCGAGATGCCGAACAGCCGCTTGTTCTGCGAAACGGCGCCGCGCACCGGCGGGTGGTGGATCATGATCACCCGGAACAGGCCGCGTTTGCCCGTGGCGTCGAGCATGCCGCGCAGCCGTTCCGCCTGGCCCTCCAGAAAGAAGCCGTTGGCCATGAACGGAGCCGTGGCGCGCGCCGTCGAGACGCCGACCAACGCAACATTGCCGCGTACGCGCAGATACGGAAAGGTGTTGCGGTCGACCGGCGTATTGACGCCGTCGCCGGTCATCCAGGCCGCCCACGACCGGCAGGTCTTGTCGAAGGCGCCCGGCACATAGGCATCATGGTTTCCCGGCACGACCGACACGTCGTTGGGCGAGCCCAACGTCTCCAGCCAGTGCTTGGCCATCTCGAGCTCACCGTCGAGCGCCAGATTGACCAGGTCGCCGGTGATGGCGAGATGGTCCGGCCCGCTGGCCTTCATGTCGGCGACGATCGTGTCGATGACGGCATCATGCATGTAGCGGCGGCGGTTGCGCTGCCAATTGACGTAACCGACCACGCGCTTGGAGGCGAGATCGCGATAGGTTACATCGGGAAGCGGCCCCAGATGGACATCGGAAATATGCGCGAGCCTGAACATCTTTTCTTCATAGGCGAGGCGCGCGCGGCTTTCCACTCACGGTTTCGCTGACGATGACGACGCCAGATCCGGAGCAAGCCCTGCGTCAGACCGGCTGGCCGGGCTTCAGGGCAAGGCTGTTTCACCTGTATTTCGTACTGCGGCGGCCGATGACGCTCGGCGTGCGCGGCTTGATCCACGACCGCCCCTCCAATTCCGTCTTCCTCATCCGCCACACCTATGTCCCGGGCTGGCACCTGCCCGGCGGTGGCGTCGAGTTGGGCGAGACGATGATCGAAGCGCTGACACGCGAACTCTTCGAGGAAGGCAACATCGCGCTGACCGGACCGCCGGTGCTGAAATCCCTGCATTTCAACCGCCGCGCCAGCCGCCGCGACCATGTCGGCCTCTATCTGGTCGAGGAGTTCGACCAGCCAAGCCCTAAGCTGCCCGACCGCGAGATCGCCGAAGCCGGCTTCTTCTCGCTCGACCGCTTGCCGGTGGGCACGACACCGGCAACTTTGCGGCGGATTGCCGAGGTTTTTGATGGCGCGGCGATATCGCCCTACTGGTAGATCACGCCGCCTCCCTGAACCTGTCCCGGTCATGCGGCGCGCCGTAGTCCAGCTCCGGCCCGACCGGCACGATGCGCGTCGGGTTGATGGTCTCGTGGCTGCCGTAATAATGCGCCTTGATGTGGTGCAAATTCACCGTGCCGGCGACGCCCGGCACCTGGTAGAGATCGCGCAGGTAATTCGACAGGTTCGGATAGTCGGCGATGCGGCGCAGATTGCACTTGAAATGGCTGACATAGACCGGGTCGAAGCGGACCAGTGTCGTGAACAGCCGCCAGTCCGCCTCGGTGATGCGGCCGCCGACGAGATAGCGCTGCCTTGACAGACGGTTCTCCAGCGTGTCGAGCGCCGAGAACAATTCGCCGAACGCCTCCTCGTAGGCTGCCTGCGTGGTGGCGAAGCCGGCACGGTAGACGCCATTGTTGACCGCGGGATAGACCAGCGCATTGATCGCATCGATCTCGCCGCGCAACGGTTGCGGATAAAAATCGAGCCTGGCATCGCCCCATTCGTCGAAGGCCGAATTGAGCATGCGGATGATCTCGGAGGATTCGTTGGAAACGATGGTCTGCTCGCGTTTGTCCCACAGCACCGGAACGGTGACCCGGCCCGAATAGCCGGGATCGGCCCTGGTGTAGATCTGGTGCAGGAAATCGAGGCCGTACAGCGTATCGCCGGTGGCGCCGTCCTCGGCCACGAACGTCCAGCCGTCGGCGCCCATGAAATGATGGACGACCGAGACGGAAATCACGTCCTCGAGTTTTTTGAGCACGCGAAAGATCAGCGTCCGATGCGCCCACGGGCAGGCGAGCGAGACATAGAGGTGATAGCGGCCGGGCTCGGCCTTGAAGCCGCGTTTTCGCCCTTCGGCCGGCGTGCCGTCGCGGGTCACCCAGTCGCGCCACTGCGACTGTGCCCGCACGAACCTGCCGCCGCTCTCCCCGCTATCGTGCCAGCGGTCCTGCCATTGGCCTTCGACTAGCAATCCCATGCAATATCCTTTCGCGTTCCTGCTCGATGTAGGGCACCAAGCGGCGCCGCGGAAATCCCCGATGCTGAACAGATCGTCAACGGCTGCGTCGTCGAGTGCGCGTCGGCTGCGCGGGCCGATTGCGGCGGCTGAAAATTGGTGCTAGCGGACATCCGCATGTTCGACTTTGCCATGATCCGGTTCGACCGACGACGAAAGAGCGCCCGCGCTTGATGAAGCGCTGACTGGCGAACGCTGCCGCTTGCAGCAAACCTTTCCTCGCATACCGGAACGCAAAGACCATGAGCCTTGCCGACTTGAAATACCTGGCCGACGTGAAATACCTGCCGGAAACTCCGGCGCACGATCCTGAAATCGAAGCCATCAATGACGAGGCCTTCGGGCCAGGTCGTTTCGTGCTCGCCGCCTACAAGATCCGCCAAGGTGGCCCGCATGAACGGGCTTTGTCCTTCGTGGCCGTCGATGGCACAATCGTCGTCGCCTCGGTACGGATGACGCGCATCGCCGCCGGCGCTGGCCGCGCGCTGATGCTCGGGCCGCTCGCTGTTCGGCCGGCCTTCAAAAATTTCGGCATCGGCCGCCGGCTGGTGGCAATCGCGCTGGAAGCCGCCGCCAAGGCCGGCGCGCCGGCGGTGATGCTGGTCGGCGACGAACCCTACTACGGCCCGCTCGGCTTCATAAGGCTGGGGCGCGGACAGATCTCGATGCCGCGTCCGGTCGACCCCGACCGGCTTTTGGCGCACGAGATCGTGCCTGGCGCGTTGGCGAGGCTGGCGGGCGAGGTTTGCCACGCCGACCAGGCAAGGGTTGCCGCGCACATCGCCGCGATGGCATGACCGTGCCGGTGCTGTCGCACGGTGGCTTGGCGGCATAGTCTGGGCACGGAGGAGGACGTCGAGATGAACCCGAACGGCCAGATTGCGATCGTCACCGGTGGCGGCTCCGGCCTTGGCGAGGCGACGGCGCGCGCTCTTGCCGCCGGCGGCGCCAGGGTTGCCGTCCTCGATCTCGGTATCGAGCGTGCGGCCAAGGTGGCGGCTGACATCGGCGGCATCGCCGTCCGATGCGATGTGAGCGACGCCGAGAGCGGTGCCGCCGCAGTCGCGGAAGTCGCGGCAAAACTTGGCGGACCGCGCATCCTGGTCAATTGCGCCGGCACCGTTGTCGGCATGAAGACGATCGGCAAGGACGGACCGCATCCGCTCGATCAATACCGCAAGGTGATCGAGGTCAATCTGATCGGCACCTTCAACATGATCCGCCTAGTCGCCGACCGGACCGCCAGGCTCGAACCGCTGCAGGGCGGCGAGCGCGGCGTCATTATCAACACCGCATCGGTCGCAGCCTATGACGGCCAGATCGGCCAGGCCGCCTATTCCGCGTCCAAGGCCGGCGTCGTCGGCATGACGCTGCCGGTGGCGCGCGATCTCGCCCGCTCCGGCATTCGCGTCTGCACCATCGCACCCGGCATCTTCAGGACGCCGATGATGGCCGGCATGCCGCAGGAGGTGCAGGATTCGCTCGGCGCCGCTGTGCCCTTCCCTTCCCGTTTGGGCGAGCCTTCGGAATACGCGGCACTTGCCTTGCACATCATCGAGAACCAGATGCTCAACGGCGAGACCATTCGCCTCGACGGCGCCATCCGCATGGCGCCGAAATAAATGCGACGGTGATGCCTTGGACGAACCCAGGAAAGACGTGATCCGCGCGACCGATACCGAGGCGATCAGGCTGGCAAAGACGCTGATCCGCAGCGCCCGTTTCGGCGCGTTGGCAGTGCTCGAACCAGGAACCGGTTCGCCGCTGGCCAGCCGGGTCGGCGTCGCCACAGACATCGACGGCACGCCATTGATCCTGGTATCGATGCTGTCCGCCCATACCGGCGCCATCCTTGCCGACCCGCGCTGCTCGTTGCTCGTCGGCGAACCCGGCAAGGGCGATCCGCTGGCGCATCCGCGATTGACGCTCGTCTGCCGCGCCGTGCGGCTCGAACGCAGATCGAACGAACGCGCCCGCGCCGAGCGGCGCTACCTCAACCGCAACCCCAAGGCAAAACTCTATGCCGGGCTCGGCGACTTCTCGATCTTCCGGCTCGAACCGGAGCGCGCCAGCCTGAACGGCGGCTTCGGCAAGGCCTATCTGCTCGACCGCACCGATCTGGTCGCGACGGGAGCGATCGTCGAAGAGCTTGCCGCCGGGGAGCAATCGGCGCTCGACCACATGAACGCCGACCATCTCGATGCGATTGCCCTCTACGCAAGTCATTTCGGCGGGGCCGAGAGTGACGGCTGGATCGTCACCGGGTTCGACGCCGACGGGATGGATCTCATATCGGGCGACAATGTCTGTCGGGTTTTCTTCCCCGAGCCGCTGAGAGCGGCGCGCGACCTCAGGCCTGTCCTGGTTGACATGGCCAAGGCGGCCCGATCGGCAAATTAATCACAGCCGCACAGTTAATCGGCTTGCGTGGAAAGCAAGCCTTGAGATTTGAGCGAAATGTTCTACCTTTGCGAGTGACGCTGAATCGCTGGCGTGCATCTATAGGGAAAGTCTATGGAATCCGACGCTATTGCCCCCATAGCGGCGGATGAGCAAGAAGGCATGGGGGATCTATGGTCTCGAACAAACTAGTCGCCAACGCCGGAACCGCGGCTGCGTTTCTGACGCTGATGGGCAACGAAAAACGTTTGTTGATCATGAGCTATCTGGCCGAGGGCGAGATGTCGGTCGGCGCCATAGCCGAGAAGGTATCGCTCAGCCAATCCGCCCTGTCACAGCATCTGGCCAAGCTCAGGGCTTCCGACCTTGTCGAGACCCGCCGCGACCGGCAAATGATCTATTATTCCTGCAAGTCCGCGGCCGTGCGCGAATTGCTGCACATGCTGGACGGCATTTTCGGCGAAGGTGAACTGTCGCAGATGGCTCACCGGCTGCGTCGCGCCGGGACCTGAGCGGCCGAGGCGGAGAATGCCCCGCCAAATCCGCTTTGCTGCCAAGTCCGCTTTGCTGCCAAGTCCGCTTTGCTACTGAACGCGCTCGTCGGCGGCCTGCGCAATCTCGTCCTTGAACTCGACCTTCGTGCCCGGCTGCACCATGGAGGCAAGGTCTTCGGCATCCCAATTGGTCAACCGGATGCAGCCATGCGAAAAGGTCGTGCCGATCTTGCCCGGTTCGGGCGTGCCGTGGATGCCGTAGCTTTCGATGGAGAGATCGATCCAGACCGATCCCACGGGGTTGTTCGGCCCGGCAGCGATGGTGAAGGGCCGCTTGGTCTTGACTCCCTTGAAAGCGAAGTCCGGATCGTAATGATAGGTAGGGTTGTGCACCACCCGCCTGACCTCCGCCATGCCGCTTGGCGCCGGCTTCTCCTCGCTCCCAATCGAGGCGGGGTAGACCGCCAGCCATTTGCCGGCACGGTCGAGCACACGCACCAGGCGAGCGCCCTTGTCGACCTCGACGGTGGCGACGCCGGCGGGAGGGTCGCCTCTGCCGACGTCAGGCACCACCAACGTCCTGCCTGGTTTCCTGAGGCTGGTGCCCGCATTGAGCATTCGCAGCAATTGGTCGCTGACGTGGAAGCGCTCGGCCAACCTCTCCACCGCATTGCGGTAGCCGAGCCGCCGCAAGCGGGCCATCCTCTCCAAGCGAGCCGGAATACGCCTGGTGAAAGGTCCGCGCACATCCTTGCGCATCACCTCATAGGTCACCAGCACCGGCCTGGCGGAGGTTGCGATGAGTTTGCTCCAGGTTTGTGGACTGAGCTTGCCCTCGGGCGGAAGTCCGTTTGCCGCCTGAAACGCGGCGACGGCCTTGGCGAAGTTCTGGGAAAGGCGCCCGTCGATCAGGCCCGGCGAGAAGCGGGCCCGATCCAGAAGGATCTGCGCCTTCAGCAGCATCGGATCGACACCCTTCGGTTCGCCGATAGTGAATTGGGCCTGATTGACGGTGGCTGGATCGAGCTTGGCCGCGCGAGCCACGCCGCATGCGAGGGCAAGCGTGGCGGCAAAGACGAGGAGGAGCCTGATCATCGATGTCCTCCCAGGACCGCAGCAGGAGCCCGCTTCTATGACGCGGCATGGCCCTGTGTGGTTCCTTCGCCCATCGAAATTCTGCATTGAAGCGGCTTGGCCGAAGAGCCGTGCCGCGGAAATCAAATATCGCCGTGCCGCCAGGAGGCCAGGCAGGGCGTCTCCGCCCGGCGCCTAGTGATTGGATTTGACCGTTAGAACGGCGTGCATCCATTTGGACGCTGAGATACGGTCAGAGCTTCGGATCCGGCATCATGCCTTCCGAATCCGAATCCCGATTCGCGGCCGACGCCAGGTCCGCCGAGGAAGCCATGAATCCGATCCGCATAGACGACCCGCAGGATCCTCGCGTCGCCGCCTATCTCGACATCCGGGAGCGAGATCTTGCCGGCCGGCAAGGCCGTTTCGTCGCCGAAGGCAAGGTGGTGCTCGACACGCTGCTTGCCGCCCGGCGCTTCGAGGCAGAATCGGTGCTGGTGCTCGAGAACCGGCTGGCCGGCCTCGATGACGTCCTGCGCAAGGCGCCTGCCGGGCTTCCGATCTATGTCGCACCCGGCGAAGTCATGGACAGGATTGCCGGATTCCACATGCATCGCGGCATATTGGCGATCGGCCGCAAGGGCGCGGCCGTCTCCGCTGAAGCTTTGCTCGGCGCACTGCCCGCCCGCGCGCTGATCGTGGTGCTGGTCGGTATCGCCAATCATGACAATATGGGATCGATCTTCCGCAATGCCGCCGCCTTCGGCGCGGATGCCGTGCTTCTCGATCCGACCTGCTGCGATCCGCTGTACCGCAAGGCAATCCGCGTCTCGGTGGGCGCGGCCTTGAAAGTCCCCTTCGCCTGCTTTGCCGATACCGCCGGCTGCACCGCAATGCTCGACCGGCAAGGCTTCAGTCAATTCGCCTTGTCGCCGCGCGGGCAGATCGACATTCGCGATGCCAAGAGAAACGAGCGGCTGGCGCTCTATCTCGGCACCGAGGGCGAAGGCCTGCCGGAAAGCCTGCTTGCCCGCCTGCAGACGCTGCGGATCGGTATGGCGCAGGGCTTCGACAGCCTGAACGTCGCCGCCGCGTCAGCCATCGCGCTTCATCATTTTTCCGGAGCCTAATGCATGTCGCGCAAAAGTGTGCAGCGGTTTTGCGATAACGACATGCATCAAACAAGAACTTAAAGCGCGTCCGATGAGGCCGGTCGAATGCGACGTGCTTTAGAGCCGGGGCGCCCCGCGCTTGCGCTTGCGGAATCTCAGTCGGTCGAAGCGGCCTTCTGCAGCGCCCGCACCCGATCGGCAAGGCTGCGTCCGCCGCTCCCCTGCCGCGTATCCTCAGGCGCTGCAAGCGCCCGGGCGATCGGTGAATCCGGCCCGTCGAGCTTTGCCGTCAAGGCCACGACTTGCGCCGCCAGATCGTTCATCTCTTCACGCAATGCCGCGCTGGCGCGGCCGGTATCGTCTCCGGCCTGTGATTTCGGCGTTTCAGAGGCGGCAAGGTCCGCCTTCAGCCGCCTGTTCTCGCGTGCCAGCGATGTCAGCCTGGCCTCCAGCCGCTCGCGTTCGGCATCGAGCTTGGCGGTTGCCTTTTCGATCTCGTCGCCGTTGGCGGTCCCGCTGACCTGGCTGCCTCGCACCCCGGCAAGGCGCACCGCAGGCGGGCTTTCAGCTCCTTTCGGCTTTTCGCGAAGGCGCACCAGTTCCTTTTCGCGGCGCTCCAGCCTGTCCTCGCGATCGGCCAGCGAGGCGAGCAGGCGTTCGACCTTCTTTTCCAGGTCGCCGGTTCTTTTCTTCTCGGCCTTCAGCGCGTCCCGCAAAACCTTGCTTTCGGCTGCCAATTCCTGGCTGCGCCTGTCCGCCTCCTTGCGCTGGCCGCGCAGCAGCGAAATGTCGCTTGCCAACTTCTGCAGCTCGGATTCGCGCGCCACCAGCTCGATCTGCCGGCTGCTGGATGAAAAACTGGCGTCGTCATACATGTGCTCCAGTTTCCGCAGTTCGAGCCCGCGCTTTTCGAGGGCGCGCTCGGTCTCCGCAAGCCGTTCCGACAGCTGCTGCAGCTGCTCATCGCGCTTGCGAAGCTCCTCGCCCCTGGCTGTAAGATCGGCGACGACCCGGTTCTTGTCCTGTCGCTCGGCCGCCAATTCCTTCAGGGCTTCGCGGTCGCGGCCGATCTCGACCAGCTGCTCGGCGGCCTTCTCGCGCAATGATTTGACGGTCATTTCAAGCCGGCGCACCGAAACGGCGAACTCGGCGCGGACGCGATCCTTGTCCGCCTGGATCTCGGCCAGCGTCAACGGCATCGAGCCCTCGACGCGCTTGCGCGTCAGCGCCACCGCCCGCCGCCACACGGCCGGAGCAATCATCAGCGCCAGAAAGCCCGCGCAGAGAAAGCCGAGAACAAAGAACAGGATCGACTGGACCAAGATGACTATCCGTTGTGCATGGCAACCGCCAAAGGTCGACTTTGCCATCTTCGCATGACGGAAATCCGGCGCCACGGCAAGAGTATGCCGCGGCAAAGCTCAGACCGTGGGATCACAGCTCCAATCGCAGTGGCGCCATCATGCAGGTCAGAACGGATTCCAGGTCGCGCGCTGGGTGAGCTTGAGGTAGCCGAGATTGACGCCGAGACGAGCGCCGACGCCGGTACGGATCGGCACGAGCAGCACATTGTTGTTCTTCAGCACGTTGAAGCCGACGCCGGCGACGACATAGGCGGAGCCGGCGACGCCGCCAAAACGATTATAGAGGCTGCTCACATCGTCGAGATTGTAGACCAGCATCATGACGCGCGAGCCCTCGCCGCCGAAATCCCAGCCGAGCGACGGGCCTTGCCAGAACACTTTGTGGTCGCCGGCATTCTTGGTGTAGAGCGTGCCTTCGCCATAGGTCAGGCCACCGATCAGCGCCCCGGACCCCTCTTCGCCGAGCAGATAGCCGTTCGGCAGGCCATAGGTGGCGAAAATCTTCTCGACGACGGTGGCGAGCCCGCCCGATGTAGCGCCGAAGAATTTATGACCGGAATCGACGATCTCCTGCGCGGTGTATTCCTGCGCCCGCGCCGCCGATGCCGAAAAGGCGACAAGGCCGATGAGCGCGATCGTCATTGAGATGACACGGAAAAAAGTCCGGTCGTAGAATCGGGAAACCATGCTTCCAATCTCCGTCAGGGAGCACTTTCGCCGACGCCTCGCACCCGTACGGCTCTTTGGCGGCCGTTAAGGATGACTGTTAGGGGCAAACTATGCCGTAATCCTTTTTCAACCATTAAACTCCCACATGAAGATGGCGGTTCGAAGGCTGTTTTCACATCGCCCGCGCAGCACCCTGCTGCGTGAACACGCCATTTTCGACAATCATGATTTCGGATTTGTTGCTGCACGCACAAGCGCTGTGTATTCAGAATGCTTGGGAGAGAGCGTGATTCGTGTGGACAGGCGTGATCATGATCGCCCGGTCATTGTGTTGTGAAATTTGCAGGGATTTTTGCCGATGGCCGAGCTTTTCACCCTTTCCGCACCCGATCTGGCAGCGCTGCTGTGCAGCCGGGTCTGCCACGACATCATTTCGCCGGTCGGTGCCATAAACAACGGGCTTGAGCTGCTCGACGAAGGCGGCGCCGACGAAGACGCCATGAAGCTGATCCGCCAAAGCGCCAAAAACGCCTCCGCCCGCCTGCAATTCGCCCGCATCGCCTTCGGTGCCGCCGGTTCCGCCGGCATGCTGATCGACACCGGGGACGCCGAGGCCGTGGCCATCGCCTTCCTGAAGAACGAGAAGCCGGAACTGATCTGGAACGGAACCCGCGCACTGTTGCCCAAGAACAAGGTCAAGCTGCTGCTCAATCTCATCCTCGTCGCTAACGCCGCCATTCCGCGCGGCGGCAGGCTGGTGGTCACGCTGGAGAACCTCGAGACCGAGCCGCGCTTTGCGCTCGCGGCGAGCGGCCCGATGCTGCGCGTGCCGCCCAAATTCCTGGAATTGCATTCCGGCCACAGGCCGGAAGAGCCGATCGACGCGCATTCGGTGCAGCCCTATTACACGCTGCTCCTGGCCCGCGAAGCCAACATGACGATTTCGATCCATGCGACCGCCGACGAGATCGTCCTTTCCGCAGCCTGAAGTTCTCCTAAAGAGCGGGGAAAGTATTTTTCTCAAGTCATATTTGCGGCGTTGTCCTAACATCTGTGGGCGGGCTTGCGGATTGATTGCGTGAAGCATTGCGAAAGAAGATTTCACTTAAAACACCTTCAGGAAAATTTTACCTAACGGCTTTTCGGCTTCTTTACCAGATCGGCCTATGTTCCCCGGCAGATGCCACGACGCTGCCGGTTCGCCGCATGGCAAAGAGGGTCCCGGAATGAAACGCTGCATGTTCGTCGACAATTCGAGCGTCATCAGGAAGGTCGCAAGGCGTATCCTGGGCGGTTCCGGCATGATGGTGATCGAAGCCGCCAGCGGCCACGAGGCGATCGAGATGTGCGCGGCCGACATGCCTGATATCATCGTCATCGACGGCGCCTTGCCGGACATGCAGGCGCAGGACCTCATCCGCCGCCTGCGCGCCATGGAAAGCCCGGTATTGCCGCAGGTTTTGATTTCGCTGGTCGAGGTCGATGTCGGGGCGATCATGCGGGCAAAACGAGCCGGCGCCCAGGGCTACCTGCTGAAGCCGTTCAACCGGCCGCAACTGCTCGAGTGCTTCCGCGCCTTGAAGATTGCCGCCTGATCAGAGCTGTTCCATTCCGACGAAAATCGGATCGGCTCTATCTTGTTGTTTTGCCGGGTTCTTTTCCGAAAAAATCGGCGCCCACCTTGGGATCACGCCCCTAGTTCAGGCGCTGACGCGGATATCTTCGGGCTCACGCAGCACATAGCCGCGGCCCCAGACGGTCTCGATGTAATTCTGCCCGCCAGACGCGGCGTCAAGCTTCTTGCGCAGCTTGCAGATGAAGACGTCGATGATCTTCAGCTCCGGCTCATCCATGCCGCCATAGAGATGGTTGAGGAACATTTCCTTGGTCAGCGTGGTGCCCTTGCGCAGCGAGAGCAGTTCCAGCATCTGATATTCCTTGCCGGTCAGATGCACGCGCTGGCCACCGACCTCAACGGTCTTGGCATCGAGATTGACCACCAGGTCGCCGGTGGTGATGACCGACTGGGCGTGGCCCTTGGAACGCCGCACGATGGCATGGATGCGGGCGACCAGTTCGTCCTTGTGAAAGGGCTTGGTCATGTAATCGTCGGCGCCGAAGCCGAGGCCGCGCACCTTGTCCTCGATGCCGGCCATGCCGGAGAGGATGAGGATCGGCGTCTTCACCTTGGACAGGCGAAGTGTTCTCAAAACTTCATAGCCCGACATGTCGGGGAGATTGAGGTCGAGGAGAATGATGTCGTAATCGTAAAGCTTGCCTAGATCGACGCCCTCTTCGCCAAGGTCGGTCGTATAGACATTGAAACTTTCCGATTTCAGCATCAGCTCGATGCTTTGTGCGGTTGCACTGTCGTCTTCTATCAGCAGAACGCGCATTTCATTCCCCTTTTCTGCTGCCGGACCATTTCACGACCCGTCCAGGACCGGAGCAGTGATTGCCTGAGCAGAGGCTGCCATCGAATGGTTAATAAAACCTAATTCCCCGTCCATGACGGTATCAGATTTTTTAACCCCTTTCTACACCTTGTTGAATCCAATAACGAATCACAGACCCAAACCGTTAATGCAGCACATTAATAAGCCAGACTAAGCGACTCTTCGGACTCGTTGGCCGGGTTTCCCGACGAGAAGCAGAATTTTTACCCGCCCTTAAGTCCTGAGCCGTATGATTAACAATGCCCGTAAACGAATGGTTACCGCCGGCAAAAAACTTTAGGAGTTTGTTTCCCATAGTTCGGGGAAAGCCGGTGGAAACGGGTCAAGCCTGGGCCTTGCCGGGTGAATTGGACGATATGTGCAGGTGTGCGTTTCCGGGAGTACCGAATCATGAAGTCACGTGAAAACCTCGTTCGGCTGAAGCAATTTCAGGTGAGCGAGAAGCGGCGGCAGCTGCTGCAGCTCGACATGATGATCGCCGAATTCGAGCGCATGGCCGTCGAGCTGGAACTTCAGATTGCTGCCGAAGAGAAGAAGGCCGGCATCACCGACATCAATCACTTTGCTTATCCGACCTTCGCCAAGGCGGCACGTCTGCGCCGCGACAACCTTAGAAATTCGCAAAGCGACCTCGCCCAGCAGCGAAATGTCGCCGAATCATTGCTGAGCGAAGCCGAAGCGGAGCTTTCCAAGGCCGAGATGCTGGAATCGCGCGACACCAAGGCGCGCGACACGGAAGCCGGCGGCCGCAGCGCCATGATCGGCTGAAAACAAGACTCTAACGCGCGTCGCGCTTGTGCGCTATTGCTGCGCACCGACTGTGCCCGCCTCAGGCATCCAGATCTACTTGCTGTTCCGCCGCCCGTGCGCGCGCATTTTTGATGTCGGGCACATGCTGCTCCGACCAGGCTCTGATCTGATTGAGCAGTCCTGCCAGGTTCTGGCCAAGTTCGGTCAGCTCATATTCGACACGCGGCGGAATGACCGGGAAAACCTCGCGCCGCACAAGCCCGTCGCGTTCCAGGATACGCAGCGTCTGCGTCAGCATTTTCGGCGTGATGCCTTCGAGCTTGCGCGCCAATTCGCCGTTGCGGAGCCGGCCCCGGCGCAGCGCACAGATCACCAGGTAGACCCATTTGCTGGCGAGCGTCTCGAGCACGGCGTGTGACGGGCACGACCGCCGAAAGGCGTCATAGCCAAAAGGGGAAACATCTTCACTATCCATGAGGTGCGTATATATCAAAAAGGTACATACTAGACAAGAGAAAATAACTATCCAAATGATAGTGTCACATCAAAACCAGCAGGAGAGCCTTCCATGCGTGCCATTATCCAGAATTCCTTCGGCGGACCCGACGTCCTCGTCATTGCCGATCGCCCCGCCCCGAGGCCGGCGAAGTGCTCGTCCGCATCGAGGCGGCCGGCATCAACCCGGTCGATGGCGCAGTGCGCGGCGGCCACTATCCGCTGCTTGGCGAGCCGCCTTTTGTCCTTGGCTGGGATGTTTCGGGGACTGTCGAGGCGCTGGGCTCCGGCGTCTCCGGCCTCAAGGTCGGCGATGCCGTGTTCGGCATGCCGCGCTTTCCCAAACAGGCGGCAGCCTACGCCGAACTCGCCGCTGTCCCGGCTGATGAGCTTGCGCCGAAACCTGAAGGCATAGATCACGCGCAAGCCGCCGCGCTGCCGCTGGCCGGCCTGACGGCCTGGCAAGGCCTTGTCCGCCATGGCCGGCTCGATTCTGGCAAGCGCGTGCTGATCCACGCCGGAGCCGGCGGCGTCGGCCACCTGGCGGTGCAGATCGCCAAGGCGCACGGCGCTTACGTCGTCGCGACCGCCAGCCCGGAAAAGCTCGATTTCGTCCGCTCGCTCGGCGCCGACGAGGTGATCGACTACACAAGGGACGATTTCACCGCGAAGGCCCGCGACATCGATCTGGTTCTGGACCCGTTCGGCGGCGTGCATGCGGAGCAATCACTGAAAGTGCTCACGGCCGGCGGCGTTCTGGTGTCGCTGCTCGATGTCAGCGATGCCACCAAGGCAAAGGCCAGGACGCGAGGCATCCGCGTCGAGCGCATGTCCGTAGTGCCCGACCGTGCCGCTCTGGTGGAGCTCGGCAAATTGATCGACGCGAAAAAGCTGGCCGTCCACGTGGCAAAGGCGTTTCCGCTCGAACAGGCCGGTGCCGCCCATGCCTTTCTCGCCACCAGGCCGATCGGCAAGGTGGTGCTGACGGTCTGAAATTGCAGATCGTCGACCCTCGCAGACGTAAGGGCGCTGATCAGCGCCCTTATCGGCCTAATGCCGGTATTGCTGGATGCGCGTGGTGCGCAGGCCGGCAAGGCCGTATTCGTCGATCGACGCTTGCCAGGACAGGAATTCCTCGGTGGTGAGCTTGTAGCGCTGGCATGCCTCTTCGAGGCTCAAAAGCCCGCCACGCACCGCCGCCACCACTTCCGCCTTGCGCCGGATAACCCAGCGACGTGTGTTCGTCGGCGGCAGATCGGCGATGGTAAGTGGGCTGCCGTCCGGCCCGATAACATATTTGACTCGCGGTCTAATTAGATCGGTCATCGTACTCTCTACAAAAAACTCAAAGACCCAATCCCCACCACATTACCGCCACAGCTTTAAAATTTGCCTAAGCAGACCCTAATGGTTAGGTAAGGATCATGAACGCGGCGTTAGCCTTTTCATCGGCATTTGAAACATCTGCCGGCAAGCGCATTGAACCCGGCAGGAAAAATGAGCCGGCCCGGCAAAGCTGGCGCAGCCGAGACGCTTGACCTATATTCCGGCCATTGGCATTGAAGCGCCGCGCAGAACGAAAGAACCATGAACAGCCTCGATCTTCCCGGACGCCCCGAAAACACCCGCGTCGTCGTCGCCATGTCGGGCGGTGTCGATTCGTCGGTCGTTGCCGGCCTCCTGAAGCGCGAGGGCTACGACGTCGTCGGTGTCACGCTGCAGCTTTATGACCACGGCGCGGCAACGCACCGGGCCGGCTCATGCTGCGCCGGCCAGGACATCGACGATGCCCGCCGCGTCTCCGAGACGCTCGCCATCCCGCATTACGTCCTCGATTACGAGGAGCGCTTCCGCAAGGCGGTGATCGACCCGTTCGCCGAGAGCTATGTCGCCGGCGAAACGCCGATCCCTTGCGTTTCCTGCAATCAGACGGTGAAATTCGCCGACCTTCTTGCGACCGCCAAGGAACTCGGCGCCGACGCGCTGGCGACCGGCCACTACATCCGTTCCGGCGCCAATGGCGCCCACCGCGCTCTTTACCGGCCGGTCGACGCCGACCGCGACCAGAGCTACTTCCTGTTCGCCACCACCCAGGCACAGATCGACTATCTGCGTTTTCCGCTCGGCGGCCTGTCGAAGCCTGAGGTTCGCGCCATCGCCGAGGAGATGGGACTGACGGTTGCGGCCAAGCAGGACAGCCAGGACATCTGCTTCGTGCCGCAGGGCAAGTATTCCGGCATCATCGCCAAGCTGAAGCCGGCTGCCGCCAATCCGGGCGACATCGTCCATATAGACGGGCGCGTGCTTGGCCGCCACGAGGGCATTTTGCGCTACACCGTCGGTCAGCGCCGCGGCATCGGCATCGCCTCGGGCGAGCCGCTCTACGTCGTTCATCTCGACGCCGACCGGGCCCGCGTCGTCGTCGGCCCGCGCGAGGCGCTGGAGACCCACAAGATCTTCTTGCGCAACATGAACTGGCTGGGCGATGGCCCGCTGACCGCTATCCCGGCGGCCGGGCTTGAGCTTTTCGCCAAGGTGCGCTCGACGCGGCCGCCGCGCCCGGCCGTGCTGCATCACCGCGCCGGTGTCACTTCGGTGGAACTGGTAGACGGCGAATCCGGCATCGCGCCCGGTCAGGCTTGCGTGCTCTATTCCGACGATGGCAACGAGGCGCGCGTGTTCGGCGGCGGCTTCATCGAGCGCTCCGAGCGCGGCGCGGAGGCCGAGGCGATGCTGACGCGGCTTGCCGTCCAGCCGGCGCGGGTTCCCGCCGAATAGACGGCGTTTTCTCTTAGGGCCTTGTATGGGCGACGGTGCCCGCGGTCAGGATGCGCAGCACGCGGATGGCCTCCTCGCCGCTGGTGCGCGGTTCGGCCCGCGTCTCGATGCAGTGGATGAAATGCTCCAGCTCGCGCGTCAGCGGCATGCCCTCACCGACCGCGACATAGGACGGCTCGTTGGCGGTGAACGCCCATCGGCCGCTATCCTGCCACACCGCGTGGCGATAGACGGCAAGCTTGCGCTCCCACGGCTCGACATCGTCGAACACCGCCATCGCCTTGGTGCCGACAACGGTCAGCCGCCGTTCGCGGTAAGGATTGAGCCGCGAGGCGAACAGATGGCCGCGCAGGCCGTTGGGAAAGCGCATGTGCAGATGCGCAAAGTCGCTGAGATTGTCGAGAAGAGCGGCGCCTTCGCCGCGCACTTCGACCGGTTCGGTGCCGGTGATGGCCAGGATCATCGACAGATCGTGCGGCGCCAGGTCCCATAGCGCGTCGTTTTCGGTGTGGAACTTGCCGAGGCCGAGCCGATGCGAATGGATGTAGCGGACTTCGCCGAGTTCGCCATTGTCGATCAGCGCCTTCAGCGTCTCGAAGGCGGGATGAAAGCGCAGTACGTGGCCGACCATGAAGACACGGCCATTATCGGCGGCCGCCTGCACCGAGCGTTCGGCATCGGCCACCGTCAGCGCGATCGGCTTCTCCACCAGCACGTCCTTGCCGCCGAGCACGGCGCGCACCGCCATGTCGGCATGGAACTGCGGCGGCAGCGCCATGACGATGGCGTCGACATCGTCGCGGGCAAACAGCGCCTCCGGCTCTATCGCCAGGCAATCCTGCTCGCTGGCAAAACCCTCCGCGCGCGCGGGGTTGACGTCCGAAACCGCATGCAGCGCGCCGAGCGCCTTTAGGGTGCGGATGTGGTTGCTGCCCCAGTATCCGCAACCGAGGACTGCAATGCGCGGTTTCATCAATTCATGACCATGACTTTCGTGGCCGAGACATAGCGACGTGCCTCGCTGAACTCAACCCCGGCCTGTGCGCCCAAATGTCTGCCCGGCAAAGCTTTCGGCGCCAGCAATATGCCGGCGCGGCAGCCACTTCGATGCTTGACAGGCTTGGCCTCGCAACCTTATATCCGCGCGACCTTGGCGAACGCGCCGATATGCCTGCCGATTTAAGCTGGATTTCGGGCCTTCGCCGCCCTGGCGGGGTAGCTCAGTTGGTTAGAGCACGGGAATCATAATCCTGGGGTCGGGGGTTCAAGTCCCTCTCCCGCTACCATCACTGCAGCGTTAAGCGCCTCTCCCGGCTTGCGATTTGGCAGGTTGAGAAGCTCAGCCAGCGCACCGCGGACTTTCAGCTCAACCTGTCCCCTACCCTCCGTCGGTATGATCTCGATCCCCGTGACCAGCGAGCGGATGATCCTCGCCGCCTCGTGCCGCTCACACTCATCGGATTGCAACGCGTCCTGGAGCTCGGATACTTGCCGACGGTAAACCGTCACCGCTGCCGGATGAAACTCTACAATGCTTTCTGCGGCCGCCATCGCCTGTAGTTCTCGAGCTAGATTCTCCTTTTCGCGCTCGAGGTCCAGCAGCTTCGATTTCATGCTTGTCGTCGCGACACCGTCAGCGATGGCATCGACGATGTTAGCGATCTGCCTGTCGATGCCGGCATGCCGCCTTTCGACTTCCCTTTGCCGCTCGCGGTTCATGGCGTTCAGTCGCTTATGCTCAGCATGATATTCAGCAAGGAAACCCGCAATGGCATCCGGCGCCAGCAAGCGCCGCTGGATGCCTTCAAGCACACGCTTCTCAAGCTCGCCAACACGGATCGTCCTGTTATTGGTACAAGTGCCTTTCTCACGGTGCGCGGCACAAGCAAGCTGGTCTCTGTTCTTCACCGTATAGGAAGCGCCACAGCGGCCGCACCGCACAAGCCCCGAGAACATGTGCTTCGGCCGTCGGCGGTGATGGAGCTTCATGCCTCCATAAAGTTTCTTGCGGGCTTGCACCGCATCCCACAGTTCATCGTCGATGATACGCAGATGCGGCACTTCAACGACCTGCCAGGTTTCCGGCAGATTCGGCCGCGAGATGCGCTTCCCAGTCTCAGGATCTTTGCGCATTTGGAGACGATTGAAGACGAGCAGCCCGATATAGGCTTCGTTGTAGAGAAAGCCGCTTCTCCGCTTGAGATTGCCATTGATGGTCGAGGCGCCCCACGTACCCCCAAAGGGTGATGGGATACCTTCCTTGTTGAGCCCTGCAGCTATCGTGCGCGCCGATTGACCAGCAGCGAACTCCCGAAAAATCCGACGCACGACCTCGGCTTGATCCTCATCGATCTCGCGCAGACCGCGGATCGGTTCGCCGCGTTCATCGAGCTTTTTGACCACGCGATAGCCATAGGAGAGGCCGCCGGCGTTGTAGCCGTTCAATATGCGACCGCTTTGGCCCCGCCTGATCTTGGCGGCAAGATCGCGCAGGAACAACGCGTTCATCGTTCCTTTCAGGCCCACGTGCAGTTCGTCTACGGCGCCCTCAGAGAGAGTGACGATCCTGACACCTGCAAAGCGCAGCCGCTTGAAGAGGCCGGCTACGTCTTCCTGGTCGCGTGACAGGCGATCGAGTGCCTCGGTTAGAACAATCTCAAATTGCCCGCTTTGACCATCGGCGAGAAGCCGCTGGACGTCTGGTCGACGGATGATGCTTGAGCGGGTATCGCGGCATCGGCATATGTTCCAACGACAGTCCACCTCTCCCTGGCCGCGTGCTCCCGGCAAAGCCGCAGCTGATCCTCGATAGAGGCTTCGCGCTGGTTGTCGGATGAGTAACGTGCGTACAGCGCGACACGGGTCATGGACCGCTCCTCTGCCTCTCATTGCTATTGTCCGCCGCCGTCCCCATCCTCCCCTTCTGAAGGTGTTTTCTCAAGAGGATGAAGCTTGTTATCGTTGGCCGCCTGCAATTCCTCGAAATGCTCCCGAGCAACCCGCCGACCCAACAAACGGGCGATCGACAGGACGGCTCGTTCAACCATATCTCGTGCCGACATGTCAGCCCTGTAGTCGTGGCTTGCACTGTCGTTCCCAGGTTTGGCCTCGTCCACCATGGCATGCCCGCTCTTCTGTGTAGATCG
>NZ_JAMYPD010000020.1:0-127271 GCF_040320195.1 Mesorhizobium sp. M0768 | reverse complement strand
TTCTGCTCATCTTCTTCCATCACAAGGTGTCCACCTATTTTGGTGGACACCTCATGCATCAGAGCACTCAACAGCAAAAGGTGCGGGGAAATTCGCGCTTACGGTATTTGAGCACCTGGCCCACCTGCCTTGCCGCAGCAATGGTAATCGGCATTCCGTTGTCGAACTGAGTGTTGTTCCAATTCATCTTGGTCAAAGCCAAGGTTTCGTGCGCGATATGCTGCAGTGGCTGACCGAGAACCTGACATCGCAGCATCAGCGGCCGTGGCACATACATGCCGGGATATGTGCGGAAGAAGTCGACGCTGCCGCGCGTGTAAAGGAGAGCCTGATCCTTGCTGAAGCGCAAAAGGCTGCCTCTCAATGGGGGATAGACGCCGAGCCGATAAAGGCGTGTCATCGATTTCTGAATCCAGACGAAATCAGCATAGTCGATGTCGCGCTCGTCAATAGCCTTGTGAAAACCATCCAGTTCGTTCGAATCGAAACGCGATGTCTTATGCAGCACCACGCGGGCTGGGTAGTGGCCGTGCTGACCGCGAAACACCTTCAGGGAATCTCTCAGGAGCGTATAGGCATCTTCGGCGGTGAGATGGGGCGAACGGTCTTCTTCGCTTTCGACCATGCGGCCGCCGCGAAGGATTAAACCTTCCCCTCTCTCATCAAACATCTGGGCGGTGCTCGTATGCATATGCTCGCCTTCCACCGATCGGTAGAAGCTCAGACCGACGAAAGATGTTCTAAGTTCTCGGGCATCCCTCGCGAGGCGCCACGGAAGGCCACCGGCTTTGTAGTAGATGGCAGTGACAAGGTTCCAGGCGATGGTGGCAGGATCCTGCGTTCGCCGGTCGCTGTTCTCCTTCAGTTTCCGAGGTATGCGGTAAGACGGATCGAACGTGGTTGGCCACATCAACTGAATAGGGATACGCAGGCGCATGCACGCTGCCTTGAGCATGCCGCGGAAATCTAGTTCGTTGCCTGGCTCCGCTTCCCCGACCTCGTCTTCGTTCTCGCCTGTGGCTTCACGTGCATTCACGGTCCTTTCGATTATCTCGACAGGCAACGCGATAAGAACGACATCGGGTCGCGCGGTCCTTTCAGCAAGGACCGCGATTTCGTCGACGATCGTGCTGACCACCTCGCGAGTGACCTCCCTTTGCCCCGGAACCGCAACCAGACGGCCGATTTCCTTTGTCGGAAGGATTCGCTGAAGCTCGCTCGATGTGGTGAATTCGCATCGAAAGGTTTCATCGTTCCGCAGACCTGGGAACCGTGGGAACAGGTTTGCCTGGCGGCTGGGCTTTGCTTCGAAACCGTCAGAGCATGCCTCGATCCATCTGGCGGTGCCTTCCACGGTGTCCGCGCTCCCGACTATTCCAAGCTTGACGCGTCTAGGCGCACCACCGATGTGCACGTCAAAGGGACCGTAGTCCATGATCCCGAAGCGGATGTCGGGATGCCGCAGCCCGCTTCCGAATTCCAGTTCGGGCTCGGCCAGATGAGAAAGCCTCATTCCGTGCCCTCCTGCATCTTGTCGAAGTCGAACAGCGGCGAGGAAGGATTGGATTCTTGCGCGGTCCAAAGTTGATCCGGCACACCCACGTCGAGTTCCAATGATTCCAACGGCGCGAATCTGAGATGTGGGTAGGCCTCCCCGAGAAGGTCTCCCGTCCGGTGGGTAGTCAGAAACGCCTGCCACATCACAAACTGGCCCATGACAGCAGCGTTGTTCTCGAGTTCTTTGATCTTCTTAAGATGTTCGCCTGCCTTGAAATCGGGCTCCCGGCCATCCCTGCTGAAATGATAGGTCGGCGTAACCTCGACGTACCATTTCTGATCATAGCGGACGAAATACGGGCGGAAGCCCGAATGACGAAAGTAAGCAGGCTTCCCCGGATGCTCGCGCTGGCGACCATAGCCTTTGACAACGCGACGCGTAGTCAAGTTCTGGACGCTCCTGTAGGCGTAGTTGAGCTTCCCTCGGTTTCTCGGCTTCACGAAATACAGGATGCCGCTGTCGCGATCGCGACGAAGGTCGGGTCTCACAAAATCCCCGATTGCCCTATTCAACAGCGCAACGAAATCACGAACCCGATCCACGTCGTCGCTGTCCGACCACTCGGAGGTGTCGAAGACTTCCATCGCCGACACATCGCAAATTTTGTTCCAGGGCCACTTGTCCAAGTCGTTGAATGACAGGACCGCATTGCTCCTGACTATCCACTCGGAAGAGGCTTTCGAGTCCAGCTCCCTCAGGGCGGCTCCGAAAGATTTGTCCGTGTGGTGGTCGGTTGGGGCCCAGTAGATCTTAGGCGCGAAACCGATCTCCAACAGATTGACGAGCAGGGATTCGTGGAGACGCACGCTAGGTCCCGTGGACCCGGGCTTTGCCGAAGTGGCTACCGCCACGATCGCGGCCTTCGCGTCGACAGAGAAAAAATCAGATCGCTTGTCGAAGACGACCTTCCTCGACTTCAAGTTCTCGGTGTCACTGAACCATTCCTTGATCGACTTCCAATAGGCCTTCCCTTCGTCGAGCTTTACGACGAGCAGCAGAACAGGAGCCGTGCCATGCATCCAGTACTGGATGTCTGCTTCTGCCAAGGGGAACTCAAACGTGGTGTCGGTTTCGGCCTGCAGTCGCGTGCGCTCGGTTGCCTTTCCCTGAACTTGCAGCAACAGGTTTGAGACGGCTCCCGTCGTTTCATCGCGTAGTTCGATAAATCCATCGATTCCGGCTTCCACGCCGCCAGTCTCGTAGAACATGAAGCCCATGTTCAACACGACTTGGCGAATATACGCGATGCCGCGTTCGCCGATGATATCGGTACGCCCAATCTTCTTCGCCATCTTCCGCTCAACGAGAGTATGCGACCCAGAATCGAGAATAGGGACAAGAATCGTTCGGTTAGGAATACGACGGCGCGGTCTGCGCTTCAATTTTCACGACGAGTTGTCACCGGATAGGTGCCACGGCACTCGAAGGAAGTCCAAGCTCTATCGACCTCTAAGCCAAAATCGCCCGAGCGAAAGCTTCCTCGTCACCCGCGCCTACCAGACGCAACGGCACGCCGAGATCCCGGGCATGCTTCTCGGCGAGCGCTATGACCAGGGCTTGGTACTCGGCAATCTGGCCAAAAGTCCTGTCCGGGCGGACCCTGCTCGTGTCCCGACTCCTGTGACCGAGGATACTTTCAGGATCGCCGTAAAGAGCTATCACAACGTACGGATCGATCAGTCGGAAGACCTCCAGAGGGATTTCGACATAGCCGTCGTCGGTGTCGATGATGTTATGCGCGTCGAAAACGATGGGACGGCTCTCCCTCGCGCGCAACTTCCCGAAAGCTTCGCTTAGCAGCGTCTGATTGTCGAGAACTTGACCTTTTCTGAGTTCTTCGCGGTCTACGGTTCGAGCCAGCAGGTCGGCTTTCGCTTGCCGTAGGACATCGCTTGCCTGAACATGGATGAGGCCGGCATTTGCGGCACATCGTCCAATCACGTACGATTTTCCAACACCGGACACGCCGACCACCAATGCGACTCTCGTCATCGACCCAACTTCCTCTAGCCTGTGCCTCTCCCATAGACGACCCTGCGACGAAATCGCCCGCTACATTGTACACGCTGTCCACGAGAAGTTTGCGTGGGACCGTTTCGATTTCTCTCGCGTTCGCATAGAGTCCGGAGAAGTCAGGAGTGGCCCATTGCAATTCGTGTTTCCTACGCCCCCAGGGCTGTACGACGCCGCTCTCGAGCGTCTGAAGACAAGGCTCGCGGACGAGTTTCCCGAACGATCTTCCGTCCCGCGTGAGCGCTTCGTCATGACCGAACGCCTCGCGGACAAGGTGCTGTCTGAGCAGAAATCGACGACAATCCGATACGACCGCGATAGGGTCGAGTACCCCGCTGGGCCTGTGCTGCCACTTTACGCCGCTGCCGAGCAAGCGCCGCATGACGAGTATCGTTGCCTTGCCCGTCTTCGTGTCCTCAGCGTGCGTTACTCCACATTTAATGGCCTAACCGAAGCTGATGCGCGTTCCGACGGATTTTCTTCCCTAGAGGAATTGCTCGGTACGCTGCAGCACTTCTACGGCCGCATAATGCCGGATGACACGGTCTGCATTTACGAGTTCGCCCTCGAGCGAACGGCGACGAAGCGAAAGACTTTGGCCTGGAACGTGGTGCTGCAATCCGCTTCCGTCTAAAACTTGAAGCCCAGCTTCAGGAGCGTTTTCAGCTTCGCGTAAGCCGATTGGGGAATCTTGTTTATCGACTGCGGCCACGAAGGCAGGACGCCGTAGCCGAGCAAGTCGATCAACGGCACGGTCGGCTCCAGGTGCCCGATCAGCAGGAAGTCGATGACCTTAAGCGGACGCGATCCCGCCACCCAGTGGGCGAGTTCCGTATCCGAAAACACGGATCGTTTCGCAGTCCACTTTCGTACCTCGTTCACATCGAGGGTCCAACGGACGGATTCCACAATGCCCACGCTCGTCATTGATTGGGAGCCGTAGGACGGGGACTTGGTCATATAGAAGAAGAGCAGATCTCCAGGCTGCAATGCATTCGTTGGGGCGTGGCAGATGTAGACTTTCTTAATGGTATTGCCAGGTTTGCCGCCTGGCACCCCGGTGCTTCCGGTCGTCGGAGCGGTCACCTCAGGGAACAACTTCCGATGATATCCCGGCTGGATAGGCACGACGAACTTGCCCACAGAAGCGTCGTCCGAAAACCGTGGGTAGTTCTTCTTCACGGTCCTGAGCTTATCGGTTCCGGCCGACAACGGCCCGCTTCCCATAGGCTTTTCGTAGACTAGCTCATGTTTCGCGAGCGTTTTGGTTTTCTCGAACCCGTATTCTTCAAGCAGGCGGATTAGAGCCTCCTGCTTGGGAAACGCGGTGACATAGGTCAGGTCGTAGCCGTTCCGTTGGCAATGCCATAGGACCTGCTTCAGCAACTGCTCACCGAGCTTTTGGCCCCTATAGCCCTGGGCCACCTTGAAGGTGCAGATCTTTAGAATCTTGGCAGCGGCGTAACGCGTGCCGGCTTCGGCGTGGGTCTCGTCTTTTCGAATGACGATCGCGGCTAGCTTGCCGCCATTCTTGATCACCCAGCAGTCGCGGTGCTCTTCCTTGCACTTCGGCACCCATACCTCCCGGAACCCGACGTAATCGGCGGCCAGATCGTCAAAAATCTCATCCTTGAAGTCGATATTGTACGCTTTGACGTATTCGACGGAGGGCAGGAAAACCTGATCCGGTTCGTACGCCTGCTTAAGCCACGCGACCGCATCAGCGACTGTCAGAACTTGTTCGCTGAGACCGGCGGCCTTCGCGCGTCGATGAATGCCGTCATCCTCCGTAACGAACAGCTCCACGACACCATCCGCGACCGCGTGCAGCATCTTCGCGTCGCAAACGTCATTCGGCTTCGGCAGCTTGCCGTACAGCTTTGCCAGTTCCTCCTCGGGAGGAACGTGAACGCCCTTCAACTGGCGGAACTTCTTGACCTTAGAAAGAGTGATCTTCCTACGATCCTTGTCGGGATCGCGTTCGATATCTTCCAACGAAGCTTCATGTACGAAGACGGATATTCCGTGCTCCTGGCATTTGCGCTGCAGGTCGGCGAACTGAGCCTTAATCTCTTTCGAATCCTCGAGCTGGATGATGACATTGGTGTCGATGAGCAGCTTCATCTCTCGGAACCCCGGATCAGCTGACGAAAGGCATCGTCGGCATAAGCGAATGACTGTGGCGGCGTAAAGCCGAGACGATCCTTGAGTAAGGATAGGGGGACGGGTTCCGGGACGGCGACCGGATCCTGTAGCTTGATCACGAAGCCGGACGTCCTCTCAGCATAGTACGCATCGAAGTCATCACGCGCAATGAAGGCCACGTCACTATAGTTTGCCCATATGCGCTCGACCGGGAGTTCTTCCACGGTAGAGATCGTAGCGTACCCGATCACTGCTTGGATCGGAGCCGACGCGTAAATGTACATGACCGCGCCGGTGACCGTCCCATACGGAAATCGACGCCTCAGTTCGACTTTCTTCTGACCGCTTACAATTTTGATAGCGTACTCTGGCTTGATACTCAGAACGAAGTCGTGGCGGAACAGGTCCAGATTGCTCATTCTTTGACGATCGCAATTTTTCTCATGATCGGCATTATCGCGTACAAACCAAAATGTGAACTGCTGTCTCTCCAAAATCGGCGTCGCGACCAATTCGCTTCCAATGTGTTGCGGTTCGCAAGCCCGCACGTAATGCCGTAGCAAGCGTCACGCTCGCCCCCACTGCACCTTCATAACGGTCGATATCTGAGCCTGTCCGACGCACGTTGGATGTCGAACACAGCCGAGGAACCGACCGTAAGGTCCAGTTCGCTCGACCAGGCATCCATCCTCGTATTCCGGACATAGTGGACAACTCACACAGCAGCTACATCCAATATGGGTTGACTTCATTGGTACGACCGGAAGGGTCGCGCCACAGGACTGAGCCGGTTGCCGGACCGGTGCAATCCGTTCTACCATCAGGATCGGGCCTGCGCCTGACGCCAGGGGGCAGGTTTGTGATGACGCCTGAATGTTTTCGCGCAAAGGGAGGCGGCGATGGAGAAGGAAATTGCAAGGTTCATGCTGAAAGCGTCGAAGTTCGAGTTCTTCGTAGTCAATCGGGATATCGCACTCGCTCTGACCAAGTCGCTGAGGACCTTTAACGTGATTTCGGGCATCAACTGGACAAAGCTCGCACAGCGCGTTGAGGCAAAGTTTCCTTTCAAGTCCTTCGATTTTTCCAAATCAGGGTTCGAGATTTTTGCACAAACCGCGCCACAGTATCTGGTGATCAAGGAGAACGACCGCATCGATTGGGACAGCGACAATGAACCAATCGATTCCTGGGATTGGCTCTTGTCTCGAAGTTATGCGCAGCTACGGAACAACGTCGCCCACGGCAACAAGAAACAGAAGGCCGCGCCATTCACTTATGAACGTACGGCTCAATTTTTGCCTGCCGGTCTCGCATTGATGGACTTCATTGCGACACAGGTTTTTTCCGAGACCGACTGGGACACGCCCATTTTTAGCTAGAGCTCCGGAACTCTTTCCAGAAATGCGATCGGTGAAGTCGGCCGAAAAATGTCCGCTTTCGGTAGATGACCTCGATAGTGCAAATGACCGGGATGAGGCGCAGAGCCGGCACTGGTTCGGGGCAGATCAGCTCGTCTATCGTGCCCTATGTTTCGGCTTGTCGCCGGCAAATTGCTTCAATGCATTTGCCCGCCTAGAAAGGTGCCCCCTCGGACTCACTGGTCGCTGTCACTTATTCGGACCCTGAAATTGGCTGCCGTCGCGATTTCTCTGGTGTCGACGACAGGGAGTCCTTCCTTTCTGGCCTTGGCAAACGCTCGATCGCTGTCCAGGAACTCCGCCAGCATGAACGGGATCAGTTCCGCTACCGATTCGGACTCGCCATAGGTCTGACGATAAAGCGCCGCATAGTCCTGCAGTGCTTGGTTCAGGTCTGCACTTACGCTTATGGTGATCTTCGAAGGTGTCCGATCCGGAAGTTTGCCGAGTTTCAGATTGGTCATGATGACTCCAGTCAATTCGGGTACGGCCGCAGCACAAGATCCTTGTGCACGATGACGCGCAGTGGCCAACCGGGCCGGACAGTGATGGTGGGTTGGATATTGAGGTTCTTCTCGGTGATGCGCTGGCCAGCTTGACTGACGTTCTGCTGAGCGGATTCGCGGATTGCTTTGACCAGGTCGCTTTCCTCTTCCCCGAGGCTCAGCTCCGTGCCGACCCCTAGCAACGTGGCCAGCGCAACGCCTTTGATCAGCTGCCAGGTATGGAAATCCACCTTGTCCTCAAGCCCCGCATAGCCGGCAGTGTCTGTTGCCGGCAGATTGTCAATTTCGATCGAAGAGCCGTCGGGCAGCAGTATCCGTTGCCAGACCAGCAGCGCGCGCCTTTGTCCAAAGGCAACAACGCTGTCATAGGTGCCAATCAGGCGAGAGCCTTGCGGAATGAGCAAGGTACTGCCGGTGACTGTGTCGTGCACATTCTCGGTGACCTGTGCGACGACGAGGCCGGGCAAATCGGAATTGATGCCAGTGATCAGGCTCGCTGCGATGACGCTGCCGGCCATCAGCTGATACGGCGAAACCGGCGTCTGCAGTGCATGCAGATTGTAGATTCCACTTGTGTTCCGCTGGCTGACAAAATCGAGCTTGCGCTGTTGATTGTTTTGGTCGCCCTCGGCCGGTGCAACGGAAGCTGAATCGCGTGCGGCATCCGATTGCGGAGCCGTTCCATGAAAGGGTGGGCGCCCGCCCTGCCCGTTGGCGGCGGCATCCGCTTGCCGGGGTCGATTTTCGATCCGAAAGAAGACTTGCGATTCGCGCGCCTCCATCGCCTGCTGTGCAAGGCGCTGCTCCTCCGCCGAAACCTCCTGGCCCGGCGCTATGCCCAGTTGGCGTTGATGCTCAAGGATGGGGCGGCCGAGGTCGCCGGGCAGCGGGGGTCCAAGTTCCGGAGGCTTGGGCTTGATTCCGGAATAGTCCTTAGGCAGCCTTTCAATTGCCTCCGCGGTTGGCTTCCGCTCAGTGTTGTAAAGCTCTTCAGCCTGCTCTTTGATGCGCAGCGCCGGTCCCTGCAGCGCCATCATGGCGACGCCTAGAACGGTCCCGGAACCAACAGCAGCAATGGCGACAATAATGCCGCGCTTGAAGCGCACAGCGCGGCGAGGCGAGGCCCGCAGCTGCAGCTGTTCTGGATCGAGTTTCGGTGGAGCATCGGAGCGGGAAGTATCCGTCATGGGCCGTCCCTCACCTGCTGGAACGCGAAAAGAGCAATATCCGCCTCGGCGCTTGCCTGCCGTCGGTCCTCGTGATGCGCACCACCTGCTGCTGCTTGGCGCCGAGGCGCAGTTCGGCTGCGGCGAAGAGGCGATCGACGATGTAATAGTTGCCCCGTATGCGGTAGTTGACGAGCTGGTTGTCCCCGTCAGCACCGACGATGAAGAGCGGTGGGGCCTCGCCCTGATCGATGCGGCGCGGGAACTCGATGTAGACCTTGCTGCCATCATCGAACGCGCGCGTCGGCCTCCAGGGCGGCATGTCGCCGGTAATCGAATAGCGGAAGCGAATATTTTCGAGAGCCACATTCGACGCCACTGGCATAGTGGCGTCGGCCTGCGCATTGCGCCGGCGTAGCGCGATGATCTGGTCCTCGCTGTAAGTCCAGGAGATGGCCGCCATGGCGGTCTTATCCGTGCTTTGAAGCTGCAGGTGATAGCTTCGCCGGTCCGTGGTGATCACCAGATTGGTGGCAAGTCCTGGCGCGAAGGGCTTCACCAGCACATGGGTGCGCTGGTCATCGCCGGAGCCACTGACGGTGTCGCCAATTACCCAGCGCACTGTATCGCCGGCCGACACGGATTGGAGTTTCTCGCCTGACTGCAGAGCGATATCGCTGACGCGCTCCGGTGCGGCATAGAGCTGGTAGAGCGCGCCTTCGGTAAACGGGTAAACCTGCACCGCATTCACATAGCCATATTTGGTGGGTTGCTGCGTGGCCGCCTTGTTGGCATCGGCGACACGTTCTTCAGGCGAGCGCCTGTCTTCAGCAGCCTTGCCCGGCTCGGGCTGCAACTGGCCGGGCAGCGGTAGCGGTTTCGGCACTTCCACGACTTTGACGGGCATCTCCGGCGCCTTTTCGATTGCCGCCGGTTGGAATTTGGCAGCATCATAGGAAATCTGAGGTGGCGGCACCGGCTTCGAGGCACAGGCGGAAATGACCGCAGCCGACGCAGACAGGATCAGCGCAGTGCGGAGCGACGAGAGTCTATTTATCATTGGCGGGCTCCTTTGGGGGAACGGAAGTTTGCGCGGCACTGTCGAGCTCGCGCGACCAGTCGATGGCGTTGATGAAGACGCCGAGCGGGTTTTTGCGCAGCTGATCGGCATTGTTCGGCGGCCGGATCACAATGGTGAGGATCCCGGTCCAACGCGTTGTGCTGGCGAGGCTGCCGCGCTCAAAGACCTGCTCGGTCCATTTGACTTGATAGGAGCTGTCGGACGCTCGGACCACGCTCGTCACCTGCACCGAGACGCTGCGCGTGCCGATCTTGCCGAACGGGTCGTTGGCCTTAGCGTACTCGTTGAGAAAGAGGGCTCCACGGTCGGTGGCGAAGTCGTAGGCCGAGAGCCAATTCTGCCGCACCAGCACCGCATCGGTGGAAACAGACCGGACATTCTGGATGAAGCGGCCGAGATGCCAGGCGATCTGGGCATCGGTGGGCTCGTAGTCGCGGATTGCTGGAGCGACGGCGCGCGCCTCGCCGAAACGATCAACCTCGACGAGATAGGGCACGACGCGGCCCTGCATCGACTGCCACAAGAGTCCACCAGAGAGCCCGGTGGCCAGAGCGAGGCAGCCAAAGGCCATCAGGCGCCAGTTCCTTGCCTGCACGCGCGCAGTGCCGATGCGCTCGTCCCAAAGTTGGGCGGCCTTCTGGTATGGTGTGACGGGGTGGGGCGTCTTCCCGTAACGCTGAACAGGTCGCTTGAAGAGCATCTAGTCTTCCTTATCGTTGAGAGAGGGGTTGGCGCCGCTTCCACCCCGATCGCCATCGCGGACGGCCTGCGTGGCGGCGTGGCGATGGGCGCGCGCGGTCTGTTCGGAACGCAAGCGCCTCGCCCACGCCGGCGCGGCATTGGCACCTGACGCGGCAGGGTTTCCGATCATTGATACGGTGGGCGTGCCGCCCGTCGCGGTCCAGGCGGCATCGCGGCCGGCATCGGCGCTGCGCCGGAATGGTTCTTTTGCAGATCGCATTCCCCGCATCGCGGCGCCGCCAGTTGCGCCGGCAACGCCCTGCAGTCCAGCAGCTACGCCGGAGAGGCCGGACTCGGGCGATGTTGCACGCCCCATCTGCCAAGCTGTGGAAGCAGCCGATCCCATGGCCGTGCCGGCTCGAACGGCGGCGAGACCGCCGCCGGTTGCCATGCGCGCGCCGGCAAGCGCCGCACCTCCGGCAACGAGCGTTGATCCGGCGGCCGCCGCGGTGGTTCCGAGTGCGGCTCCCGCGCCAAGCTGCGGCGCGCCGGAAACAAGACCCGAGGCAATTCCCGGCCCGAAAATGCCGAGCCCAAGCAGCGCCAACGCGCCCAGTACCTGTGACATGGCCGCGGCCAAGTCCGGCTCCTTGCCTTGCAGCGCGGAAGCGAACTCGCCGAAGAGCGTGGAGCCGATGCCGACGATGACAGCAAGCACCATCACCTTAATGCCCGACGAGATCACATTGCCGAGCACGCGCTCGGCCAGAAACGCCGAGCGGTTCCAGAGCGCGAAGGGCACCAGAACAAAACCGGCCAATGTGGTGAGTTTGAACTCCAGGATAGTGATGAAGAGCTGAATTGAAAGAATGAAGAAGGCGATGAGGACCAGAAACCAGGCGAGAAGCAGCACGAAGATGGTCAGCGCGTTGCCAAAGATCTCGGGGAAGCCGACTAGCTGGCTCGCTTGATTGAGCAGCGGCCAGGCGCCCTCGAAGCCGGCCGCGGCAATGCGGCCTGGCCGCAGGAGACTGTCGGCGGACAGATTGCCGGCCGATGCGTTGATGCCGAGCCCGGCAAAGGAATGGTAGATGATGTCGGCGAGGTTCTTAAAATTGTTCAGGATGAAGGCGAAGGCGCCGACATAGAGCACTTTTCGGACAAGCCGGCCAAGAACATTGGGCTCGCCGCCGAACGCCCAGACCAGGCCTGCCAGCGTGATGTCGATGCCGATCAGGATGGTGGTGAGAAAGGCGACGTCGCCCGAAAGCAGACCGAACCCGCTATCAATATAGCGGGTAAAAGTCTCCATGAAGCGATCAATGACGCCGAGGTCGTTCATGTCGCCGCCTTCCTCGTTGTCTTGAAGAACTGTTGATCAGTTGCCGGGATAGGCCGTTCCGGTGCCCAGGAAACGCTTCGTCGTCTCGCGGGCGGCTTCCTCGGACTGCGCCTTGCGGGCAGCATCTTCGGCTTCAGCCCGGAACTGGGTCGCGAGCAGCGTCTGGATCTGAATCTGCTGCTTGGTCGAAAGCGCGATCAGCTGATTGGTGGCCTGGCTTGCCTCAAGGGCACCTGCCGCGCCCTGACTGCGGTTGACGAGATCGGTAAGCAGGTCGCCGTCGGCCCGCACGTTCTCCACGATCTGCGACTGCGCGCTCATGGTTTGGCGGAACGCCTGCATGGCGTTTTGCCAGCGCTCGCGCGCGGCGCTCGCCACATCGCTGACCTTGATTGTGGCGTCGTAGCTTTCCGGATATTGCACACGCCACTGGTTCTGAAGCTTGTCGAGATCGAAGCTCAGGCCGCTGGCCTGGGTCATCAGGCCGTCGATCCGTTGGAGCGAACCTGTGAGCTGGCCGACGGAAGAAAAATCCAAGCGCTGAAGATTCCGCGCCATGTTCTGCAGCATCGTCGCCTGGTTCTGAAGCGACTGGATCTGGTTGTTTATCTGCTCCAGAGAACGTGCCGCTGTCAGCACGTTCTGCGCATAATTCGACGGATCGAACACGATCAGGGCGTGGGCCGGCTGGACGTAGTCGGCCATCGGTTTTGCGATTAGGGAAACGGTGATCAGGCTGGTGAGAAGGCGGCGCCGCATCATGACGATTGCTCCTTGTCTGGTTGAGGGAATTGCTGGAGAAGCTCGGCAGCCCAATCGAGGCCGCGCGCACTCAGGAACCGGGAGGCAAAGCTGTCCTGCCCGTGCTCTGACAGGACGCTGTCGATCAAAGCTTGCGTGGCCGGATCAGAGGCGCCGCAGAGCGCAAGAGCGATCGGGCCGAGCCCGAGCTCGAAGAGGCGGTTGCCGCGGCGCGACTGCAGATAATACTGGCGCTTCGGTGTGGCACGGGCGACCAATTCGATTTGCCGCTCGTTCAGGCCGAAGCACTCATAGGCTGCCCGCACCTGCGGTTCCACGGCACGGTCATTGGGAAGAAAAATGCGCTGTGGGCAGCTCTCGATGATTGCCGGCGCGATCGACGAGGCAGCGATGTCTGCAAGTGACTGCGTGGCGAAAATGACGGAGACGTTCTTCTTTCGCAGCACCTTCAGCCATTCGCGGATGCGGGCGGCAAAGAGAGGGTTGTCGAGATAGACCCACGCCTCGTCGAGCATCAGCAGCGTCGGCCGTCCGTCGAACCGCTCCTCGAGACGATGGAACAGATAGGTGAGCACCGGGAGCACAGCGCCTTGGCTGTGCATCAGCTCTTCGGTCTCGAAACACTGCACATCCGACAAAGCCAGCCGATCTTCATCGGCATCGAGCAGCCGGCCGAAGGGACCGTCGAGCGTGTAGGGCATCAACGCGGCCTTGAGCCCATTGGACTGAAGCAGAACCGACAGGCCCGTCAGCGTGCGTTCCCGCACCGGCGCAGTGGCAAGGCTGATGAGTGCCGACCAGATCGCCTCCTTTACCTCCGGCGTAACGGTGACATTCTCATGGGCAACGAGGCCGGCGATCCATTCCGCCGCCCAGCTGCGAGTAGCCTGGTCGCCGATATTGCTCAGTGGCTGGAAGGCAAGCGCACCATCCGCGCCCAGCGCGTGGTGTTCTCCGCCCATGGCCAGTGTTGCCGCACGAGCCGAATTGCCCTTGTCGAAGACATAGACCTGCGCCCCGGCATAGCGTCGAAACTGCAGAGCGACTAGCGCGAGCAGAACCGACTTGCCGGCACCGGTCGGCCCAACGACCAGCATGTGGCCGACATCGCCGACGTGGGTGGAAACCCGAAACGGTGTCGACCCGTTGGTCTCTGCGAAGAGAAGCGGCGGGGATTCGGTCCCAGTCACGTTGGCGAGATGCTCGTTGTCCACCGGACCGGCCCACGCCGACGACAGCGGCATGACATGGGCAAGATTCAGCGTGTGAACGAGCGGCTGGCGAACGTTAGCGTAGACATGACCGGGCAACGAGCCGAGCCACGCCTCGACCGCGTTGATGCTTTCACGGATCGTGGTGAAGCCGAGCCCATTGACTATGCGCTCAACCGCTCGGAGCTTTTCCGCGGCGGCCTGCCGGTCCTGGTCCCATACCGTCACCGTTGTGGTGAGATAGCCGAAGCCGACGTGATCGCCGCCCAATGCCTGAAGGGCGTCATCCGCATCGAGCGCCTTGTTGTCGGCGTCACTATCGACGAGAGGGACGGGTTCGTTGGTCACGACCTCGCGCAGGATAGCTGCGACCGATTTGCGCTTGGCAAACCACTGACGGCGCAACCGGGTCAGTGCCTTTGTGGCTTCCGTCTTGTCGAGCGGGATGAAGCGCGTCATCCAGCGGTAGGCGAAATCCTGATGGTTGAGCGCGTCGAGGATCCCTGGCCGGGTGACGTTCGGGAAACCAAGAACGGTGAGGGTGCACAGATGCTGCTCACCCAGCATCGGCTCCAGGCCGCCGGTAAGCGGCGCGTCAACCAGAACACCGTCGAGATACATTGGCGTTTCCGGCATGGCGACCGGATGGCGGTAGGTCGAGATTGTGCCGTGCAGATAGGTTAGCGTCTCGGCATCATCGAGGGCACGCACTTCCGGCATGAAGCCGGACAGCAAATCCAGGACGCGGTCGGTCTCGTCGCGAAACCACGCCAGCTCCTGGCGCCAGTCTCTAGCCCCTCCCGAGTGATGCGAGTCGATCAGTGCGCTTTCCGCCCGCGCCTGGCCATCTGGCGCCGGCATGAAGACCAAGGTCAGATGATAGCGACTCTCGAAGTGCGCGACCTTGCCCTCGAAGGCCGCGCGCCGTTCCTTATCGACCAGCCATGAGGCAGCATCGGGAAAAGCCGAGCTCGGATAGCCCAGCGCTTCAACGCGCTCGGCCTCGAAAAACAACCCCCATCCGGAGCCCAACCTTCGTAGCGCATTGTTAGCTCGTGCGCAGATGCCGACCAACTCGGCTTCGGTCGCGCTTTCAAGGTCGGGGCCACGGAACCGGAAGGTTCGCTGGAAGCTACTGTCTTTATTGAGCACAATGCCGGGCGCGACCAAAGCGGCCCAGGGCAGATGATCGGCAAGCCGATCGGCTTTGCCGCGATACTCCGAAAGGTTCAGCATGCAAGCCACCCCTTCAGGCGAAGATGACGGACAAGCACGCTGGCGAAGTCCGGATCGCGGCGAGCGGCAAAGACCGCGAGGGTGTGGCCGGCGATCCAGAGCGCCAGTCCGGCGATCCACTGCTGCAGGCCAAGGCCTATTGCCGCGGCCACCGTGCCGTTGAGGATCGCCACCGCTCGCGGCGCGCCGCCCAGCAGGATCGGCTCAGTCAATGCCCTGTGAACGGGGACTTCGAAACCCTCGATATGCTGCTCTCCGGTGGCCATCAGACGAGTGCCCCGCCGCCGAAGGAGAAGAAGGAGAGAAAGAAGCTCGATGCCGCGAAGGCGATCGACAGGCCGAAGACAATCTGGATCAGCCGGCGAAAACCGCCTGCCGTGTCGCCGAAAGCAAGGGTCAGGCCGGTGGTGATGATGATGATCACCGCGACGATCTTGGCGACCGGTCCCTGGACCGACTCAAGGATCTGCTGCAGCGGCTGTTCCCAAGGCATGCCGGAGCCCGCTGCGTGGGCCGGGACGGTGAGAAGAAACGTGAGCGCGGTGGACGAAAGGAAGCGAAGCTTCTTGAGCATGAGGTGACCTTTCAAAACTGCTGGAGTTGCGGAAGCGTGAGCGGGGTGACGGCGTAATCACCGCTGCTGTCGAGACCGGTGACCTCAGCGATCGCGTCAATGCGGCGCGAGGATCCGCGCCCAGCGATGAAGACGATCAGATCTACCGCATCAGCGATGAGGCGGCGGGGAACGGTGACGACGGCTTCCTGGGCGAGCTGCTCGATACGGTAGAGAGCGGAGCGCGCCGAATTGGCGTGAACCGTCGCGATGCCGCCGGGATGCCCGGTGTTCCATGCCTTCAGCATGTCCAGGGCTTCCGCGCCCCTGACTTCGCCCACGATGATGCGGTCGGGTCTGAGCCGCAGGGTCGAGCGCACGAGATCGGCGAGCGTGACCGACCCCCGCCTCGTCCTCAAGGCAACGCAATCCTTCGCCGCGCATTGCAGTTCGCGCGTGTCCTCGATCAGGATCACCCGCTCGTCGCAATCGGCGGCTTGTGCCAGCAGCGCATTGGCAAGTGTTGTCTTGCCCGACGACGTGCCGCCGGCGACCAGGATGTTGCGCCGCTCGCGGACCGCCTTCTTCAGCGCATCGGCCTGCAGCGGCAGCATGACCCGGTCGGCGACATAGTCGGCCAACGTGTAGAGTTTCGCCGCAGGCTTTCGGATGGCGAAGCATGGCCCCAGCACGACAGGCGGCAGCAGACCCTCGAAGCGCTCGCCCGATGGCAATTCGGCGCTGACAATCGGATTGTCCGCATGCGCCTCGGCGCGCACGTGGGAGGCGACCAGGCGGATGATGCGTTCGGCCTCAGAAGGATGCATGTGCACGCCGATGTCGACCCGGCCTTCACCCAACCGGTCGAGCCGCAGCGCACCGTCGGGATTGACCATCACCTCGATGACGGTCGGATCGGCAAGGGCTTCGGTGATCGCCGGACCCATGGCGGTGCGCAGCATGGCGCGGCGGCGATGGTCGGCTTCCGGATGAGAACTCATCCTTCCCCTCCCCTGCGATCGTCGGTGCCAAGTGACCGTTTCCCGGAAGCGATTTGGCGGCCGACTTGTTCGACGAACTTCTCGAAGCGCTCCTGGGCAATCGCTTGCGTCGCCTTGTCCGGCACCGGCGTGTGAGCATGAAGCGTGATCGAAAAGCGGATGAAGAGCGCCAGGCTCTCCAGGATCATCTCGACATCGCGCCTGACATGTCCGAGGTCACGGGAAAGACGGTCGAGTCTCTTGCCGTAGCGGTGGTCGAGTTCATTCTCCCCACGCCGCTCGATAAAGGCCTCGACCGCGTGCGCCACAATGGCCGATTTGGTGGTCGATGGATTGCGGCTGAGGTTCTCCAGCTTCTCGCTCAACTCGGGTCCAAGCAAAAACTGGTGACGAATGCGGTGGGGCTTCATGCTGCTTGTTCCCTCTGACCGGCGCTGATGCACCGGCGACGGGAACGAGCATCGTCGAGATCCTCGAAATCGCTTACGGCCGTTATCTACGCTGAGATGCGCCCGCGTATGGCGCGCCGTTCAGAAGCCGGGCACGATGTCCTTGTCGTCGCCCATTCCCTCATTGAGGCCGTACGCACGTGCTGCGGTGGAAATCCGATCCATGACGCGCTTGTCGGCGAGCGTCTCGCAGTCATCGTCTGCGGGCGTGAACAGATCGCCATGATCAGGCTCCTGGGCGACGAGGGTCCGTTCTTCGGGCAGGCCCGGATGGCGCTGCTGCTGGACACCTCCGTCTTCGATTGCCGCGCCGGCACTGTCGTCGTCGCCAGCAAGACGCCGATCCACGCCGCGCACCTGTCCGCTCCAATCGTCCGGGCGCGACGTGGGCCGATCCGCGTAGGCACCGTCGCGCAGCACCGGCGAAGGCAGCACTCGCTCCGTGAAATTCGGATCCTGGTAATAACGCAACTTCTTGGCGCGAATCGGCGGCAATCCCGAAACCAGGATTAGTTCGTCAGCCTGCGGCAACTGCATCACCTCACCCGGCGTCAGCAGGGGGCGAGCGGTCTCTTGGCGGCTTACCATGACGTGGGACAACCAGGGCGCCAACCGATGGCCGGCATAGTTACGCATCGATCTGAGTTCCGTCGCGGTACCGAGCGCGTCCGAGATGCGTTTGGCCGTGCGCTCGTCATTTGAGGAAAAGGCAATCCGCACATGGCAATTGTCGAGAATGGCGTTGTTCTCGCCATAGGCCTTGGAGATTTGGTTCAACGATTGCGCTATCAGATAAGCGCGGATGCCGTAGCCTGCCATAAAGGCGAGCGCAGTCTCGAAGAAGTCGAGCCGACCGAGCGCCGGAAATTCATCCAGCATCATCAGGAGCTGATGCTTGCGGCTCTTCTTTGGATCGCCCTCCAGGCGCTCGGTCAGCCGCCGGCCGATTTGATTGAGCACCAATCGCACCAGGGGCTTAGTGCGCGAGATATCCGACGGCGGCACGACCAGATACAGCGACATCGGTCGCTCGGCATCCACAAGGTCGGCAATGCGCCAGTCGCAGGCCGATGTTGCCGCGGCCACCGTTGGATCACGATAGAGCCCGAGAAACGACATGGCGGTCGAGAGAACGCCTGAGCGCTCGTTCTCTGACTTGTTCAGCACCTCACGAGCCGCCGAGGCTACGACCGGATGGACCTGGGGCTTGTCCACCGTGCCGAGGTGGTTGGTGGTCATCATCCGCTGCAGTGTCGCAGCGAATGAGCGTTGCGGGTCCGACAGGAAGGTGGCGACACGGGCGAGTGTCTTTTCCTCTTCGGCGTAGAGCACGTGCAAGATAGCGCCAACTAGAAGTGAATGACTGGTCTTCTCCCAATGGTTCCGCCGTTCCAGCGCGCCTTCCGGATCGACGAGAATGTCGGCGATGTTCTGAACGTCGCGGACCTCATCTGGACCTTTGCGCACTTCCAGCAGCGGGTTGTACCGCGCCGATCTCGGATCGGTCGGATTGAACAAGAGACAGTGCGAGAACTTCGACCTCCAGCCAGAGGTCAGCTGCCAGTTCTCGCCTTTGATGTCGTGAATGACGGCCGAGCCGGTCCAGGAAAGAAGGGTTGGAACAACGAGTCCGACGCCCTTGCCCGAACGTGTCGGCGCAAAGGCCATGACGTGTTCCGGTCCGTCATGGCGCAGATAGCGATAATTCAGTCCGCCAAGGAAAACGCCGGCCGGCTGAAACAGCCCCGCCTTCTCGATTTCCAGCTTCATGGCCCATCGTGAGGACCCATAGGTGGTGACCAACCCCCGCTGCCGTGCGCGCCAGAGGGACCCAGCTATCGCGGCGGCACAGCCCAGGAACCCACTGGCTCCGGCAAGTATGCCAGCCTTGTCAAAGACCTCAGGCGCATAGGCGTCAAATTGGAACCACCATTCGAACAGCTTCCACGGCTGGTAGATCGGCCAGCCGACTGTCACAAACCATGGTGGGCCGAGTGACGGCTGATAGGAGAGCATGTGGGCGCACCATTGGGTTGCAGTCCACACGCCAAGAATGACAATTGCGAATACGACAGCGATCTGCCCAATCAGCAACTTCGTGGGTGTCAATGGCTTGCTCCGCTCTTCTGGCCAGACGGACCAAACATCGCGCCGAGCGATGAGAATTCGAACGGCCGCTACATGCGACTAGGTGCGATGACAAGGTTGATAGGCATTGTTCAGCTGCGAACAGCGAAAATCCGCCGCAGCAACCGATCGGCGGTGCCAGGTACGCGGTTTGGTCGCAGAAGATGTTGGGGCTTCAGGCGCGGGCACATTGAAGATGTGCTGACAGACAAACCTTTGGAGCCGACGCGTTTGTGCGAGTAGCGAGCTGAAGGGCTCGGCGAGAAGTCGTCGTTCTCAATCGGGCGACGGGGGATACATCGGCGAAGACGGCATAAGGGAGGATGGGCCAGACCGAGCCGACGGAAAGGTCGTAGCCAAGGCGGCCTTGGAGCGCATAGCGCCTGGCCGGGAGGCCGCCGCCAGCCAGGCTTACGCGGCGCGTCGTTGAGCGAGGTGAAGACCCCCCGAACGGGCTCGACGAGGGTCCACGGCGGTCACAATGTGGTGGTGGTGATCGCAGTAGACGCGATCCGGCGAAGTTGGCCCAGCACAAAAACGATAACCGCCGGGTACAGAAGCGTCTTCGCTCACCGGGAAGCGGCACTGATAGAGGCCTAGCTGAATGAGGGGGACGTCTCGCGAAGTTGGTCTGATATTTTCAGGCATCATGATGGTTTCCTAGTTCACAGCAATTGCCGGCTGACGGCCGCAGTGCGACCCATCAGGGGCGAGCTTCTCTCGTTTGGGAGGCTATGGATCACCATATGGTGTTGGCAGCACCGTCAATGAAGCCCGACGCCCTGCTTCTGAAGCCAATAGTTTGCGACTTAAGGCCACACCCATAAACGCATTGGCGATCTACCATCGTGTCCCCGAGGCACTCGCCCGCCGCGGTTTGCCGGCGGCGGGGTGGCACTGGCTTGTGGGGCCCTAGGCCCACTCGCGGCGCTCGCACTGGATCTCGGTGCGGGTTTCCCTTGTCTCATCGCCCTGTCAGCGCCTTGCAAATGAGCGAAACCAAGCTGTCGCGCGCTCGCTCGTGGAGTGCGCCTTTCGGCCGCCATGCAAGGAAATCATCAACGCTCATCCAATCAGCCGGGTTTGTGTCGGCGTCTGGCTGGCTGAATTCCACATACAGATGCAGTTCGTCCGGCACGAAGACGACCCTCCACAATCCTTCGATGTCATTGGCAAGGTTGTAGGCGAGGACGGTCATGGCGGGGCACTCCTTTCGCCGTGGAGCGTGCCTATCTCACGGGAAAATTCCATCACCAGAAGTTAGTATTGACGCTCGCGCTTTCTCACAAATCCAACGTCCGCGTGATGCCGAAAGGTGCAGCCAGCTTTTTGTGTATCTCGATTGGGAACACGGGACCGCCGCGAAAGTTCGGTGCACGCAGCGAATCCTCCCCCTCCAGGTATTGCTGCAGATCGCTATCCCGATCGGCCCGCGCTCCCCGCAAGGGCGCGGGCCTCGGCCTGTGGTGCTCATGCCATCTACTTCGATCCGCAAGATGGAATATGATCTGGATAGAAGGACCCTCTCGGTGTGGTTCGTCGCCAGCCGTAAACGATACGAGTTTGAGGGGGTACCGCCGGAAACCTTTGCCGCGTTCCGGGCCGCGTTCGCCAAGGGCCGCTATTTCAACGACCACATCCGCAACAATTTCCGCTACCGTCTGGTTGCGAGCGATAGCGACCCGGGATGACCTGACTTGCCGGCGGCTCAGTCGTCCTATCGCTCCAACCGGCGGTTGGTGGACGCGTTGCCGCTGTGGCGCTTAGGGTTGGTTACGGTCCGCGCTCACCTGGCAAGCCCAACCCCCCGCATCCCCCCGCCTGGTGCAAAGCGTTTGATCGGTCCCGCCGTTCTGGCAGTGCGGCGGGACTTTTTTGCGGTCCAGGTGGAGCATCGGCGCGCGGGGAAGGCGCGGTGCACGCAGCACCCTTATCTCATCCAACGTACGTCGGTGGCGCAGGGTCTCAAACGTCGGTCTGCCGCCGGAGCTCAACTAGCGGGACTATTGCTCGACCGGAAGCGGCTGGTGCTGCGGCTCAGCGTGGTGGAAGACCTGTCCAAGATCGCGCGCGTCGAACGTTTGGCCGCAGACTGGGCAGTAGACCAAGTGCTTCGACTCGTCCTCTACCGGCCCGTCATGCGGCCTGCCCTCATAGCCTGTCGCGATGTTGTCGGTTCTAATCCGGGGCAACGACAAGTGCCTTTCGTCGTTTTGGCGGCCGATATTTCTCTACCAGCCGGACCTTGTCACGGTCGACCGTGACCAGCGGCCCGAGGTCGATCGTCACGGTATCCTCGTCGATGCGCGTGACCTCGCCTTTCAGGTCGATTTGCTGGCCTCGGTTCACCTTGGTGTGGTCGATGATGGAATGTGGGAAGTCGTAACCTGGGATAGAGACGGCTTACGCAGTCCTCTGTTATCCGCCTTCGAACCGTGGCAGTAATCGCCACCTGGTCACCAATGCCTATTCCCCGAGCCATGCCATGGATTCTGGTGCGGGCAGTGTCTTCTTCAAGAGGCTTCTAATATACGCCCGCCATCCTAAGGCTGACCTACGACCAGAGTTACAAAAGTTGAACTTCATCGGGGAACACTCCTTCTGTCTGCCTGTTCGATTTGCCAGGCGCATCCCGCGCATTCAGACAGGAGAAAGAAGATGAAACGCATCCTTTTGGCTTCGGCCGTGCTGGCGGTGTCGGCTGGGCTTTCCTTTGCCCAGACGACGAGCGGAACTTCGAGCGGAACCTCGACGAGCGGCACCTCGACCACCACAACCGTGCCCAGCACGACGGATCAGGGCACCGGCACGACGAGCAGCGGGACCAACATGTCCGGCGATCAGGGCACCGACACGACCACCACCAGCGGCACCACAAATCAGAACTCGGCCAGAGACTGCGCGCCCGGCCAGCAGACTGGCAGCGCTCAGCAGGCTGCGCCAGGTCAGCAGGACACGACAGCCAATACCGCCGCGCCGGGCCAGGTGAAAAAGACCGACGAAGGTTGCTGATTGGCACATCGGCTCGGGTTGGAATCACCAGCGTGTGGCTGGCTGGTCTCCCCCGACCACCGGCAAAGATAAACTCGGCTGGCGAGCAAGTTGCCGCCAGCCGAGCATCGATGTGCGCCTATCGCGACCCCGCTTCACCTGCCGTCCAGCCGTTCGCGCATTCGCGATCGTCGCTCTCGGCAACAGGCGGCGCGCGCGGCGAGGACGTGTCGCATGTGCGCGCTGTCGAAGGAGGCGCCCAGCAACATTGCGCGTGAAGGCACGCGGGCATCCGATCGATCGTTAACCTTTCTCTGCAATGAGCGCCTTGTCGCCGGCGATGGGCCTCCGGCTCTTACGCATTATGGAGATCACATGTTGGTCCCGGCACCCGATGCCGGGAGCAGGTCTGCTTCGGAGTGTCGTGACAGAACTGGGCGACATGGTTGCGGTGGAGTAGGCGCCGTCGCCCTGGATGAACAACAACTGTCGCATGCGGTGCATACGTTGTCGAGCTTTCGGTCGGCCGCGGCCGCATCGACGACGACCACAACGGCATCAAGTCGTTGCTGAAAGCCCGCAAGGTATCGTCAAGACATAAGTTGCCGGCGAAGATCCGCCCTCGCGACAGGGATTCGTCAGGCCGATCGGTCGGCAACGCGACCGGCCAGATGAGCGAGAGCTTACCCTCGGTGCTGGTCTCGACCCGGCTCCTATAGAGGCCTGAAGGGACATCTCCAAACGATCATCGACGGTCGTCGATCACTGCCGACTACGAGTCGAGGTCGTATGGCTCGTGGCCTAGCTCGTTGTGATGAAGCGCTCTGCCATACACCTGATGTCGAACCCTTGGCCGCACGCCGGGCAGAGGACGAAATACTCCTCCTCCCGAAGTGGCGATGCATCGTGGTCTTGGGGGATGACGAGGTCATTGTATTCGTCGGGCATTGGGTCCCGGCAACGCCGCGCGCCATGCTGGAACGCCTGCCGGCAGGATTTGTTTCAAAGTTACTGCGCTTAAGAAGAGGGCCGGAACGGGTGAAGCACAATGTCGGTAAGCGCAAGGCGACGGCGCCCGAAACTCATCACGTGAGCTGAACGACTGCTTTTGCCAACTCGATGCTCGAAACCTGCCGATCTGCTTAGGCCGGTTCCGGACATTCGTGACCGGCCTCATAAGTCATAAGAAGCGCCCACCACCTACGGGACTCAAGCCGACATTCCCCGAGCCTTTCGCCAGGCACGGACTCTTTGCCAACCGCACATTTGAAGCCTATGCTTCCCACATCGGCCGCCAGCGCGTCGGACGCAGCCGACAGTAAGAGGTACGTGCTCTTGCCCGCATGGGAGAGAGAGCCATGCCCCAATCCCTTCTTCGCAACCATGTATTGAAAACCCTCTCCTCGGAGGATTTCGCGCTTTTGAGGCCGTCACTGCATCACGTCGAACTCAACATCAAAGACCAGCTGGAAGTCTCTTATCAGCCGATCGAGCGTGTGTATTTTCCAGAGATGGGCATCGCGTCGGTGGTCGCTACGATGACCGGAGGGCGGCAAAGCGAGGTCGGCATCGTCGGCCACGACGGCATGACAGGAGTTGCCGTTATTCTCGGCCAGGACAAGTCGCCCAATGAAACCTATATCCAAGTCGCAGGTAATGGCTGGATCCTCCCGGTTGAAGCTCTTCGCTCTGCGATTGCGGAGAGCCAATCCCTTCGCGAGTCACTGCTTCGCTATGCCCACGCGTTCCTCATCCAGTCGTCCCGGACGGCACTGGTCAACGGCCACTCCAAAATCGAGGAGCGCTTGGCCCGCTGGTTGCTGATGGTCCAAGACCGCGTCGAAGGAAATAAGATCTACCTGACGCATGAATTCCTGGCGACAATGCTTGGTGCCCAGCGCCCCGGCGTTACCACGGCCCTCCAAATGCTTGAATATCGGGGGCTGGTTCACGCCAAGCGCGGCGAGATCACGATTATCGACCGCGTTGGAATGATACGACTCACGCATGGTGCTTACGGGGAGGAGGAGCAAAGTCACTTCGGCCTAGCCTCCGCCTAACTGTCCTAAATCAGACAAACCCTTGCAAGCTACCGAATTCGTGCCGTAAATCGTGTGGGTCAGGGTTCAGGGAGGAATTCTCGATGACCACCACTTTTGACACAGTCACGGTTGAAAGAGCCGCCGAAGCCTATGTTCTCTCCAGAGGCAAGGCCCACTTCCTTTCGATAGCACAGGCAATCCGCGCCATCCGAACACTCATGCCCGCATGCAGGGCCACCGACCGCGAGCTGGAGGAGCTCTTGGCGGCAGCATCCATTATTCACGGTGTGCCAGTCGCGTTCGACTTAAAAACAGCCGTGGCCGCAGAACCACGGCTCCATTCATAGGGCCGGTGATGCCTGCGCTCGCGCAGACGCCTACCTTATCGGACGTTCGCCAAGCGATTGTCCGCCACCTGATCGACAACATCGGCAGCCCGAGCATTTCGATATCCGAGGTTAGCCACACCGTGAGGAGAATGCTTCCCTTTTGCGAACTCACGGACTGGCAACTTGGCGATCTCATTGCGCGAAGCGCGATCGATGCGGGATTCGCGATTGAATCCGACGGGGTGGGTCCCGAAAACGCATGTCGAGGCTCAATAGCGGAACAGCCGCTTTAGCCATGTGGCTCCCAATCACGGACGGTCAGGTTGTGGCCCACGTACAGCCGCCAGGCGGCAACGCGCCTGATATCGCACTTTGAGATCAACTCTGCCGCTTCCTGTTAGCCGAAGTTGCAAGCGGCCCCGCTAACAATCGTGGTTGCGCCTTTAGTGCATACTGGTTCAGACCGCTGGCGGATTAGAACTCTGCTGGCTTTGCGATCGGCTCATCGCTGCCGACAATCGGTGACCTATATAAAGCGGCATGTCCACGCGCCGAAAAATCAATCCAACAGCGAAGCTGATTGGAGAGTGGCCTTTAACCCCGGCTGCAACGTTTGGATCGTCCGTCAGAGCGAGGGGTATTTTTCTCGAAATACGCGCCCGCCTTCCAACGGACTTCAGGAAACTGCTCCATATCGAGTCCCGCGTGCTTACCCTGCGCGTGTCTCAGGGCGCCGAGAATGATGTGCAGGTGGTATTCGGGATCGTATCCAAAGCACTGCAGAATATCGAAGACCTGCCCGTAATCCCCCGTGAAATCGAGGACATTCTGACGATCTCGACGGCCGAACGGCACCGCTGGCTGAAAGATGGTCGCTTGCAGAGCGCCGGGACGAAAACGGTGAAACTCCGCGGGCGGGCAAGGAACATCACCTTTCACGTGTTCGACCCGCAGCACGTGGAGGATGTGCTTGACCGCGACCTGGTAACGGTCTGGCGCGAACAGGACGCAGCGACAGCTGCAGAGAACAGGCGGCGAGCCGCGGGGAAGGCCGCTATGAAACGTGCTCAAAGAAGCGGTCGCGAAACTGCAGCTTCAGGTGGCTATGGCCAGGATGAGAACTCGCACTCCAATTTGCGCGGCTGGGAAGATTTTGAGAAGGACGGACTCCTGCACTGATAGGCCGGGCGCACAAGCAGGTTAGGCCGTTTGGCTGCGCCGTGCGAGATGCGCAAGGAGAGCCGTCAAACACATCGCGTTCAGGACCCGCTTCGCAGGAACACCGCCCTTGCGCGCCATCTCGACACCCCAATGCATGTGGTCGAGCTCGCGGATCGAATGAGCGTCCGGATTGATGCTGAAGATGCAGCCCTGATCGAGTGCCTTTTGATGCCAGCGCCAATCGAGGTCGAGTCGCCAAGGATGTGCGTTGATTTCGACAGCGACGCCGTGTTTCGCACACGCTTTGAGGACTTTGTCGACGTCGAGATCATAACCGGGTCGGCGCAACAGCTGGCGACCGGTCATGTGCCCGATGATTGTCGTCCGAGGATTTCCGATCGCCTCGATGATACGCTCCGTCTGTTCCTTCTTGGGCAACTTGAAGCGGCTGTGCACGCTCGCGACGACGAAATCGAACTGCTCCAAGATGTGATTCGGGTAATCGAGCGAGCCATCCGCCAGGATGTCCGCCTCGATGCCCTTCAGTATGCGAAATTTTCCATTGTATGCCTTGTTCAGCCGGTCAGCTTCGCGGTGCTGTTCAGCAATCTCCTGCAACGAAAGGCCGCCTGCGTAGTGAGCGGACTGCGAATGATCGGCGACACCATAGTATTCGAAACCGCGCTTGCGCGTGGCTTCAGCCATTGCCTCAAGCGTTTCGGTGCCATCGGATGCGGTCGTGTGAGAATGCAGGATGCCATGCAGATCTTCATCCCGAATGAGGGCGGGTAGCTTCTGCTTTGCCGCTCGCTCAATCTCGTCCCTGCCTTCGCGCAATTCAGGCTCGATAAACTGCAAGTCTAGAGCTTGGTAGATTTCTTCTTCTGTCGCTGACGCGATCAGCTTTCTCCCGCGATGAAGCCCGTCGGCGTTTAGGGTCAATCCCTTGTCGGCCGCGAACGTCTTCAGTTGCTCAAGGTGGTCTGCCGAACCGGTTGCTTGGAGCAGGCTCGCGCCAAAGTGCTTCCGGTCCGTGACAACAAGCCTGAGGGTCGTATCCTCAATACCAGTCGACTTTAAGCCCTGCGCTACCAGAACGAAGTCGGAAACGAGCTCGCAACCGCGCCGGAAGTCGCCTGCAATTTCGACGCGAGAAAACTCTGGATGCTGTTGCTTCACCGATATGACCGCATGGTGGAGAAGGGCGGCGGCCTTGTGCAGGTGAACTTGCGTTTCGCCGCTTCGCACGATGGCCAGGTTCTGCAGGAGCATTGTCTGGAGCGCGGCGCCGGGCCTTTGACTTGGCGTATGCGGTCTTCTCTTGCTGCGGCCTCGAGCTCCGCCAGCGAGTTCACACCGAGCGCCTGATGAAGCTTCAGTATCTTATCAGGACGAAGCCCGGGTATGGCAAACAGCTCCATCACGCCCGCTGGAACATCCTCGCGCAGCTTCTCAAGGCTCGGGTGCGTGCCGGTTTGGTAAAGCTTGGTCACGATGTCTGCGATCGCGTCACCGATCCCCGGGATCTTGGTGAGGGCGCCGGCGGCGATGATCCGATCAAGCGGCTGCGACAGCGCCGTCAGACTGTCTGCCGCGCGCAAGTATGCCTTTATGCGATAGGGATTGTCGCCGCGCATGGACGCCCGTTGCGCGTATTCCCTTAAAAGACTGGCGACGGTCCTCGGATCGATTTTTGCCATGGCTTCAGCCAAACGAGGCCGATCTCCGCAGGTTCCAATCAGGCAAGGCCATGAGCGCCGCGTTGCCCTTTGAATCCCGGCTTTACTGCCTCTTCCCGCGTCGGACGCTACAGATTGGACAAGGATTGGTCAGCGCGACCCCATCCCGCCAGAGCTTTGGAGGCTGCACGTTTCTTTAATTCAGGAGCATCGCCAACGTGGAAATGAGAGGGCGCATCTATTGTCTTCATCTCCGCCCACGTGATCGGTGCCGCGACAGGAGCGCCCGGACGTGATCTTGCGCTGTAGGGCATTATAGCGGTCGCCCCGCGCTGATTGCGTAGATAGTCCACAAAGATGCGACCCTTGCGGCGCGCCTTTGACAAGACGGCCGTGAAATGGGCCGGATCGCTCTGGGCGACCGCCTGCGCCAGGCGAGACGCGAAGTCCTTCACCTCTGGCCACTCGGCGCCAGGGGTGAGGGGCGCGATGACGTGCACTCCTTTGCCTCCCGTCAGCATCGGGAAAGTCGTAAGTCCCAGCGATTCAAGGATAGCGCGGAACTGAAAGGCAGCGGCGCGGACGGCCTCAAAATCGAGGCCTTCATCGGGGTCGAGGTCGAACACGAGGCGGTCGGCCTTTTCGACATTCCTATCCGGTTTCTGCCATCGGCTTTAGAAGCCTGACATTCCGGTTCCGGTCCCCTTACCTCGACGTGCCCCATAGACGCCAAGTACCCTCGCCCAGAGCAAGCTCCGATGCCAGTTTCAAGAAGTGCAAAATGGCCCATAAATGCGCCGACCAGAGTGAATGCTCTCGTACCCGGGTCTATTTCGAGCAGCGCGGACTTGGTCAGCATTCGGACAGCCTAGCGGGTCCGTCCCAACATAGCCATGGGCACCGGCCTGCTACTCACGGAACACCCCTTCCTCCTTGGCAGCAGCCTCGAAAGCCTGACGGACCTCCTGTCGGCGCACAGTTGCACAGCCTTCCTCCACTTAGGTCCCATCTTGGTCCACTTCATGAGTTCCTCGGCGGCACTCTCGACATTGTTGCACCCGTAAGTGATCCCAGGTCGGTCAGTCTAGACGTACACCGGAGGGGAGAACCAATGGGTTGCCATGACACCTCCTCCTACGGAGAAAGATACATCTTGGCCTCCTTAGCGGCAGCCTCAAAAGCCTTTCGTATCACCTGGGGGTCAATCGGATCGCCCTCCAGAGCTGACAGGCAGAGGGTCACCGACTTGTGCCAGCGAGGTCCTCGCCGGGTCCACATGTTGAGCTGCTCAAGGGCTTCCTCGCATTGTTGCAGCCATGCCTGACACCGGTTTCAGTCTTCACGAACACCGGAGGGACGAACCAGATGGACGCCATGATACCTCCTACTCAGGGGAGAGATACACGTTGGCCTCCTTGGCAGCCGCCTCAAAGGCTTCACGGACCTCATGGGGGACATCCTGCCCTCGAACGCATCGACGCAGGATTGGACCGCCTTGGTCCACTTCGGACCCTTTGTGTCCCACGCCATGAGTTCCTCGGCGGCTCCCTCGACGTGGCTGACCCCATTGCGAATGCCCGGACGTTTCGTCTTCACCGTAGACCGGAGGGTTGAACCAGAGGGGAGCCATGAGGGGGAACTTAGAGCGGCAAGAGCCCGCTGACCAACCCAGTTGTAGCCGCAGCCAAGGGAACGATGTAGGCCCTCGCGGGTTTAGAGGTTGTCAATGCCGCTCGAATTTTCCCCAAAAGTGCCGAAGTAAAATTCCCCAGTTTCGCCGCTCAGACTGTCGCGGAGGGGTGTCCATTTTTCGGTGGCCGGCCGCGCGGCCGCGATGGTGGATTTAATGTCGGCGGCGTGATGGAGGCTTTCGATCGCAAGTGTTCGGGCATGAGCTCGGCGTGCTGGCGGAGCCGATAACTCGATCCTTCGATCTGGACGACGACCGCATGGTGAAGCAGGCGATCGAGAAGTGCGGTTGCGACGACAGGATCGCCGAAGACCTCGCCCCATTCGGCGAAGCCGCGGTTTGAGGTGAGAATCATGGCGCCCTTCTCATAGCGGGCGTTGACGAGCTGGAAGAACAGATTGCCGCCACCGTGGATGACGGGCAGGTAGCCGATCTCATCGACAACGAGCAGAGCAGGCCGGCAGAAGAAGCGGATGCGTTCCTGCAGGCGGCCTTCGCGTTCGGCCCTTGCCAGTGCGGCGATGAGTTCGGCGAGCGTGCAGAAATAGACGCTCTTTCCAGCCTTCACAGCCTCGACGGCAAGCGCGATGGCCAGATGGCTCTTGCCTGTGCCGGGTGGGCCGAGGAAGTGGACGACCTCGCAGCGGGCGACGAAGCCGAGTTGGGCGAGCGTGAAGATTCGATCTCGGTCGAGCGAGGGCTGGAAAGAGAAGTCGAAGCCGGCGAGCGTCTTGATCGTGGCCAGACGCCCCATGCGCAGTGCCGTCTTGATCCGGCTGTTCTCGCGCAGGGTCAACTCTTCCGAAAGGAGGATGTCCATGGCTTCGAGGGCGGCGATCTCGCCTTGCTCGAGCCGGCGCACGACATGATCGAGCGCTTCGAGCGCCCGCGGCATCTTCAGGCCGACGAGATCGTGGCGGATCCGGTCGATGGTGGATGGCGTGGTGTCGAGCGCATTCGTCATGGACGCTGCTCCTTCGCCATCACCCGGGCGACGGCATCGTAGAAGGCCAACGGGCGCTGAGCGACCCTGTCGCCTGAGCCATGAAGGATGACCTCGTCGTTCCTCAGTCTTTGTCGGCGCTTGTGGACGTGGATGTTGCGATGCCCGGGCTCGACATGCCGCTGGTGCCGACCTTCTAGAATGGGATGGATGGCAATCAGTGCGCCGTCCTCGAAGATGCGTACCTCTTCGGCCAGAGTGTGCACCTCGACGACACGGCGCCTGGTGGCGTCGGGCACGCTGTAGAAATTGCCGCCGACGCTGACCATGCCCTCCCGGCTGATACGTCGCTCGAGCTTCAGGACCGATCGGAACGGAGCCAACGGCAGCGGCCGGAGCGCTGCCCGCTCCTCGGCGAAAGCTTCGTTGACGACACGCCGTGTGGTTGCGTGAACTCTCGGGTTTGCGACCGTGTCCAGCCAATGACGCAACTGGGCGTTCAGGTCTTCGAGATTGCGAAAGGACCGGGCCAGGAAGAAGTCCTCGCGAATGTAGCGGAACGGCCGCTCGACCTTGCCTTTGGTTTTGGCGCGGTAAGGCCGACAGGCCTTGGGATGGAAACCATAGTGGCGGGCAAGATCGACGAGGGCACGGTTGTAGACGATGCCGCCGGTATCGCCTTCGCCGATCACAGCCGTCTTCATACGGTCGTAAAGCACTTCGCGAGGAGCGCCGCCCAGCGCCTCGAAAGCCCCAGCATGGCAGCGCAAGACAGTCGGCAGATCCTGGTGGACGACGAAGCGTGCCCAGATAAGGCGACTGAAGCCAAGCACCATGGAGAATAGCCAGACGATTCTCGGCGTGGTCGGCTCATCGGCAAAGACGACATTGAACTGGGCGAAGTCGACCTGCGCCTGCTCGCCGGGCGGGGTCTCGAAGCGAACCTCGTATCCACGCTCCGCCGCGGCAGGACGGACGTCGCGCAGGAAGTCGGTGACGGCCGTGTAGCCGCCGCCATAGCCGAGGTCCTTCAGTTCCCGGAAAAGCCGGCTGCCGGTGAGTCCGGGATATCGCGTGACGCGTTCGCGAAGATAGGCCGTGAAGGGATCGATCACCGCCTGACGCGGCTTGCGCGGTCCGTAGGCCGGAGCCTCGAGCCCGCGCTCAATGTATTTGCGCACCGTCTTGCGGTCGATCCCGCTCTCCCTGGCGATCGCCGACACCGACAGGCCCTGCCGATGCAAATCCAGTATCATCATCATCTCCCCGAACTTGATCACCGAAATCCCTCTCCCGACCATCAGGAGAAGCATCAACGATCACGCGCCGCCGGTCTCCCGGAGCGCGCTCCGGAAGACCGGCGACAGGCGCTAAAACTGGGGAAGATTCAAACGGCACTTCTGGGGAGTATTGAGCCGGCATCGACAAGAGGTTGCAGTGGTCCTTCTCGGATGTGCAGCCGCTGTGGCGGGGTCCGTCGCCTCCCCTTGCTGGCGGCGGGCTCCTTTCGCGAAGGCGGTGTTGGTAAGAGACACCTAGAACCTTATACCGCATCCAAGTTAGCTAGTTGTCATTGGGGGGAGTAATGTCCCCTCCTCTTGTGCAGCAGCTAGGAATGCCTTGCGGGCCTCCTCAGGTTCCATCTCGTCGAAAATCACGGCCATGCAAACACGCACCGCGAGGTCCCACCAAGGGCCACGCTTGGTCCACTTCATCAGCTCCTCGCCGGCTGTCTCGGCGTTGTTGACATTGTGGATGATCCCGGGACGCTCGGTCTTGACCGGGACCGGAGGGTTGAACCAGTGGAGAGCCATACGTCACTCTTTGTCGGCCCGATCAAGTTTCTCCAGCAAATACCTTTGCTCAGCCGGGAGCTTCCGTTCTACAGGCAGATTTAGCAGCTTGCGACGGTAATTGCGGATTACCTCTAACATTGAAAATGACGCAGGACTGCGCGCTTCCGTTGCGATGCCACAGTGACTGAAGTTGGCTGACAGCTACTCCTGGGCGTCGAAAGCCACGCAGAGGCCCATGGCAGTTGCTGCCTCGACGATTGCCTCGGTTAGTTCTTCGTCGGAGGCCACCAAATTAGGCGCAGTCTCGCGAGCTTCGCGTAGTGCCGCTTTGATCGAGACCGTATCGCGACGGTCCGCCCTGTTGAGGAGTACAGTAATTGCTTGTTCTAGAAACGGACCGACCCTTCGCGCGACGCTCATCCAGCCCTCCCCAGGGACACGCCGAAGGGTACTCTACTCCCTACCTGAGCGGCATCAAGGCCATGTACGAATTGTACAAATTGGTACGGCGCTGGGCCGCGACGGTCAGGAATGTTTGTAGAATTTCTGTGGTGGGGATCGGACACCGGCTCGCGAAGACCCTCATGCTCCTCCTCGATCCTATTGACGCGCCTCGAGCCGCCTTTCTCCCACAATCCCAGGTCGGTCTGTCCTGACGTACACCGCAGGCGAGAACCAATGGGTTGCCATCAGGCTATTCGCGAAGATCGAACCCGACGAACAGGCCAAAGGTTGGGGCAACCAGCTCGCAGTCAGTTTCCGCCAGATGTGGCCCGACTCGGCGCACCGCTGCGACAGTCTCTTTGACGGAGATGATTTGGCCGCGACGGGCTTGTAAGATCAGCTCGTGAACAAGGTGTTTGGCAGTCACCTTGTCGGGTCGGCAGTTCGTCCAAACGTTCATACAAGGCCTCCCACCTCAGCGAGAACCCAAGGGGACATTCATGATCCCCTGTCGGGAAAAATCAAGAAGAAATGTTTGCCGGAATTTCTGAGCGGGAACCAGAGGAACAAGTACGGGGCGAGCCTCTGTACTCTTCCGCTTTGGCGCTCAGCCAGCCGGCTAGGGACCTTTCTTCCGTCGGCCCCTGTTTGGCCCGATCAATAGCCGCAAGTAATGACTGTAGGGTTGGCGGCAGTTCTGGTTCGATCTCCAGATTTAAGAACGTTTGTACGTGATGACGATAGCCTTCGGAACGGATCAGTTTCCGAAACGCTTCGTAGACAGACTGATGGTCTGCTTTGTTGCTCGTTGTCATATTCGGGAAGTCCGTCCCAATGAGCCGCAACTCGCCCGCAACGAATGGGTTCCATCAGGAGGTCGGAATATTTGGTAGAAATTTCTGAGCGGGAGATCGGATAACTGGCTCGCGCGAAGCCCCCTTCGTTTGCCGCAGCATTAATCCTCGCTCTTTGAACTGAAGATTCGTGTCGATCTGGCGTCGGTGTTGCACATCGTGAACGTTGGAATGCTTCTGTCCAATGTTTGCTCACGCTGTGATGCCAATAGGGCAGGCTCTTGCTGCAGGGTGCCGCAAGGGCGCGACGAATGAAACGCCGGCCCAGTTCAACCCGCGCGACGTCCTTCAAAGCTGGGGGGATCGATCTTCACCAAGCGGTCTGCGGCCTCGACCGCAGTTCGTATCCTGCTGCACAGCGCGAGATTTTCGGCCAGCATTTCTTCAGTGCGTTGAAGCGCGAGCTCGGTCCGGTGGATGCGCTGCCTGGCATTGGCAACTTCCGATGTCAAAAGATCGGCCGCCATCCCGTGGCCGTGGGGTTCCATAGTGTCCATGGGTTTCTAATACATGGGGCGCGATATCGTTCCCTGATGTCGGGCGAAACGGCGGGCCGCAGAAAAGCGCGATGGGCCGAATGACCAATGCGCGTCCTGTCAAAACAGCACCAGAAACAGGCGAACGGCTTCGGCCGCTCTACATCCCACGGGCAGAGGCGATCACGGTCCAGAGGGCCATTGATCTGTTCAGGTACGACTACAGCGTAAGCGAAGACACACTCAGGCGGCTGGTGATCAAACACCGTCTTCACAACCAGACAATGCCCGGTGCTCCGTGGAGAATAAGCGCTCGCGGTTTGGCTATGGCGCTCGCCGGCGATGATGACGCGGTTGAGGCAGGACGATCGCGAGCACCCGGACCTAACTCGGTATTTCAAGCGGCTCGGCATCCCGCGACCCTGACTTGCTATCAAAAGTTATGGTCGCGGCTACTGTCTAGAGTAGACATTAAGTAGATGTCGCGGCCCGACAGGGCCCCACACAAGAGCGAACCGTTGCTGCCTTGCGCGTCGCCCTCTAGGCCGCCGGCGTCGAGTTCATCCCGGAGAACGGCAGCCGCGCCGGCGTGAGGCTCCGCAAACCTTAGGCCGTAGACTCGTTACTGCGCAGCCACACACCTGCTTTTCGCCATCGGACGAAGCGGTTGCAACAGGTGGTGCGCGGGCCATAGCGCTGAGGCAGGTCGCGCCATGGAGCACCGGAGCGCAGCACCCAGAAGATGCCGTTCAGCACGCGCCGATCATCAACACGCGGCACACCTCTTGGCTTGTTGGGTAGACGCTTTATTCCATTGCTGACCATTGTCCAAAAGCGCTGTTAACCAAATTTTCTCACCCGCCAATGCTTATTCGCGCGACTGAAGGGGTGAGGTGATCGATGTGTGATTCAAAGATAAGCCCGTTTCCGCTGCATCGGCGGCGGAAGTTGGTCGAAGGGATCGCCCGGGTCCTGGAATCCAAGAACGGGGAGGACGCGAACGCCTTCTGGCGCAACACCGCCAAGGCAATTCTCGTTCAACTGTCCGAATCAGGAATTGCACCCGGGGTCGCCGAACAGGAAGTTGGAACGCTTCTTCATGCTGTCTTGGGCGATATCGCCACCCGCAGTGCTGCGAAACTTGCACAATAGCATCGGCTCACGATGAGGGATTGCCGCATAGAGACGCCCCGGGGCTCCACAAGCGTAGCACCACTGCATCCGTCAAACGCAGGTTTCTCACTGCGGATGAAAAGATAGCCGCGTTCGTCGAAATCATGCGCGCGAATGTGCTCTCGGGCGAGATACGGTTCCGCCTCGCCTGTCCGGCGTTCATCGACCAAATCGAGGTAGGCGATGCGGAAACCCGTATTCATGGAAGGCCGACGGACCTTTTCCACGAGCTGAACCCGCAAAACCAATGAGCCGCCGTTGACTTCCACACTGCAATCTTATGCGACTTTGGGCGAACAAACATCGAACAATGTCAGAATGACTTCGCTCACATGCTGGGATCCGCTGTTCGTCATGGCTCAGTTGTGCCAAGAGCGACCCTTCCGAGCCGAGAACCAAATGTGTCGCATTAAGGGCCGGCTGCTGCCAATCCGCTTCTGGCGGCGCAGCTTCGAGAGCGGACGTTCGTCGTTCCACTTCACCTCGGTCGCTCGCTGACGCGCATTTGCCATCCTCCAGTATCGGCCAAGCCGAGAACTGTGCTAACCGCCCAGCCGAACAACCAAAGGAGTACACCCGTGAGCGAACCGACCGTGACAGATGCAACAAACAGCATCTATGCATCACTCCAGGCGGACAATGCCGACATCGACGCGCATATAGCGACCCTCAAGGCAGCGCTGACGCGGGTGGGTCTGAAAGAGGCCGTGTTCGATCCGACAAGGCTGGCACAGAATAACCGGTCAGGCAGAAAGCTGATGCAGGCTTATTTTCGGCAGCGCGGTGTGACAGTGAAGTACTCGGCCTCGTGAGGCCATCGATGAGGCCAATCAGGCCGCCAGGCGCTGCTTGCCGAACGGCACAAAGTCAACGCAGAACGGCAACTAGCCTAATCACCTTCGATCGGGCTAAATCAACGCTCTTGCTTTCAATCGCGAATTGAAAAGCCTTGCTGCCCAAACAGGCCGATCGGGGGCCGACAGCATTCGTCCGGTTGTAGCCTTTGATCGGTGAAAGCCGCCGTTCTGCTGCTTGCCTTATGCCAAACATCGGTCGAGGTGGCGTATCCGCGCTCGTTCTTGCGGCGGATTCTGGGTCTGACACTCATGCAAATCACCGCAATTCTACTTGGGTTAAACATAAGTCAACTCAAAGCAGGAACGCAACACGCACACAAGAAAGGTAAATAGTACTTAGCGGATCAGCCAGATGGTGGGTGAATGTCAGACAATTATTCTGATAGTACTATGAATTGGCGGGAGGACAGACTAAAGGGGAGGCCGCGTTCGCGTCACGTTGCACATTAGCAGTTCGTATCGGAGCAACGTCATCGTCTGGAGAAAAATCCTTGAGGATCGCAGTAGATATTCGCCATACGCGATCTGCTGTTCCTCTCCGCTGCCACCTTTGCCATGTCGATACGCCACCATCTGCGAAGCGGCATCAAATTTCGTCCCTCCGTGGTGAGATGCGTTACGAAGCTTGTTGTCGTGCTCCGCGCACAGAGCTGCAAATTCGGGCACAGCTTCCACTGCAGCGAAGCGGCCCGCTTTGTCGAGACGCAGGTAGTCCTTTAGCTCGAGCCTCTCAAACTTATCGAATGGGCGTCCGGCTAGCATGTTCGCAAACATCGCCAGGATATCAACGGATGACGAAAATATCTCGAAACAGTCACCATAAAACATTTTGGTTGCATCGAAATTAGTTGAGGTCACGTGCGAGCCTTTTGGCAGATCGTCACCTCTCCCAGCGTAGAAATGCACTTGTCCGAAATCAGGATATTTCTCAAAATATGACTTCGCTATGCTAAAGTATCGCTCAGATCGAGCATCGACCGTCTTCACATAATATTTGAGAAAGTCGGCAAATACGTTCGGCCGCATAAGCGGTTTCATTTGGTCGGCAACATTTTTGCATAACTTGCCGTACTCCACGCCGCTCATGGCGGTCAAAAACCGAAAAACCCAGTCAGGGACATCATCCAGTTTTTCAGACTTGTAGAACTGCTCGCTTGCCGCCGACAAACGATCTGAGAGTAGGTGGTCCTTTCCTCGCCGATATAGAGACCACGCCGTCTTGAGCGCGTGCCACTCCTCTTCAAAGTCGGGGCGCCGAAATGGTCGCTCATCCAACATGATTTCTGACATGGGTCGGGCGGCTAACCTGCCTTCCTTTTCAAGCTTCTCTGCGAGGTCGTGCATTTGGAAAAGCCGCGGAAACACCCTATCTTGATGTCTAAGCTCTGCCGGTATCACAAAGTTTGCGTCGACGTTCACAACAGGTGCGCCGACTTCCTCGGGAACCTCTTCCGCATTTTCGACCGCTTCGGCCCAGGACGCGATTTTGTCGTAGTCAACATGCAGGGCGATAACCATGTCTTCGCCGCAATTTGTGCAGGCGACACGGTGGACCTGGCGCGTTTCTTGACCCATCCCAATCCTTACAGTGTGGATTGTGCCGCACGTGCCGCATTTGAATGACGATCTTACGATCATTTTAAAAGGACCATCTCAAACTGGTTTGAACGAACACGTAGCATCCCGCGCTTCGGCAGTCTGGTCTCCAAGGTATCAAAATTGCCCGGTCGCTCAGCTGCTGGACCTCGTGGGGGTCCCTAAGGAATGTCTCAACATCACGGCGCCCCCCTCTATGATGTTCGATACCGGAAGAAGATCACGTAGTCCCGCAACGAAAAGCTGCGCACATCCGGCCGCAGCTCCGGGCGGAGCCGACCGAAAGTCGCCAGGTCGCGAAATTTTTTGGCGCAGTGCTCCCACAAACCATCTCGCGATATCGGGGCTGCCGCTCTCTCGGTGATGTGTTCAAGCAGATTGACCAGATCTGCCTGTGCCGAGGGCAATGTGCGCAGTCGTGGCACCCTTAGAAGCCCTTCCTTCGCGAGTTGCGCTGCCTTGGCATCCAGCGCTGCGTCGACATCGCCATCCGTCGCGTCGTAACCACGGGGAAACGAGCCGTCGAGCATGGCGCGCAACGCCTTGAGCTTTTCCTCGCGTTCCTCAACCTAGGCGTCCCGCGCTTCGTAATCGTCGATATCGAGGGCGATGATTTCGGAGAGCCGTTTTCCGTCGTGCATCCAGTACTCCCACCCTCGCACCGACGGCCAGTTGTATCCCATCTTCCGAACCGCCAGGAGCGCCGCGCGTGAAAGATATACTTCCTGACCTTCGTAGGACACTTTGCGGTTCGAGACGATCGTGCAGGTCACATTTGGATCCTTGGCGAAGCTCAGTACTGCGCCAGGCTTCAAGCCGATCAGGTCGAAGGTGAGATTGTCCGCGCGTTTGCGAGTTGCGACGATGGCTTCCTTCTCTGCAGGCGTGAAGCCCTGCTCCACATCGCTTGGCGTCACATCGGCGATCTCTACCAACTCGATTATGGCCTTCGCGAGATCGGGATCCACCTTGAAGAACTCGCGCCGCAATCTCGCGCGTTTTTCCCCAAAGACGAAATGCAGCGTCCGCTCAAGCTTCCTGCAGTCGGGGACCTGGGCCGAGTAGTGGCATTCGAAGGGCAAGGGAACGGCGGTCACATCGAGCTGCCGAAGACGCGTGGTGACGTCGTTTGCCTGCGTCATGCCAATCTTTACGAAGCCAGGCATGGCCTCGTTGGTGAATATATAAACGATGCCGGGAGCAGCGGGTTCGGTCATGACCATCCTGTCCGCATGAACGCCTCGAGGTCGCGCGACGACAAGATTTTTTCGGTCGATTCCCAATCGAGCCCCTTGTCGTCAGCTGTGTCCCGCCAGTAGCGCTTCTCAACCGGCGACTTCACTAGATCAACGCGCGTCGGGAACATGCGGACCGCCTTACGATCCATCAGTACGGCATCGACCCAGGCGTCTTCGAAGGAATCCGGCAATTGCCCCAGAACCTTAAAGATGTCCTCGAACCGCTCGGACAAGGCTCCGTAGACTTCGTCCTCATAGGTGCCGGCATAGCGAAGGTTGGCGACATGGATTTGCTTCCGGCGTTGTCCGATGCGCTGGATGCGGCCCTTGCGCTGCTCGAGACGCGACGGGTTCCACGGCAGGTCTACGTTGACCTGCGATCCCAGCTGTTGAAGGTTCAAACCCTCGCAGGCCGCGTCCGTGGCTGCGACCAGACGAATTTCGCCGTGCTTCACTCTATCCTTGATGTCGTCGCGATCGGCGCGCCGGCGTTCCTTGCCCAGAAACACGAACGATCGCCCGCCACCTGCATACAGAGCGATCTTCTCGCTTGGGAATTGCTCGCAGAGCCGTTCGGCCACGAACGCCGCCGTGTCGTAATATTGACTGAAAGCGATCATGCCATGGTCAACGAGCCATCGACGGTTCTGTAGGTAGTGAACGATGACCGCAACCTTTGGGTCCATGCGGTCGCGCTCGAGGACGGCGACGAGGCTGGTTTCAACCTCTCTTAGCGCGTCGATTTCGGTAGGCGTCAGCGGCAGCCGCATCTTCTCGCCGATCAGATCGTCGTCCTCGTCTGTCACCGTGGCGCCAGCAAGCAGCGAGCGCGTAGTTGAAAGACCTGCTGCGACTGACGATCCGATGCGGCGCAAGAGAATCGTTTTCATAAAGCCCGCGGCCGGGCGCTCCTTCGCGTAGAGCGAGCAGAATCGGATTGCCGCGTCATAGGCTTGTCGAAACGCAAGGCCCATTTCGAGGCCGCCGCCATCGAACAGCTGCTCGGACAATTCGTCCTCAAGGCGTGGATGGATCACGACCTCAATCGGGGCGAGAAGCTTGGCCTCCTCGAGCATGCCGCGCGAGCGCCGGATTACGCGGCGAATGATGGGATTTGTTTGCTTCGCCAATCGCTCGAACTGGTGGCGAAGCTCGGCCCTGACGCCGCGCGACAGATCGTCGTATCGCGGTCCGTCTACCCTGTTGTCAGCAAGTTTCGCCGCCGTCCGAACCTGACGGTAAATTGGATCTTCGGCTGAAGGCGGCAGAGGATTACGGAGCAAGGCCCATTGGTCGGTTGGATTCACTGGCCATGACATGTCGCCGGTCAGATAGCCCATGCAGGCGTCGGAAGCCCAACCGCGGCTGCCTTCGATCCCGAGCACATGGTTCGCTCCCTTCGCGAGCATCGCGATGAGATCGTGAAGTTCCTCGGCCCGCAACTGAATCGGAGTTGCGGTGCCGATCAGGACACTCTGAGCGTTGCCGGCGATCTTCTCCATAAAGGAAAGTAGCCGCTTCTCGCCGATGCGGGCGCCGTCCTTACCGCCGCGGTCCGCCCGAGCCTTATGTGCTTCGTCCAGAATAACGACCGCAAACTTCTTGTTGATGAGGTGCCGGATCTCGCCGTCCTCATCGCCGCTGACAATCAGTCCTGTCGAGACGATCCCTATCCTCAAGGGACAACGCGCGACTGCGCCCAACTCGCCCTTGAAAGAGAGCGGCAACTCTTTGCCGTCGAGCCACTGTTTTGTCGTGCTCGACCAGATCGCCGATGGGAGGCCAAGGTTGTCCTGAATCTCCGTCTGCCATTGCCGCATGAGGGTCGCCGGCGCCAGGACCAGGACGCCGCCGTTGGAGAGGAGGGAGAGGACGAGTGCGGCGGAGGCCATCGAGAGCGTCTTGCCCAGCCCCACGTCATCGGCAATTAGGAATCGTGCCTTGCGATGGACCTTCCAGTCATCGACGCAGGTCTGGACGAATCGCTTCTGCCATGGACGGAGGATTTGGCCGGACTTGTATATTGGGCGATCGACCAGGACGGAAGCGGGGTTCTCAATGCCAAGCTGATCGCGTGCCTCTTGAATCGAGCGATATTCGATTCGGCGAGAGACCGCTCCGATGTGCTCAACGACCGCATTCGGCAGGTCGATGCCGAGCGACCAGAAATGCTCGAATTCCTCGCGCACCCAGGCGGTCGCCTCTGGATCATCGTCCTCCCACAGGATCTCGTAGGAATGGAGCAGGCCGGTCGCGCTCTCGTTCATCGAGCCAACGAAGGCGCTCGCCCCCCCATTGCGATACTCGATGATTCCCGCCTTGCCGTGCAGAAATACAGTAGAGCCATCGCGAGGCACGACCCTGACCTTCATCCGTCCGGACACAAGCAGGTCGTGCAAAATGCGGTAGCGATCCTTCTCGAAGAGCGCGTCGAGGCTCGTCTGGTCCGCCATCCAGTTCGCCATGAGCATGCGAGAAATGGCGTCGGTCCCCTCGGAGGCTGCCTTTGCGATAGCCACGTCATTCGGGTCGAGTTCCGCGTTGCAGACGACCCTAATCTCGTCGACATTTCGAATTTCCTCCGAGACCAACTCCAGGAGCGACGATCGGAAATAGCCAGCGATGCGCAGATACCGTTCTGCGCGCGACAGTCGCTCGCCTAGCATGTCGCGGAGCGAGGTGCGGCGAGACGAATGACGCGTAATGGCCATGCGGTATGGACTACCTACCTTAGAGGCGATCGACTTCGAGCTTCTGAGCCAGGAGATCCGCTGCCGAACATTCAGCCGGGCGGGTCTTCACTGTCTTGAGCGCCACATATCGTGCGAACTCGACGAGCTTCATGCGCGTCGGCCAGTAATCCGGTCCGTACTCAGTCCGCAGAAATGACACGCCATACTTTGGATCTTCCTTCTGCATGGTCTTGTAGATCGCGAACAGGACGCGGCGCAGCGGCGACGTCGGGAAACCCCTGCCTTCAAGGAGACGCGCCTTCATCTCATCGGCACCTGCGAGCGATGCGGCATTCGCCTTGGTCGACCCCATCAGCGCCGTATGGTCGGCGACCGCGAAGGTCTTGGCGAAATCTTGATAGTCGGCGAACCTCGTTGTTCCCTTGAATTCCATGTCGAGCATGCGGACGTAGAAACGCGAAACTGGATCTAGCTCGCGCCACAGGCCGGTCTGGAAGCCCTCAGGCACGAGCTTGTTATTGGCAACGGACGCCGCATATTCAATCAACTCGCGGATGACAGTCTTCTCGCCCTTGTTGAGCTTACGGTAGACGTCTGCACCGACCTGAACGCGGTCGATTGTCTCGTAGCCGGTTATGACGCGAAGCGCCGCCGCGTACGCCGCAAGCTGTAGATCACCGTCCGTATAGAGGCGCTCAGTGGTCCAGTCCTCGTCCAGGTCGTTGAGTACCTTTAATTGCCGGTCTACCTCGGCCTCGATCTCACCCTCTATATCCATCCGTTTGGCATTCTTCGCCACCAGTCTCTTGCGAAGGACGAGCAGGATCGTGCCCTGAACATAGTTGCCCTGCTTGAGCGCGCTCTCCGTTTCGGTCACGATATTCCAGGCAGCCGTCACGCTGAGACCAGCCGACCACATGATTGCCGCAAGGTCAGCCCAGACGCCCGCATCCTGGTGGGTGAACATGACCACCTGAATTCCGTTGTCCGGCATGTGGGTGGCAATTGCCTTGTAGGCATCGACCATGTCGGCGCGAAACTTTTCATCGGAGCCTTTGATGGCGTTCGAACGTTGGCTATCCCACGTCCAGTGATCGAATGGCGGTGGCGCGTTCTTGTGCAGCCACGCGATGAAAAACTCGGTAATCTCGTGATAGTTGACTGCGTCGGCGTAGGGCGGGTCGGTGACAAACATGTCTGCACCGGCATCCATTCCAGCAGCAGGCACTGTTGTGATGTTAACGCTGCTATCGATTGGAAATCTGGGGGTCTTAATCCGAAAAATTTCGTTTAAGTCGTTTAAGCCTCTCTGCGCGTAATTATAAAACGTATTCAACGCTTGGTTACTAAATACCATAGCAGGGAAGTCTCCATTTGGAGCAACTCCTGGCTTTCCACGACTCCCAACTGACCATCGCGTCAACTTGGACGAAAAATTTAAGACCGCGCAAGCAGATATAGCGGTATGAGGACTCAATGTCTGTTGAAATAAGGACAAATACAGAATATGCCGCGCTGAAAATATATTGGACCAATATGTCCATCCTCGGGTACGAATAGGCTCGTCAGTCTTGTCACCCTCTTCGATCGGCCCGTCCGGGACAAACCCTTTCTCTTGCCAGCGGGAGAGGTTCTCCCGAACTATCGATTCGACTTGGTGTTCGCGGGCGAGATCCTTTTCCGTCACAGAGGCGAAGAACGTCTCTTGGCGGCCTTTGCCAATCGACTCTTTTGTGATCCACTGGATGCCGTAGAGACGCTCCTGGAAGATGTCACCCGGTCGTGGTACGAAGTCGCTCTTCTCCCAGCGTCGCAGCCGATTCTTGTTGACCCCATTCTCACGATAATCTCCGCGGATGACGGATACCGCGACGCCGTCCTTCCCAGGATTCATCGGATGAACAAGGCGGCCGTCTCGGACGGTGCCCTGTGCGGCGACTTTCATCGCGCTTTCATCGACGCCGCTCTCTATTACGATGTCGTAGCGCTTGAGGTCGTGATCAGGAACAAGACGTGCGACTACGCAACGTGTCTTCGAGATCACCCAGGACGGCGCCATAGGAACCGTCCAGCCTGTTTTCGGACAGCGTGTCTCCAGGCAATAAAGATAGGCCTTGGCGCGATTGCCGTGGGCATCGTGCTCAACCCCGAGGCGCGTGATCTCGGCTTCAACGGCCTGCGCAACGCGCTTCTGCTCGGCCTCGATCTCGGCACGCTTCTCTTTGCTGGCGCCGATGAAATTGAAGGCTCCCCAGGTTAGCATGCAGGCGATCGGGTTTAGATCGGAGGCGTAGACGTCGCAGCCCATACGCGCTGCCTCGAACGGAATCGAGCCGCCACCGCAGAAAGTATCAGCGACCTTGGGCCGATGGCCAAACCGCATGATGCCAAGTTGCTCGATCAGCTCTTGGAATGATTGCGCCGACGTTTTGAGATGCGCGTTCACCTCGTCCCAGATGCCGCCAAGAAGTTCGTCCTCGTTACATTCCTCAGGCCGGAAGCAAAATGCGAGCCGATCGTCATAGGGGAGCGTCTCTAGCCAATCGGCAATCAACCGGTGCCGGTTCTCCTTGGGCAGGGTCTTCCGCCAGACCGGCCGTTCGCCAGGCTCGACGAGCTTCAGATAGCCTGACCAATCCAAATCGATGTCCTTTGGTGAGATCGACTTGATGCGCCGGGCGAACGCACTGTCGTCCATGCCCATAAGCATCAGGAAAATACGGAGGTCCTTCACTGGATCATTAGTCGCGGGCAATAGGCATCCGAGCACGGTGGCCCGAACGAGAATGAGTGGCTTGCGCCCCTTCCAATATGATCCAAGCGCCGTCAATGTCTGGCCTGCGCCGGCTTTCCGTTCTTTGTAAGCTTCAGCGGAAATGCGCCCAACCGGCATCTCACGCTCGATGAAAGAGGGTGCATCGGCCAGGGACAACGGCGCTACTATCGGAGGGATTAACGTCATCTGGTTCATCTGGCCACGGATCAAGCAAAGGTAGGCGTGGTGCCGTTACTTGCGATGGCCTTCAGCACGGCGGACTCGAGTTTCGTGCGCTCCGAATTCCGCTCGGATTGGAAATCGTCGTTCCTCCGGGGCGGCAACTGACCGCGCCCCATCATTGACCCGAGCGAGAAAACATCTTGCTTCGTTCCGAAGCATAGTGCTTTCGCCAGCGCACCGCGCCATCCCAGGCCGGTCTGATGCGCATAGCCAGTCGAGGCGGCGGTCATGGTGTAGAGCCACCAACGCTCTTCGGGCTTGAACCCAATCCAGTTCCGAATGGCAACCTCGCATTGCTCAATCGAAATATCGTCCCCCTCGACAGCCCAGACAAGCACCAGAAGCTCCTTGCCGAGAAGGCGCTGTACGGCGTTGTTGCCGAGCGACCACGATCCAGCTTTCTTGCGTTCTGACTTCAGGCGGCGGTTGAATTCGAGGCGGATCTCGCCGGAGATAGCATCCCACTTTGCCTTTACGAGATTGGCTCGGTGAATGGCCTCGGGCCCCCAGCTTTCTTCTGTCTCCTTCGGACGACGACCGAAGACCTCGAAGACGTGCACATCATCCTTCAGACCGCGCGGAACCTGCACGAGATAGCAGTGCTCGAGGTAATGATCGGCGCAATCGAACCCAGACATAACGCGCATTCCCTTGTTGGTTTCGATCAATCGATGTTGTCCTGCGTCCACTTGAGGCTCTCGAAATCGAGCTTCATTGTGTCCGCATAAATCCGGAAATCCTTTCCGGTCGTGAACTTCGTCGCGTTGAACGCTCCATTAGCGCGAGTGGCCTCGAATCCGGCTTCACGCGCAATGGTGCTCATGATGGTCTCGACAGCGGTCGGAGGTAGCGCGACATGATCGCCAAAGACAGTGTCCACGAAGAGGTCGCCCTCCTCGGTCCCGATCTCAAGCTTTCCGCCCTTAATGGTTGCGCCTTGGGCAATCTTGAGCGTTTCGAGGGCGTCGGTCAGCGTGGTAATCGATACGAACTCCTGACGCTCCAGGAGCAGAACGGGCAGATCGTCCCGTAGAATCCGCTTCTCCGACTTCTTGCCGCCGACAAGGTTTATTTCGACTTCATCGGAGATGCGTTCGTCGACGGTCGCGATCAGGCGGGCAGTAACTGAACCTTCCGGCGCGACGATTAGCCCCTTGGCAGACGGCATCGCCCTTGGATCACTTCCGTCGAAGGTGACGCGCACTTGCGCCGAACGCGGCAGCACGGCCCAGGTAATCTCGACGCCCGCGTAGGTGGATTGCGCTGACGGGGAAAGTCGTACCGGCGCTAGCCACTCGAGGACCGGACCCGATACCGCTTCACTCTTCGAATCGACCGCCAGGAACCACGCCTTGGAGGCACTCGTCTCCCAGAGCCGGCCCTGGACTCTCGCAGACGTATTTGGATCGGGGGCGCCGTGCTCGGAGGCATAGACGACGTCCGCATCCTCTGGCGTCACGGTCAATCGGTAGACCCCCTTATCGACCATCGGCTCGATGGCGCCGTCGAGCCTGACCTGCACGGACGTTTGTCGGGTGAATTTCTTCTCAATGAGGTTGTTACGCTCGCGCCAATGTTTGGTTCGCACGCTCTCATTGATCACGTAGTCGAGGCCGCCCGAAGCAAGCCAATACCATCCGGGCTTAGCTGCCGCCTTTCGTTTCAGTTCGGCTCGCGGGACCGCGTCGGTATCGAAAAGCTCCTCTTCAGCTTCAGCCCTGATGGCCCGAATATCTTTTTCGATCTTGGCCGGAGGATAGAACTTGCCCCGCTCCTCAAGTGTCTTGAGGATCTGCTCCTCGCCCCTGTAGTCATTGTTGTCGAACTCCATGCGGAACTGGCTGTAATCGCGCAGCGCCGACCCGGTCGGGAACACGAGCGAGGAGAACGCTTCCCGCACGGCAGAAGTAAACTGGTTGGCAGCCCGCTCCCTGATTTTTTCGACGTCGCGCATTTGCGACGACTCTTTGCCATGACGTGAAAGGACGAACGCACCAACGACGGCGATCGCCCGCATCTGACGAGCGACAGAGCGCAGTGTGCTGATAGCGTTGCGGTCGGCTGCCAGTATCAGGACGCGGTTACGACGATCAAGCTCCTCCCACCACTTAACGAGTTCGGCGGGAAGCTCTGTTGCCGAGCGCTCCAGGATGATCAGGGTGACGTCCTCATCCCCAATCTTGATCTCGTCTAGCGAGGGCAGAATCGCGAGCTGCCGGTAAAGAGATTTTGTCTTCGGTTCGAAGACGTCCTCGAGCTTCCGGCGCAGTTCCTGATCGACGACCTCCTCCGCCAGGCTCGACGCAGTGTTGTTGATTTCTGATGTGACGTTCGCGGTTTGCCCGAAGAATATCCGTTGGGACGGATCGACGAAAAGATACTCCGCCTCCTGAGTGAGTTTGTCGATCGCGGAGGCGATCGCCGGAGTTTTCGTCAGGGGATCGATGAGTATCTCGACAATCTCATTGCGGCGCAGGCCCAGGATCGGCTGCTCGGCAGTCGAGAGCGACGCCATGAGGATAAGCTTGGAGACTGACGTGGCGGTGGTTGAGTCCGCTCCGGCGTCAATCTGCTCGGCTTTGGCATTGCCGCGGTCGGCGATGTCCTTGGAGACGGCGTTGGTGAAATGGGTGTTGATCTTGCGGACCTCCTCAATCACGCCCTGCGTATTGAAGTCGAGATGCTGCAGGCCAATGAGGAAGATCTGGTCGGTCGACTTCCATGCGTTTCGGACGGCAAAGCGTAGGATGCGGATCAGAGCGCGCGTCTGCTGGTACCCCGGGTTTTCCTTGAATCGCGCGACAACGTCCCGGATCGACGGATGGAACGGATAAGTCTCGCGTATGCGGGCGATGTAGCTTTCGGGGACGACCGGAATGTCGTCTACGCGTTTGGCCTTGTTTAACTCGTCAACGTAGGCTTGCGCGATCTCCTCGATCACATCGTCGTCGGGAAGCTTGTCGAATAATTTCTTACGGATGATCTGGAAGACTTCGCCCGAGTTCTGCTGAACGGGCGTGATCGCCTGGGCATATTTTCCGTACTGCTTGTTCAACGTGTTGATCAAAGTCTTGAGTTTATTCGACCCTTCCGCGAACACGTCGTCGAGCAAGTTCGTCACCACCACGCAGGCAGCGGGCAATTGGCTGAGAGCATTGAAGAGCCGCTCTAGCGCGCCGATCGTGATGTCGGCAAGTGTTGAGTTTCCGACCATCTGGCCTTCGGCCATCTGTAGATAACTTGGCAACTCGTCGAGCAGGATCAGGACGGGTTCGTCGCCAAGAGCCGCGATCCAGTCGTTGACGCCGGGGGCCTTGGCGCCGTCCTTCCAGAAACGCGACATAGCATCCGGGCGACCGAGCCGTTCGGCGATCTCGCCCCACAGAAAATTCGGCGGGTTCTGATGGCCGTTGAAGACCACGACCTTGGCCGCGCCAAACGTCGCGGTCGGCGCAATAGAAGGGATGATCCGGTGCCGCAGGCCGTCATCTTGGGCTAGCAGAGCGAATGCGATCAGGGAGTGGGTTTTGCCGCCGCCCATCGACTGCGAAAGGTAGAACGCCCCAGCGTCCGATCTCCCCGAGAGCCGGTCGAAGCCGCTTCGGATCAGTGTATTCAAGCCGTCGGTGAAATGGTTCCTGCGGAAGAACGCATCTGGATCGATCTTGCCCCTGTGCAGGTCCTCAACATTAGCGATCTGGTCAACAAGCCCATCATCCTGCACCAGGGGCGAAATTTCGCAGAGTTGTTGGACAGTCCTGATCGACATTGATCGCCCCCCAGACGAAACTACTCATCGAAACGCCGAGCTTACCCCAACGATATCCGAACCTCACGCTCCCGAAGCCACTCCCGAATCGCTTCTTCGGCGATTTCGTAGCTATGACGGTCGTCATCAACGGCCGCTTTCTTCAGCGCCTTAATAATATCCGGATCGAGGTAGACGAGTAAGGACCGCCGACCGTCGGTCCGTTGGATTGGTACTCGATCCGAAGATCGAATTGTTGCTCTTCCCGCCATTCGGATAGCCAGATAGCTAGAAACATGACGCGCGCATCTAGCAGGTTTTTTTCGGGTCCGGCAAGTGGCGGCATGGGGGTCAACGCTGGCCACTTGAAAACAAAATCTCGCTTTTGGAAGCCGCCCAGTAGCTAACTCCCAAAGCAGCACTGACGGCAGTGGCCAGTGTTACCTTTTCACGGGTAATGTCAGGCGTTTTCCTTGATGTATGCCACGGCAATAGCGGTGTAGTCGCCGAATGTCATCTCGGCTCTTACAAGTCCTTGTTGCCCTAAGATCGCGGGCAAGGCTTCTTGGAATTGGGCGAACTCGTCGGCGATCTTCATTCCGCCCGGTACAGTGGTCGACCTCGATTGAGTGCGCAACCAAGTTGCCATTTCACGCACCGCGGTCGAAACGTCGCCATTGTGCGAGTGAATATCTTGGCCGGCGAGGTCCGAAACAAACCGTTGGAATCGATATTGCTCGCGGTCAAGGATTAGAGTCTTCTTCTTTTTTTGATCGCCGTCGCCAAAGCGTCTGGCACCGAGGAAAAGCCGAGTTCGAGCGGCATATTGAACCGAGGCAGAGGAGGATTGCCGCTGGTTTCAGTTCGCGAAATATCATGGATGCCGTAGCGGCATTCCTCCACGATTGCTGAATCTTAGAGAAGCGGTTCTCTCCCGCGTCGTCAGATTCGGTCGCGCACCGCGCGCGGAATCCTGACCGGATCACAGTAAAAACTATCGCGTGGAATAGGGGTTCAAATTCGGGGTCGAAAGGCACAGTTGATGAACACATTGCGCGGATGCGCAGCCATCAATGATTCTTACTGCTCGATAAGCGGCCGTCGCTCCCCTTCACTTCCCTAATCGTGCTGCGTATCTCACTTTGCGTGAAATGCGTCGGCTTGGTGGCAGGCTTCAGGATCACAACCCCGTCACTGGTCCGCCCAACCGAATTGGCGCCCTTCGTAGTGACAAACTGGCCTGATGACGCCGAGCGCCGAGCGGTAGTTGCATGTTTCGCCATGCTCCAGATATTGCGCAAGCAACGCGCGGGCGCAAGGTCTCGCGGAAACGTCCGACCAAGAAGGGGGAAGTCTGTCCCGCTGCCAAGATGCCGGAGGTTGTAGCAATGGCAAAGAGCTTGCGCCGTAGGGGGCCGAAGCGGGGCCAGCGGAGTCTTCGCACCATTGCGGCCGAACTGGCGGCAGCCGACCACCTGAACGACCGCGGTGCTGCCTATAGCGCCAAGAGCATCGCCTCGATGCTGAACTGAAGCCCTTAACGATCCCGGCCAAAGAGCTACCGACTTCTAACCAGATCGCTTGCCCCTCCGCCCCCAAACTCCGCGTCCGTCAGACCCCCAAAATCCAGTCCAGGAGCCTCCTCACCTTGAGGGGTTATACGAGGAATCGGCTTAACATCTCGCACATCTTCGATTGGATGAACAAATATTGTGGGGATGCGATGGGAAGAGCTCACAACTGCGATGAAAGCGGCGGCAATAAACAATGGAATAAGAATGTATCTTCCCAACTCTTTGCTAAGCGCCCTACGGCAGAAGGACTTTTCACGCCAATCAACTCCTTGGAACAACCAAAGCCGGCTTACGCGCATTGCGGCGAGCCCGAAGACCCGCCACCGCGTTGGTTTTATCTTAGCCGAAGGGCTTGTGGAAGAATGAGTTACCGCCGCCCAAGGGGGCCTGGAGGAACTTGTTGACTTCCGAGTTCTTACCGCCGACGAGACCGTTGACCAGCTTGCGCAGCTCGGAGTTGTCGCCGCCGAGGATGCCATGCGAGGCGATGTCCTTGAGGCTGATGCCCGTCATGGCGCGAAAAACCTGGGTGACGACGTTGCGCTCGTCCTTGGCCGCTTCGAAGTTGCCGCCGATGATGCCGATGGGAGCGAGGACGACACGCAGCGCTTGGTTGCCGACATCCTGCTTGCAGGAGCCATCCAGCTCAGACTTGGCCTTGTCGTAACCGGCTTCGGTCTTCGAGCGGTACTGAGCCACCTCCTCCTTCGCCATCATCCGATAGGTCTCGTTGATGAGGTTCTGGAGGTCCTGGGGGTCTACAGCGGCGATCATGTCCTTGAACCAGGCATCGAACGCCTGATCCATGTCCTTGAGGCCGTACTTGGCGAGCTGAGGCGCCACCTCCGCATCGAAGATCGGGCGAGCCTGCTCCCGCTTGGCCTTCATCCAGGCGTCGCGAAATTCGGCGTCGGCGACCATCGTGGGGATGCTGCCTTCGAGGTTTTCGTACTTTGCACGGACCTGCTGACGCTGATTAGCGAAATCGCCCGCCGCCTTGATGCAGGGGTCCAGGAAGTCGAACGCACCCGCCGCGAAAGCAGGGGAAGCGCCGAGGGTGGCCAATCCCAGAGCGGAGGCCAGGAGAAGCTTCTTCATGACTGCAATTCCTTTCTGTGGGATTGTGGTGGGTGGCGGGTCCGAAGATCCGCCAACCTCCCGTTTTGGTTCTAGCCAAAGGGCTTGTGGAAGACCGAGCCCGGGCCGCCGAGGATGCCGTAGCGCTCGATGTCGCGAATGCTGATCCCGCTGATGCCACGCAGCACCTTGGCCAGCTCGCCGGACTCGCGACCTATCGCCTTGATGTTGCCGTCCATGATGCTCACCGGCATCAGGATAATCTTCATCAGCTCGCCGTTCGGGCCGAAGGGGCGATCCGCGAGGAAGAGTTCGTGAACGACGACACCGACCGCCGCGCAAGCAGCCGCCGCGGCTGGGACGGCCAAGGCCTCCTTGCAGATGACGATGGTCTCATCCGCACGGGCCGAGGCAGTCCCAGCCAGGGTCGAGTAGCCGACGGCGCTCGCGGCGATGAAGAATGCAGAGGCCGTGGTCTGCATCATCGTAGCTTTCTTCATGGAACAAGCCCTCCTCAGGGCGGAAGAAGCGGGCCTTCGAGCTGATGTTGGCGCTCGAAGCGGCGGCTCCGACGGAGCAGCTGCCGGGCACGATGCCTGCGATTAACGAGGAGGGATAACGCACCCTGAATGTGCAAGGTGAGCGTTCAAAGTGAATGCGGGTCTGCTTGCGTCGTCGTACGCGCGCGAGCAGGCGCCGGGGTGGGTTCAATTTGAATTATCCCCATCTGCTTCCCAACTCTATGCTGTGAAGTTCGATCAAACGGAGCGGGCTCTGCCCGGACCCCAAGATGCAAAGGCCCGACCATTTCGCCTTTTACGCAGCACGGTTCAGCGATCCGCGCATCCAAGCGCTTATACGCGATGCCGCTCAGGCCACTCTCGACTGGCTGCGCGCAAACAAGAGTTCCATCACTGCTCATGGCGTGGAGATTCTCAAGCCTTGGTGCGATGAACCAGGCTATGCCGCGACGCCTCCCAACAAGATGGTGGAGAAGGCGCGGCACGACACGCTGCCGTCGCAGGTGTACGAGCAGGGCATCGCCAAGAATCTGGAAATCGCCACGATGAATGGCGTTCTTGACATCGACCCCGATGAACTGCGTTGGCTTGTGTTGGCGAGAAGCGCCGAGGTCGAAGGATGGGTCCATGTGCTGACGCGCTACTCGTGGGTCAACCGTCCCATGAACCTGGAGCACTTCAGGGATACCGGCGACTATCACCCGGGGTGCCCTCAGTCCCACGCGAAGGCAAAGCTGGCTCGGCTGGCGCGGCTCGGTTTCGTGACCGTCACGAAAGGCAAAGAGTTCGACATTCGGGTTGGGCCGATCGCCAAGACGTTTTATGAGGACGTCTGGTTCCCCATCAAAGAAGAGTTCGCCAAAAAGATCGGCAAACACGACGGAGGCAAAGCATGAGCAGGAACATACTCAACTGTCTTGCGGCTCTCTCGCTGATCGGGTTGGTATGGGTTACCGCCTATCAAAGTGCGCTTTCGATTGGCAACGGGCAGGGCACGGTTGTCCAGGCAGCCCGCAGCAACGGACAGGGCACTGTTGTGAGTCCGGACCTAATTGCGATGGGTGACGGGCAGGGGGTAGTCGTCTAAACTACTCCAATCTCTGAAGATCGCCGACGCCCTTTATCGACATATTCGACATCGATCCTGCCGAGTTGTTCCGAGTATATCCGCGCAACGCCGGGACGGTTGCGCTCGACGGTGCTGTGAAACGAGACGCAACCCCAGTTGCAACGGCAGATGAAACACCCGCCTTGAAGGCTGAGATTGAAGGCCTGCGCGCCCAGCTGGCAATGATGCGGGACCACGCCGACGATCTAAAGGCCCAGCGTGACAGCTGGCAAAAACAGGCCGAGACTTCCCAGCGATTGCTTGCCGATCAGCGGCCCAGGCGCGGGCTGTTCGGCTTCCTGAAGGCGGGTTGATGAAATGATGCGACAGGAGCGAGAAGATCTAGGCAATACGTAGGCATCCGGCGAAGACCGTGGGCAAAAGTTTCTGCTCCGAAGACGCTGGACAAGGCCCATGGAGGCCTCGTGCAATTGCTCAAGAAAGAGCAACGTCGCCGTGACAAAGCGAGAAAGTGTCAGAGCATGACTGGTCTTGGACCAGCCCAAGTTCGGACACACCGCTTGGCAAACGGCGACTGAACGGATGGCTGAATCTGCCGGCGGGTACCACTCTCGAGGAAATGGTTAGCGGGGCAGCGAGACTTTGCCCCTAACCCATCGGAGGAAAGGTTCGCGGCGCTTGGGACCTCGGTTGGCTTGTGAAATTTGACCGGCGCCCTTGTAACGCAGGGCCCCTACATAAACTCATAAGCGACGACAGCGCTCCCGAGAGTCTGAGCGACTCCTTCGTTTCCGGTTCGCCGTCGTAGTGGGTCAGGCAGTAGATCAGATCATGCGCGTGCGTGCGGGTGACGGATTTCCGGATCGTCGTCAAGCAGTTCGAGAATGACCTTCGCTTTCGCGTCAGCCTTGATCTCCCAGCGCCAAGAGACGGGTCAGCCGGCGCTGTTAGTCCCGCGCTCGAAGTCGAGCTTTTTGAAGTTGTCTTCCAGCGTGTGAAAGGCGTCGTTATCGGCCAAGCATGTGGAGCTGAATGACGACGTCGACATCGCCGGTACCGGCATGGGCAGGAACGTCCGGCGGCTTCTTGTCAATCAGGTAGCGCGGGGTGAGCCCCTCGATCAGGAGGATCGAGTCGTGCCACTGGCCAAGGCCCCGTATTAGCGTGACCAGGAGGCGTTCGCAGTTGTCAGTGACTTCGTTTTTTACAGCCATCGGCAGTTATCGGTTTGCTCATGTCAAATTCCCAGAATTTCCTTTCTCAAATGCTCGGCCATGTCCCGCGAACGGCCGTCCCCGCGCAGCAGATCGAGATAGACCTGGACCGGGCTGGCGAGCCAAAGCGCATCCTTCTGTTCCTTGAATAGAAACTCGCTGTGCGACTTCGTCAATAATGTCGAGATTGGCACCTTCAGAGACGACGCGCGCCTCAATCCTCCCCGTGTCCCACCGCTGGCAAGTCGCTGAAAACAATCGTCTGGAAGCATCCCGCCCCTGGGCACCAAAACATCTAAACAATTGAATTTCATATGACATTTCTTCCCCAGCTTGCCGAGCAGCCCGAAAGGCGGGAAATATTTGTTCGAGGGCGTTCGCCTGATTCAGCCTTCGGCGCTACCATCCGAAGTGGGCACAAGCAGGTGCATCGCGTCGCCGGCGAGCCGCTTCCGATCAATGGAGCTCTTAGGCATCCTGCCGCGATAAGGGCAATCGCGTTCGTTCTCGCGATGGTGACCTTTGGTGCTCCTTGCCGGCTCATGACCTGCCGCGACGGCTGGCACTCGCAATTCGATCGGGCGGCAGGGCGCCTGCTCCTGGCACGGCGGCGTCGACCGTGGTCCGGCATCGCTGCGGAGCGTTGTCGCTGGTATCGGCGCGCGCTCAGAACGCCGAGAAACCATTCGGCGCTTAGAGTCAGCACGGGCTGGCCGACGACGGCATGGGCCGTGAGGGTGGCGAGGAGCGAGCGCTTTAACCCAATGTCGGCTACATTTGCCAACCTTTTGGAATGCTGCCACTATGGCGAGCGGAAGGATTGGGCTATTCTGTTCCGCTAACGAGGGGGAGGCGGCTCCGTGAGTACGCGCCGGCAATTCGTCTGTGGTTCCTCACTGGCCCTTGCTTCGGCCCTACCCATAGGGCGCGCGGATGCAGCCACTCCTCCGGATACTTCAGCAGTCAACTGCGATGAAAAGAAGCCTACTCTCGGCATCGACATATATAGTTACTTTCAAGACGCTAATGAAAGAGCCATTCGCAAGAATAATTTCCAACTGACCTGCCTTTATTTAACTCACTCCATCACCAAAATAGATCACGAATGGATTTCAAAGAAGGATTATCTAGCCGAGCGAGATTGGGGCTTTCTTCCAACCTACATCGGAAATCAGAGCGACAGTCCTGCAGAAGCAGATGGAACGCTGCACGGCGAAGCGGCTATAAAATTGATGAAGCAGGCACAATTCCCACCGGGTTCTGTAGTCTACTTCGACATAGAGACTCCTAAACCTGCTGGCGGAAAATACGAAGCATACCTTCGCGCTTGGATGAAAGCCGTCTTAAAGGGGGCCTACTATCCAGGCGTCTATGGCTCATACCTAATGGTTCCATGGTTAACCAAGATAACAAGCGCCATATGGACTGTTGAACTTCCTGGAAACACGCGCGCCACCCTAGAGAGCGCCGCCCTTCAATTCAACAGGAACGTAATGCGTAAAAGCGATCAGACCGGAGAACAGGCCTTATCAGACGTTGGGTCAAATAGTGAATTCTATGATTTTCTTTTCGAGCAAGGCATCCTTGCTTACAACCCAAAGCAATTTCCGCAAGGCATTATAAGACAGGGGTGCATTGCCACCCAATATCTCTGGAAGCAGAAGAACCTCCCAGGACTCCCACCCAAAATGTCTTTCGATTTTGATCGCTCGTTGGTAGCCGACCCGTCCAACGCTCCGAGTATCGCCGTCGCTTTGGGAGTTCAAGACCTGATCCGAATCTGAATGACTACAGATAGGTATCGGACCCGAGTATTTCACTACCAGACAAAAGGTGAGGGCTTTATGGCACAACTGGGCGCGTCGACCTTTGCGGACTCCCGGGCAACTCGCTCAAGCTCGGATGGAGACGTTATTCCGAAGCCATCGAGTACCTGAACACCCGTCGACACAAAGGATGCCCACTCGATCGCGTCCCGCGTCTTGAACGTGCTGCCGATCGACCAATCTGACCATGTTCAACGAGTCAGCGAGGTCGGCAATACGCTGGAAATGGCCGCGATAGGTGCGTTCCTAAGCTACATGGCTTTCGGATCATTTTGGCATGTGGGGCTTTTCGGATTCCTTAGCTTTTGGAATCAATGCAGCCGGCAATCGTGTGGTCAATCCTCAGCCAGGGGCTCTCTACAGCTGCATGGACTATCAGGGGTTCAAGATTGCGGAGCCTGGCCAGCAGGAAGTGACCGAAGTGACCAACTACGTCACCATGTACGGCTGGGAACACGGGTGGCTTAAGCGAACGCTGGACACTCTGCGCGGGTGGATGAAATGACTTGGCAAAGTTGGCAGAACTTACGACGAACGGCTGCGGACTATACAATACCCCATGCCCGAAACCTCCCCCTCCCCGTCATCTCGCGCAGGCCGAGCTCGCCGACAAGATTGAGCGCGCCCTGCTTCGAGACTTTTAGCACCTCTTGGATCATGCCGGTCGAGACGATCGGCCGCGAGAGTACGAATTCGACCAGGTCGGCCAGTTTCGAGCTGGTGCGCCGTTGTTTTAGCCGCCGTTCCATCTGGCTTTTCGCCATCACCAGCCGGTCGTGCTCCTTCAGCCCCACGAGTGCGGCCTCATGGATTCCATCGAGGGAGGCCAGCAACCGGTCACTGCGATTGCGCGCCCGCCTCCGCTCCCGCGGAATGTTTTTCGCGCCGAGATGCAGGCTAGCGAGATGGTTGGCGGAGATACCTTCCTGGCGCAGCAGCGCGGTCACCAGCAGCTGTCCGAGCCAGATGCCATGCTGCAGCACCTCGATGTCTGACCAGGCATCGAGCAGGATCGCGGCGCGCATCACCAATGGCCACTCCCGCGTGTCGGCGAAGACGGTCTGCCATTCGGTCAGCCGTTCTTCTTCATTCCAGTCGAGATCGTAGATCAAGTCCGGCCGCTCGTCGGAACGTGGCGTCCTCGCCGGCACGTCGGTGCCGGCGGACGCGCAAGACGGCATGCGCGCGGGTGAGCTCGTGGGTCGGGATGCGAATCTCCATGTGGGCGTCGTGCAGGACGAGGTCCTCGATATGACGAGTTCGCCTTCGAGCCACAGCGCCGCGGCCGCATCGGCAAAATGCTGGCGCTCGATAAACCCTTCGCGGACGGGGGAACGGGCCAGCCGTTCGTCAAGGCGGGCCAAGGCTTCGGTCGCGCGGGCAACCGGTCCGACTAGCGCCGCTTCGTAGTCAGGCATGAGGCACGGCCCACAAGAGGGCATCGCGATAAAAGTACGCCAAACAACGCTAAGGGAGAACAAGCAGTGATCTGATTTCGTTCGACGCTCGTTTTCGAGAGCCGTTCTGGGTCGTTCGCAATCAACTGTGTAGGCCAGCGGAGCGAGCAAGGAGCGCCAGATCCGGACAGGGCTGAGTGGGGTGTAAAACCGCCTCTGTCAACGCAAGCTGCGTCGGACGTGCGTATTTCGCAAAAACGGGACAGTCGTTCCGCTAAATCGCGGACAGCAGTTTCACTAATTCGCGGACAGCAGGATGGGGAACGCGCAGTTGCAATAGCACTTCCGCCGGCCTATTTTTGTGGAGTTCAATTGTGGTTCGGCCAAGGGCGCTTTGGGCGCCGGACCGGCCCCGTGTAAACCTCATTAAAGAGAGACGAACCCTGCCATGGAAGAATTCTTATCGCGCATCGCCACTGGTGCCGGCATCGGCCCGGCTCTCGCAGAGAAGGCCGTTGGGTTAATGCTGGGTTTCCTGCAACGCCACGCGGCCGACGGTCCCGTTGCGCGCATGATCGCGGCCATTCCCGGAGCTTCGGAATTAGTGGCGAAGTATCATGGCAACGACCCAGAGGGCGGAGGCGGCCTCATGGGGCTCGGCCAGCAATTGATGAGTGAGGGTCTCAGCATTCTAAAGATCGCCGCCATCGCCAACGAGACGATCGCCTTCGCCAAGGAACATGCCGGCGACGAACTCGTGGACGAGGTCCTCAATTCCGTTCCTGGCCTTCCCCAGTTCGTCTGATCAGCGGCAGCCGGGGGCGCATGACCTCGTGCGCCCGTGCCGGCCCGTCTGCGCAGGTAGGCATTCTCCGCCGAGCGCTCCGTACCGATCTCGCCAGACCACCAACCGCCGGGCACGCGAAGCGAGCGTTGGAGTACTTCATTCGTCTGTCCCAAAATCGACCGCAGGCGAACCGATGTGTATAACTTCCGGCGGTAAGGGTTTATCGTGAACGCTTTCGATGAAGCCCGCGAGATAAGCAAACGTATTGTATTTCTCAAGAACCAACCGCTTCGCCTCTTGTATTGCGCCGCGACGCTCCTTCCAGAGGTCCGAGTCGATGATTTCTTGAATTTTTTGGATTACGTTCTTGTCCTCTGGGTCAATCAGAACCATTGAGTCGGAAGGGAAGAACCTCGTGATTGCCGGGCTGCCGTAATAGATCGGCATTGTTTCAGCAACGAAGCAGTCCATAAGCTTCTCTGTAAAATAGTAATCAGCACGAGTATTCTCGAAAGCTATACTGTAACGGTACGGTGCGAGTGCGTCCCATTTATCTCCAATCAGCCGAAAACCTCGGCCGAACAGGTCAAAATCGAGCTCCTCTCTCAGCCGTTCCAGAAACGCCAGCCGATATCGATGCCCTTTAAGCAGGGCGATGTTACTGGTAATCCATGAGAGCCGAAGCGGCTTGTCCACGACTTCGCTGACCAGAAGTTGGTCATATGTCTTTGTTACAGACCAAGACCGAGTGATAGGTGGAGACAAAACGAATCGGCGCTCTGCATTCTGCCGAGCAGCCAGCTCTGCGTCAGACGTCAGGACGATGGTATTTTTCCCTTGCCCTTCATGAAATGCGCGATGAGCTTTCGTCGGCGGTTCGCCGATTGCAAAAATTGTCCTGTTTGGACTCGCCTCGATATCAACAGGGAGCCCAAAAATAGAAGCAGAGTTAAAGACAATATGCCAATCGGGCGCGAAGGATGTCCTGCGTACAAAAGCGACATTGTTCCAGATTCCACTGCCCTTTGGAGTGAGATGGTGGATTGCATCATCCAAAACGCCCCAAGAATCCAGACATGTAGCAACAATGGGCGCCGGACGTTCCGTCAACAATTTGGTCGACAAAGCAGTTCCACCCCATTCACTTCCGTTGGACCGGGAGCAACTCGTGCATCGGGCGCAAGACCTCTCTGCGCCTGAAATAGCTCGCGATCCTGATCGGTATCAAACACACGATTCTGTGCGACTTCGCGATTCTGTGCGACTTCGCGCCATTCGACAACTCATCTCTAAGACCGCGGGAATCCCTTCACTCGTGAAGGTACTCAATCGCCATTTCGGATTGCGGTAAGATTGGGCAGCATAAACCTTCCGGGACCCGCTGTCGAGGCAATTGTCGCTTTGCACCTAACCAGGTTGTTCCTCACTTTGTGTGGTGATCAGGCCGGTTGAGTGGCAGCATGCGTGCCCTCTAAAATATGGAAGTTGACTACATTCTTATTATTAATCGGGATATACGACCAGTTTAGAGGCGGCTCGCCTCTCACAGGCGACGTTTGCAGCGGCGACGGCAGATCGAGATATTGGCGGGTTGATGCCGGGGCTTTGTCCGAAATCTGTGGTCCGATTTCGGACGAAGTGACGGTCAAGATGTCCGAAATATGCTACGAATTTCGGACAAGCTTCACACACAAAGCGCCGCGGCTTTGCCCGACATCATCGATATCGTCATGCAGATGGGCGATGCCGACCTAGCCTCGTCCCCTCCCCTTCCAGCCATTGCCAATCCCAGCCTGCCTGCGCAGCTTGAGGCGCTCGCCGGCCGCGCGCGCGATTATATCGAGGCGGCGAGTTCGGCCAACACGCGCCGCGCCTACGCAGCCGACTGGAAGCATTTTTCGAGCTGGTGCCGGCGCCAAGGCATCGAGATGTTCCCGCCCGATCCTGAGGTCGTCGGGCTCTATATCGCCGCCTGCGCGTCAGGTACGGCCACTGGCGACAAAAAGCCCAACACCGTTTCAACCATCGAGCGCCGGCTTTCGTCGCTCTCCTGGAATTTTGCCCAGCGCGGCCAGCCGCTGGACCGCAAGGACCGGCATATCGCCACGGTGATGGCTGGCGTTCGAAACACCCACGCCTCCCCTCCCCGGCAGAAGGAAGCGGTCCTGCCCGAGGATCTGATCGCATGTTCGAGACCCTCGACCGCGGCACGCTGCGTGGTCTGCGCGACCGCGCCATGCTGCTTTTGGGTTTCGCCGGCGGCCTTCGCCGATCCGAAATCGTCGGCCTCGACGTCGGCAGGGATCAGACCGAGGACGGGCGCGGCTGGGTCGAGATTTTTGCCGATAAGGGTCTGCTTGTCACATTGCGCGGCAAAACCGGCTGGCGCGAGGTCGAAATCGGCCGCGGCTCCTCCGACGCCACCTGCCCTGTGGTCGCTCTGCAGACCTGGCTAAGACTGGCGCGCATTGCGCACGGACCGCTGTTTCGGCGCGTTGCTGGTCAAGGCAGAGCCGTCGGTGCCGATCGCTTGAACGACCAGGAGGTCGCACGCCTGGTCAAGCGCACGGCGCTCGCCGCCGGCGTGCGCGGCGATCTGTCGGAGGGCGAACGGGCCAAGAAATTCGCCGGCCACTCACTGCGCGCCGGCCTCGCCTCGTCGGCCGAGGTCGACGAACGCTATGTGCAAAAACAGCTCGGCCATGCCTCCGCGGAGATGACGCGAAATTATCAGCGCCGGCGCGATCGTTTCCGCGTAAATCTCACCAAGGCGTCCGGGCTCTGATGCCCCCGTTTTGTCCGCTGGGATGAGGCGGTCAGATCTCAGGCGATAACAATTACCTCATCGAGCACAGCGAGCGCTGTGTCCAGACTATCGGCGGCCGACGCTTCGTAGTCAGGCATGATCATCAACTGCGTTATGGCACGGCCCACAAATTCCGGGTTTAGCTTTTCCAACCGATCCTTGGTCCGGGAGACCTGTTCCGGGAATGCGCGCAGATTGAAGCGAACAAATGACGAGGTCTCTTATCCCCGACACGAATAGCTCGCGATCTCATCGGGATTTCCCTTACCGCCATAGGCAGCTTGAGTGGGATAAGCGCAGATCGGCTGGTGCTTGCCGGGGAATGCCTTGCTGCCAGCCGCGAGAGAATCCGGAGCCTTGTCTTGGTTTATCCAGCCCTCGATGGCGGCCAAAGGATCAAAGTCGTCGAAGGCTTGGCCATCGCCGCAGTGGGTCATCCCCGGGATTATGAACATGCGCACGAAACGGCGAGTCGCTTCCAAATCGCCGCCGCTTGTGACCTCGACGACTTGCTTGTACCAGCGCACCAGATCGTTGGCTGAGAAGACCGGATCGGAAAGTCCCTGAAACAAGAGCAGCTTTCCACCGTGGGCAGCGAAGCTGGCGAGATACGTGCCGGTCGCATCATTGAGCTTGGCCGTATCCGCAACGCGTGCCGGATCCTTGTCGAAGTCGAACTTCAGGGGGTCAAAATTCGGCGCCGGGGGCGTCATGAAGTAGTATTGAAGCGAGCGGGCTCCCAGAACGATGTTATTTGCATCCGACTGGGAAGTGGGGGAATTGCCCAGCTTCCACATTCTCCAGTCCGCGCCCGCAACGCCCGTATCATATGGCCAATCGCTGTAAAGCTTTTCGCCATCGGAGCTTTCCGGACCCGCGAACGCGCGGCTCATGGCCTGCACTTGACCAGCCGTGAGGCAGCTGTCCGTCTTATCGCCTTGGCAGGACAGGACCTTTGGGTCGAACCGGCACTGCTGCCAGGCGTTGATGACGCCATCCTCAATGCCATCGCGAGCATCACAGGCAGCGAGAACCGCCTTGGCGACGATGTTCAGATCCTGCTGGGAGAAGGCGCGGGATAGAATGGGATGGCCGGCCTCATCCTTGGGAGCGATGCTCATGTACTGGCGAGTATCCCAGGCTTCGGCAATGTTGGCGGCACTGAGACGAAAACCCGGGCTACCTGCAACAATGCCGTCGAACTCGAGCGGATATCGCTGAGCCGCTATCAACGCCTACGACCGCCATTCGAGCATCCCATGAACACCGACTTTTTCGGAGCCGCCCCATAGAACTTTGCAATCACCTGCTTCGAGACCGAAGTGACTTTGCCAATGGAGGCGTACGCAAAATCAATGCGTGCGGCTTGATCGACCCCGAAAGCCGGATCGGGGCTTGGGTGCCCGCCATCCATGCTTACAACAGCGTAGCCGCGCAAGAGCCCGGGAGCCGCGGTCGAGTTCCGGCAAGGAATGGTCCCGACGGCCGGCGCCAGGAAGCCATCAACTGCGCCGCCGCCCTGGAAAAGGAACATGTCGTTCCAGGTCGTCGGAAGACGCACCTCAAACCGGGTGCCATATGATTGACCATCGACCCCCTGGCGTTTCCCGATAACACCTCGGACAAGGCAGTGCCCGCCCACTTTTACCGCCTGAGGCGAGGCGCCGGTGAATGCAGTGAAGGGATCTGCGGGGATCTCCTGCGGCTTTTGAAGGCTAGCCTCGGTAAAGATCACGCTTGGAATTTTGAGCTTGGCGATGGACCGGCACGCCTGATCCGACGCGTTTGCCGCCAGTGCAGGCGCACATACACGTATGATCGCCAACATCAGTGCCAGCGTGCACCCGCGGTCCCGCAGCTTGAGCCCGTTAGCCAAGAACATACCCATCCTCCCTGGATGCGCCCGATAGCCCGAAAGCTGATCGCATTGGTAGCTAGTTGTGAGCTTTCAGTAGCTTGTCCATCCGGTCCGAACCGGGAAAGCTGAGATTGTCGAAGCTTCAGTGACTCCAGGGGGACCGGATGAACATCCATAAGAATACCGGTCTGACGCCGCTCGGTCGAGAGCGGATTTTTTGCGCCTGGGCGCGCCGGCAGCACCTCGGAGGTGTTGCCGCCTGATCCGCAGACCGTCGGCCTCTACATCACGGCCTGTGCATCCAGAAAGGTTACAGGAGACAAGAAACCAAACTCTGTGGCGACGATCGAGCGCCGTCTCTCCTCCCTGGCGTGGAATTATACGCAGCGTGGCGAGCCGCTCGATCGAAAGGACCGCCATATCGCCACCGTGCCCGCCGGCATCCGTAACAGCCACGCAAAACCGTCTGTGCAGAATGAGGCCATACTTCCCGAAGACCTGATCGCCATGCTGGAGACGGTGCTCCGCAAGACCCATCAGGTCGCCCCAGGCCAGAGCAACCGGCTCGTCCCCGGGGAGGACGAAACGGTCGACCACTCCGCTTGTTCGACTTGTGTTCGGGCGACTATCCCGGCTTCTATGCATCGCGCTTCGGCGCGGCGAGCTTTGTCCAACGCGCCAAGCCTTTGAACCGAATCGCTGTAGACGGAAGTCGCGGCGAGCTTCGCGTTGTTGATCGGAGCATCGAACCAGGCGTCGTATCCGCGGTATCCACCCCATCGTCTGTCGCGCAATCTGTTGGCGAGCGCGTCCTCAGCCGTTCGATCGCGGCCGTCTTTGCCGCAAACTATTATATGGCGGCCGCCGATGCCATTCGGGCGCGCAATATCTCAGGGGTTGAAGGATCGTCGATCAGTTTTCCGATGTCTTGGCGGGCCGCGATGATCTGCACATGACCCTACAAAGATTGCGCGTAGTAGGAAACACTGGTGCAACTGGTCACCCCAGGCGTCAGGATAATCGTAGAACCAATCGAACGAATGCACGCATCGCGGTTTGCCTACAGCACTGCTCTCCTGTCCCGATAGCGCAAATTCGCGGTTACCTCCGGCCACGAACAGTCGGACCAATTTTATTTGTAGGTTAGACCTTCGCCCTCGGCAAGATTGGCCAAGCGATGACTCGCTGCTGAATTGCCGGCCCGCGCGTGATGAGCGCGAAGGCGTCAGGTGCCCCCGCCGTCAAGACTCAAGCCGCAACGTAATCAGGCGGGAGTGCCTTCCGCTAGGTGGGGATGGACTGGCCGCCGAAGTCAGAAGCAGCAAGCCTGGAGCATAATGGAAGACCTCGACCATGTGAAGCAGGCCGTGAAGGGCGACCTAGCCTATTTGCAGCCACCTGCTCAAAGCCGCGACATGAAGCCAGCCGCCAGCCTGCTAGTTCGACAGCAACCGTTCAGCTTGCTGCCGCCGACCGCTTGAAAACGATGGTCACCTTCGTCCCTTTGTTGGCGCTGGACTCGACGGCTAGCTGCGCCTTGGCGTTCTCGGTCAGCGATCGCGCGATCAGCGCTCCGAGCTTGCCTGGTTTGGGCCACACCTCGCCTTCCGGCAGGCCGATTCCGTCGTCCGCCACTATAACCCGGCAGCCGTCGCCATCGACGACGCTGTGCAGTGTTATCGTGCCGCCATCGCGGCCCCGGAACGCATGCTTTAGTGAATTGGTCAGCAATTCGTTTACGACCAGCCCGGCCGGCATGGCGACGTTTATTGACACGGGATATGTATCCACCTTCATATCCAGCCGGATCCCCTCGACTGCATGCGAGCTCATCACCGCGGACGCGATCTGGCTGAGATAGACGCCAAGATCGACCTCCTCCTTCGGCTCGTCGGCCGTTAGCGTCTGGTAGAGGATCGCCAGAGCGTCGACGCGACCGGCGAGCCGCTCAAACCGTCTCCGGTCGGCCTCGGTCGCGTTGCGGCTTTCCAGCCGGATCAGCGCGGTGATCATCTGCAGGTTGTTCTTCACCCGGTGCTGCAGTTCGCGCAGCAGCGTGTCTTTCTCGCTGACACGCTCCTCGGCCGAGCGCTGATCTCCCGCCTCGCCGTGAGCCGATACGTCGACCAGGGCCACCAGCCGGAAGCACATCTTGCCGTTGTCATCCTCGATCACGTTGGAATAAACGTCGACGATCGCGGGTTTGTCCTCGCCGCGCTCCAGCCTGAAGGTGCCGACCAAATCGGTTCCCTCGACCACCGCCTCGGCTAGCGGCCTGTCCTTTTGCTGATGGAGGCCCGTGCCTAAAAGGGCCGCCCAGTTTTCTTGGGTGAGCCTGGCGGACGTCAGGCCTGACAATTTCTCGAATTCCGGATTGGCGTAGACCACGCGCTCTTCACCGGCAAGGTCCGAAACGGCTATGGCGATCGGCACCTGGTCGAGGAATTTCTTGAACTGTTCGCTTTCCAGTGCGGTTGCAAGGTCAGGTGTATCAAGTAACTGCTCGACCGCCTCAGCCTTCTCTGAATCCGATGTCATTTGCGCGCCTGTTCTGTGCGGATGATATCAACAATGCGGCGAGCCCGCCATCGCCAAAACTGGAGCTGCATCTCACGTTTCGCATCACGCATCTGACAACCAGCTCTGCATCGCGTAACGGCCGCACGTCCAGCATTGCGACCGGCCGAAGGAGAGCGGCAAGGATCGGCTAGAATCCAGGTGCCTGGAATGTCGAAGCGACCGGTCAAGTGGGTACGCTGCGGAAGATCGATAGAGCAGGCATTCAGGGAGAATGAGTTCGCGTGCCGGCCTCGGCGATACGTGCCGACACTGTCAACCTCATGACCGCAGGCGGGCTGAAAGAGCAGCGCTTCAATTCAGGCCGCTAGCTGCCTAACTGCGGCAAGCCCATCGATCGTGTATGTTGAGACGCTATTGCCGATGCCTAAATATCGAACCCGTCATGGCAATCGTTGTGACGGGAAGCGCTCGCTTATGGGCTGTGCTGGAATGCGCATGAAGTATACGCCTGTGCGCCGCTTCGTTGATCTCTTGGCCTTCGAGGAAGTCGTCAATCTCATCGTATGTGAGACCGGGACGAGGTTCTCCAGGTCGGCGGTCGGGATCTTTTCAACAAGATCAGACGAGCGCCCAGATACACTGCCAAGGCGCGAACTCTGCGCTTGTTCAGCCCGGAAAGAGGAAGAATGTCTGCGGCACCATCGCCGAACTTGGTGAAGAAGCCCATCAAGGCCTCGGCTGCTTCGAAGCGACTTCTGAAAAAGAAGTGTGGGTTTGCTCTCATACCCTTTGCTGAAAAATGTTGTCATAGAGCGCATGGAATGCCACGCGCTTCGAATCGGAGTAGCCATCCGGGAAGCCTGAAGCCCCTTTGAAGCGCATGTCCGGCAGCTATTCATAGCGTGGATGACTTTGATCGAAACAAACGATTTCATAACTCTTCGGAAATCTTGCATGGACAAAAGCACGTCCGCACCGGTCACCCATCCAAAGGAGAAAATCTTCCATGCGCCCTGACGTGCAGTGGAGGTCGTGCCGAGAAGTGAGTTGCAACTGGCCGATCATGTCGGCGGTTCGACGCTAGTCGTCCCCAATGTTCCTGAGCTGCGAAGTCTTGCAGGCGAGCCAGCTGCCCAGCGCGATTCTGCTTGTGGCGGGCTTTTTGCCGCAGGCAGTCCGCTCGTTTGGGCAGCGGATTGGAGACCCGGCCGGCAGCGCTACCATACAACATCAGCGCACTTTACATCTACGCGGTATTGCCGGGCTTCCAGTCGGTGCCATGTTTGGCCGACGAATGACGCGATGCGGCCTCCTGCACAAGCGAAGGCGTTATCGGATGTGCGACCGGGAAGCAGGCGGACAGTGCAGCACATGTCAGTCGCCTGTGCGACGGTCTTTCGGGGAATGAAATCGGGCCAGTTCACGGCGCGGCATTATTCGTCAACAGCCGCCCCTTCGCAAGGATATAGGCAGCCCGCGTCACAAGTTCGTGCTGCAGATGAAAACGGCATCGCCGGCATGCAAGTCAGCAGCCGCTCAAGATTCGATGATCCAGCCAAGCTCTCGGCGCCATGGAACGGCAGGCGCCACGATCGAAGCATCTCATGTTGATTCAGGCGGACCCTTATGAGGCGTTCTTTGATGCCGGTGATGCCTGACAGGCGGTTGCAGCTGCAAGCGACAACGCGGCCTATTTAGTTGGAAACGGTCTGAGGCAGGCCAATTTGGCTTGCCCGTCACTATGTGGAGAAAGAAATGCTGTGTCTAGGAATTAGCGGCGGACTTGACCAAGTCCATGAAAACCGATTCGAGCTTCGGAACGCCTTTATGCACGATGGCGCCGCGGTGCTCGTCCGAGACGGACGGGTGATAGCAGCCGTCGAAGAGGAACGCCTCAATCGGATGAAACACTCCAACAAGCTCCCAATTCGTTCGATTCAATACTGTCTGTCAGCGGCGGGGGTTCAGCTCAACGACATTGATCGTGTCGCGCTCTACGCCAGCGAGCCCTATGCCAACGCCATGCTTGAAGGTATGTCCGCATCCCACCCGGACATTCTCTCCATTCCGTTGGATGCTAAAACGTTGGTGCAGGATCTGTTAACGCGTGAGTTCGGCACTAAGTTGGACAGTTCGCGTATTTCATTCGTAAGTCATCATCAGGCGCACGCCGTGAGCGCCTTTGCAATGTCGGGCTTCGAACAAAGTCTCATTCTAGCGATTGATGGCTCTGGTGATTTCCTATCGGGCCTCTTGGCGGTAGGGTCTGGCACAGAAATTACGCAACTCGAGGCTTTCCCCGAGAACAATTCTCTTGGGCTGTTTTATCTCGAGACGATCCGCTATCTCGGCTACGGCTTGTTCGACGAGTATAAGGTAATGGGACTCGCGCCCTACGGCGACCCCGCTCCCTATCGCGAGCTCTTCGAGCAGTTCTACGAGCTCTCCGCCAACGGCGGTGGCTACCGTGTTCACCTCGACCGCATCGGTCCGGCGTTGCTCCGCAATATCGAGGTCAGGCGAAAGGGAATGCCCTTCACCCAGCAGCATCGAGATGTGAGTGCGTCACTGCAGGAAGCGCTTGAGCGGATCGTGTTCCACATTCTCCGGCATCACCGTGAGGCCACCGGCATGAAGCGGTTATGCCTGGCGGGGGGGGTGGCCCATAACTGCACGATGAACGGTAAGCTGCTGTATTCAGGGCTTTTCGAAGACATTTTCGTGCAACCCGCGTCTCACGACGCTGGCTGCGCATTGGGAGCTGCGCTGATAGTCTCTAACGAGATGGGCCGCCCCGCGCCGTGTGAGCGACTGCAGGGGGTCTATTGGGGTCCTGATCTCGGGAGCGAGCGCGCCGTGCAACAGGAACTGAATGCATGGGCCGGACATCTCGAGGTTGAACGCTCTGATGACGTGGCAAGCAGTGCAGCCGACTGGATCGCCAACGGCGCCGTGATCGGCTGGGTGCAGGGTCGTTCGGAGTTTGGGCCACGTGCGCTGGGCAACCGCAGCATTCTTGCCGACCCTCGGCCCGCCGCAAACAAGGACCGGATCAATGCGATGGTCAAGAAGCGCGAAGGCTATCGGCCCTTCGCGCCATCTGTGCTGGAGGAGGATGCGAGCGAATTTTTCGACCTCCCGGACGGTAGGCACGAATTTCCATTCATGAATTTCGTCGTTCGCGTGCGTGACTCAAAGCGCGCCTTGCTCGGTGCCATCACGCACGTCGACGGTACCGCTCGCCTGCAAACAGTATCGCGCAACGCCAATCCCGCGTACTGGGAGGTCATCAATGCGTTCAAGAAGCGCACAGGCACTCCAATTCTGCTCAATACGTCCTTTAACAACAATGCCGAACCGATCGTGGATTCGGTTGCAGACGCGATTGCCACCTTTCTGACGACAGAGCTGGATGGACTTGTGGTCGGGCCCTTCCTGGTAAAAAAGCGGGCTGCAACGCTGCAGGATTGGACTGCGCTTGCGGTTTCGTTGCCGCCCTATGTGTCCCTCCATCAAACCCGCGCTTACAAAGCGCCAGATCGTCGGGAGACTCACTGCGAGATCAGCACGACCCACTTCAGCAGTGACAGTGTACGAATTTCACACGACTTGTTTAATCTGCTGATGCGGATTGAGGGCGAAGCCGTGTTGGGAGATCTCCTCAATACAATTGCGCCGGATCAGGCTAAGCGTGAAGCTCTGATGGAGGGCCTGCGACGGCTGTGGGAGCAGCGCCTCGTTCGATTGCATCCCTCACAAGCTGCTCGCATGGATCAAGACTGCGATCAAACGCTGGACCAGCATAACAGGCTCTCAGCGTGATAGAGGTGCCGCTATCCAAGCTCGGCGAATAATGGTGTTCATCGATGCCGCCTGCCACCTCACCGCTGGCAGGCAGTCGACTTCATCACAGGGTTGATTCGTCCACTTCACCTTGGACGACCGGACGCGCAGAAAAAAGCGGCTGCGGCGGGTCCTTGCTAGCGACCGTGATGCGGGACCACGTGCCCGAGACGGTCAATGCGGCCGGCGGTGTCGTCGCCGGCGGCGACGGTCGCATTCAGGATCAGCATCGACCAAAGAGCGAGGCCACTGCCGTTATGCTCCGAGATCTGGGGACGGCGGCTTGGCGATCACCGTCTACTCGGCGTTGCCGAACTCACTGCATGCGAGACCGTGACGAAGCCCTTCACATTGCGGGTCGGGACATAGCTGGCTTTCTTGGCGCGCTACCATCGCTAGAGATGCAGACTTCGCCCAACAGCTCCTGCTGGAGCGCGGCTTGGATCTGATGGCAGAATTCTTGCGGAGACGCGGACAAAGTGGGGAGCACTCCAACCTACACACGCGTCACTGGGCTATCAGTGTTGACCGTATAATCTTCGGAATGGCAATGGCATATTTTACAAAGCACGACGGCAATCAAATTATATACCGCAGCTGGGAAGAGCCGGAACAGTCAAGCGCAAGGATGAGAATTTTGGTCCTCAAGCTTGATCATGTCGGCGACTTTTGGATGTCTCTAGGGCCTCTAAAGGACCTTCGTCAGCGTTTTGCGCATGCCCACATTACGCTGGTGGTGGGAAGCTGGAATATCGCTACTGCAAAACAGTTCGACCTCGCCGACGATCACGTTGCTTTTGACTTTTTTCCTCGCAACCCAAAAGTCAAAACGCGCAAAGAAGCCGCGGACATAAGGCCGCTGCTGACCGGCGAGTTTGATCTTGCCATTGATATGCGTGTTCCGGAAGAAACAAGGCCGATCTTGCTTGAAGTTCCCGCCAGGCACCGTGCGGCGATAGTTGATCCGTACAGCATGCATCAGATCGATATTGCGATAGCGCCATTCAATCTGAAACTGCGCAGAACCATTTTCTACAAGCTGGTCCAAAAAATAGGGCTTGCTAACAAAATCCCCCGTAGATGGCTTGATTGGTTCATTGACCGTAAGCAGGTGCGTCTCCAGCATGTGTCAGAAATCCTCCTCTTTCTGGTCGCAAAGGCAGCTGCCTATTTCGAAAGCGGAGCGGGTCACCCACAGAATTCGACTACAGGCAATGCCCCGATTGTCGTGGCTCCGTTCTCCAATTCCAGCCTGCGAGATTGGCCGATTGAAAGTTTTGGCAAAGTTGTCGCTGCTCTTTCGACCCGTGGTGAGGTGGTCCTCGTTGGCCGTGGCGAATGCCTGGAAGCGCTTGAGGAGGTTGCGAGGATCGCTAGGGAACGTGGGGCCGCGAACATTCGGACGGCTGTCGACTTGTCAGAATTGGAATTCAATTGTCTCGTGAATTCGGCCGCCCTCGTCGTTTCGAACAATTCAGGCGCCGGCCATGTCGCTGCCCAGCTTGGCCGCCCTACTATCGGCATTTTCACGGCGTCACATCTACCGGAGATTTGGGGGTTTCGAGGTCCCTTGGTCAGCATGCTTATGAGTGTTATTGAATGTCGCGGATGTGGTCTGGACCAAGTGCGGCATTGTCCGGTCAAAGTCCGATGCAAGTTCGACATCACGCCGGATCTCGTGATTGCCGAGGTAAACGCCTTGATGAATCATTGTAAGGGTACGGCACAAGCTTAGTGGCTCGCGGTCACCACAACCGCGATTGCCCAGCCCTTGTCGCTGATTCAATCGCTACAATCATCTAAAGGCCGAAATTCAGAATCGAATCGACTTGTTCGAAGGACCGCAGTGGCGATGTCACATTGGCCGACAGGTGGCATAGAGCGGCGCCTGAGAATGAAAGTGCCGCCGCCCAGCCTTCATAGCCGTTCCTCCTTTGTGGCGTGACGGCCCGAAAGTCGCCATCGCGTCAGATGTTCATCAGCTTCGGGATAGCCGGAGCTCGTCCGGCGACAGTCATGGCAGCGACTTCGCTTCTGGACCCGCTCATCCGGCCGCCAAAAACAAATGCGCTTTCTAACTAATTGATCCGCCGGAGCTGACCAAAGCCACCTTGCTCTGGGTTGCGGCAATGGCGACTGGGGCGAGAAGCCGAGAAGAACCGATGCGGCGAGAAATCCTGAGACCATCCGCCACGAGACGTCGCCAGGGAACGTAGTATTGCGTTCCGCGTTACACTAACGTATATACGTCCGCAGCACAGGAGCGCGCCATGGCCACCACACCCACCAGGAAGGAAGCACCCGTCTCGATGCGGTTTCGCGACGATGATCTCACCATCATCGACCGCGGCGCGGAGCTGCTCGGCCTGTCGCGCACGGAGTTCATGCGGCGCGCCGCGCTGCACGAGGCGCAGGCGGCCATCCTCAACGAAACCGTCATCCGCGTGTCCCCGGAAGCCTATGACGCCTTCATGCAGGCGATCTCAGCCCCGGCCGCTGCGCCCCCGGCGAAGGCGGCCGAGCGGCTGCGTCGGTCCCCGCCCTGGGACCGCTAGGTGGCGCTTTCAGGCATCGAACTCCTCGACCACGCACACCGCCTCGACAGCTTCGATTGCGGCAAGCCGGCGCTCAATGCTTGGCTGGCCGGCTTCGCGCGAACGAACCAGGCCCGCGGGTTTACCCGCGTCCTGGTCGTTCACGACGAGGGAACAGTCGTCGGGTATTGCGGCCTCGCGCCGGGCGTGATCCAGCCAAATAGCGCACCGCGCGCCATCCGCACCGGACGCCCGCCCGATCCGATCCCCTGCCTGCTGATCGGACAACTCGCCGTCGACCACCGCTATGCCGGACAAGGCGTCGGTAGCGGCTTGGTCAAGGACGCGCTGTATCGCTGCGTCGCCGGCGCCGACATCGTCGGCGGCCGCGCGGTGGTGGTGCGGGCGATCGACCACGAGGCAGAGCGCTACTGGCAGAGCTGGGGCTTCATTCCCGCGCGGGACAATCCGTCGGTGCTCATGCGCTCGATCCAGGACGTGAGCCTCTGGCTGGCCGACAAAGGCCACTAGCTCCGCGCGCGTAGCGCCTCCGGAAACGGCAGGTCTGCGCGCCGGCCTGCCGCCGACCGGGGTCTAGTTGCGGCGTCCCGCCGCTCCCCGAGCCGGCTTCGCCGTCTCGGCGTTCGGGTGACCCCTCACGCAGGGCCAGAGGGAGACGGCGGTCAGAGCGAGGGAGCCCTGGAGAGAAGGGAAAGTCATGAACGTCGATGATATTCATAGGGGGTTCACGCGAGATATTTGAGCTGACGGAACCTGCCATCGCTCGGATCCGCCCAATCGTTGTTGCCGTGCACGGCGTGCTGATTGGCGACGCGTCTGGAGCCGATGCCGAGGCGCAGGGCCTGCTCGCGGGCTACGGCTACAAACATGTCGGGGTCTTCCATGCGGCCAAGGAACCCCGCAATGATCTGGGCGACTGGGCTGCCTACCGGGTCCCGTCTCCTGAAGGTGCTAGAGGATACTGGATCTACGCCGCCAAAGACCGGGAGATGGCGCGCGCCGATTTTGGGATGATAGTCTGGGACGGCGCATCACCCGGCACGGCCGTCAACGTGCTTCGGCTCGCCATGGCGAACAAGCCGAGGTCATCTACGATCTGGCCAGGGGCAGCATGGCGACTACGCACCATGTCGTAGACTGGTGCGCCATTGCTCCGCGATGCCGGTCCAGACATTCGGCGCGCCAAGCCGAAGCCCGCATGACGCGAGGCGAGCGCCTGGCGTTGCCGGGATGATGTACGCGCGGTCCCGGCGGGTCCAACGCGATAGGCTTGATCCGGCCCCGCGCCCCCAACTCCACTTGTATGAACGGCCGGGGCCGGCCCTTTTCGAAACCGGCTCACCGCCGCGTGGCGTTGTGCAGGATGATTGTCTTGACCCGTCTCGCATCTGAAGCGGGTGCAAGCCTGCCGCACATGCCGCTGCTTGGTCATGCGAGGCATCGCTACCGTGGGGCGTGGCGTTCGCCGATCTCCAAACCGCTGTGCCGCCATACCGAACACGCAAGGCGGTTTAACCGCCAGGCTGCTGTTCAAGGTATTAACGACGCAGGCGGCATGACCGGAGAGACTGGCGGGGTAAGCAGCTTCCATCGATCCGGCGGCATTGCGGATGTGGCTGGCGATGGCGGCCTGAGTTCTTGTCCATCTGCCGCATAGCGGGTGGTCAGATGCTGGTCGCGTTTCCGGCGAGCCGAAGCATTTGTCTCTCAAGGTCACCCGTTGGAAATCCAGCACCAGCGGCTTGTCGGGACAAGATAGTTGCTATTGGGATTTGGCCGCCGCAACCGCGAGCATCGCTTCTCCCATCCCATTGACGCCTCGGGCATTCAGCATTTCACCAGCGTTCTGAATGTCGCGCACCTCTTTGTTCTGGCTGAGTTTTGATTTACCAACCAGGCTGGTGATCTCGATTTCCAGGGCGACGATCGCCTTCACCATCGTGTCAATGAAGTCCTTCGGCGCGTCGCCCATCTTCCACGGGGCAGGCTGCGAGGCTTCATGCATGTGAGTGAGCTTCGCCACGTTACGGCGCACATAGCGCTCATCATCCCGGACAGTGATGCGTCCGTGGGCGTGGACGACGAGATAGTTCCACGTCGGCGCCTGGTTATGGAATTCATGCTTGCTTGGACCAGTTCGGCGAGATGTAAGCGTCAGACCGTCGAGCTCGTCCCGGACCGCATGGCGCTACGGCGCCACCTCCAGCCCGGCGAGACAGTCGTCATTGTCCGTGAGGGTGACCGCCCCTCTATGGTGAGAATATTGATCGCCGGCAACTTCTGGCGCCTGCCGACCTCAAATTCGTTGAAGTCGTGCGCCGGCGTGATCTTGACCGCGCGGCTGCCTTTCTCCGGATCAGAATACTCGTCCGCCACCACCGCGATCCTGCGGCCGACGATCGGCAGAGGATGAGGTTCTTGCCGACAAGATGCCGGAAACGCTCGTCGTCGGGATGCACCGCCGACCGCCATATCGCCCAGCATCGTCTCCGGGCGGGTCGTCGCCACGGTGATGAAGGTTTTAGGATTTTCCGGATCCAAAACCTCGCCCTCGACGGGGTAGCGGAAATGCCAGAGATTGCCGTTGACCTCCTGCTGTTCGACCTCAAGGTCGGACTCGCGGTCAAGAGCTTCGGGTCCCAGTTGACAAGCGCTTGTCCTTGTAGGTCAGGCCTTTCCTTGTAGAGCGTGACGAACACTTCGAGCACCGCCCTGGACAGGCCCTCGTCCATGGTGAAACGTTCTCGGCTCCAGTCGGCCGAGGCCCCCAGCCGCTTCAACTGGTTGAAGATCGCGCCGCCGGATTCGGCTTTCCACTCCCAGACTTTCTCAATGAGCTCGTCGCGCGTCAGGTCACGGCGGTGGATCTGCTTCTCCATAAGCTGGCGCTCGATCACCATCTGCGTGGCGATGCCGGCGTGATCCATGCCGGGCTGCCACAGCACGTTCTTGCCGCGCATGCGCTCGAAGCGCACCAGAATGTCCTGCAGCCATTTATCCCTCGCCAAATCAATGCCGCGGGCGATTAGCAGGCGAACTCCGTCCGGACTAAGTTCAACGCGGGCAAAAGAAGTTGTGTAGGCCATGTCACGAAATGCTTGGTCCGCTTCTCTGCCGGCCGATGGTCCATGAAATCCCCTCCCCACCCATGACACCAGACACCTCCTTGCCAACAGACCGATCAAGCACTGGCCTCCATGGTACCAGCGTGAACTCGCGCGCCTTCTCGACTATGACGTACTTGCCGCTGGCAAGGTCGATCGAGCGGCGCAATCGACCCTCTATTCGATCACCAGGCTGCGCTTCGGAATACGAGAGTCCGAGTTCGTCAGACAGTTGACCGGCAACACGGTTCAGCTCACGTTGACGCAGGATAGAAAGCATGTTGGCGCGATAGACGATCCGGTCCTGCTCTTCCCGAGCAAGACCTTGCGCAATCAGCCACTGCCGTCGGCGGCCTTGCGCCTCTCGGACATCGCGGCCGAAACCAGAGCTGTGCAAGGCCTCCGGTGTGTCGGAAACCAGCTCTCGATCGAGCCAGGTGGCGCCGTCGAAGCTGACTTGGCTCTCCAGCAGCATTGATGAGAGCTTGTCGACGACAACCGGCTCGGCCCTCGCTCGCTGACGCTCGTAGCCCGCGACGCGGTCGAGATGGTCCGGCGCGATAGTCCATGTACCGTCCGGCTCGCGCTCGACACCACCGGTCGCCCGGCGGATCGCCTCCAGTCGCCGCACGTGCGTTTCGGCAAAGCGTTCGGTGGCCGACTGGTCATGCTTGAGATGGATATCGATGCTGTAGCGCCCGTCATGGGCCGTGGCGATCTCGGCAATTGTGCGGTCGACTTGCCTTGGCCCGGTGTCCCTCGGCGTGACCCGCACTATGCAGCCCTCTGCCGTCGGTTGGGTTGCCTCGCCTTTGCCGATATCAACATAGTGGCTTTTGCCGTCTACGGCGTCGACGACGAGGTAATGGCGGTCAGTGATTTCGTCGGCCAGGCCGCGCGCAATGATGCGGCCGACGACAGGCTGCATCTGCTCTGCAGATCGATCATGGACAACATAGTCGGCGGCACTGCGGGCGAGCCCCTTGCCGGTCAGTTCGCGGTGCATGGTCTTGATGATGTCGCCCCGCTCGCCGATGCGGCGCAGTGTCGCTTCAAGCTCGCCATCAAGGCGCCAGTGGCCCGAGCCGACTTCCTCAGCCAGACCCATCCGCTCGAGCTTGCGCAGGCGGCCCTGGTGCAGCGTCTGGCGAAACGTGTCTCGGCTGGCCGGTGAGACATGCCCCTCATGGTCGCGCATGCGGAGCAGCTGCCGATCGATGCTGGTGAAGCGTTCCCGCTCCATTTCCTGGCGCAGGCGTTGCACGATCTCGCGGTCCGTTCTCGGGCCAAGGTCGAGGCTGACCAGCTCGGCCGCCCGTTCACGGATTCCAGACGAGATGTAGTCCCGCGCGATGACGAGGTTTTCGTCGCGGTCGTCCTTGCCGCGGACGATAATATGGGTATGCGGATGACCAGTGTTGAAATGATCGACGGCCACCCAGTCGAGCCTAGTGCCGAGGTCTTCTTCCATCTGCGCCATGAGGCGCCGCGTGAGCGGCTTCAAGTCATCATACTCGATGCCGTCTTCAGGGGCGACGATGAAGCGGAACTGATGCCGGTCGCCATCGGCACGATCGATGAAGGCCTTGCCATCAACGCGGTCGCTGTCGGCGCTATAGAGCTCGCCAGGCTCGCCTTCGCGGGTGACGCCGTCGCGCTGGAGGTAGCGAAGGTGTGCACGTGCCCCGTCAACACCCTTGCCGGCCAGCTTGACGATACGCGCCTTGACGACGGCGCGCCGCTGCCGAAACGCCGCGTGGGGGTCGCGCGCTCTGAGAACGGCGGCAGCAGCCCCGCCGCGCCCCGCCCGGCTTCCGATGAAGCGGCCACGGCGACCGCTGCCGCCGCCGGCTCGGTTGATCGCGGCGCGGATCTGGCCGGCGAAACGCTTGCCTGCCTTCGAGCCGCGCGATCCGATTTTGCCCAGGCTCGGCTTGAACTCTTCATCCTGCATTGAGCCTCCTAGCAATCTTAAGCAATATCAGAGGTTTGTCGGCAGCAGCTCTCCTGACGCTGAAGGCAGCCTCCGTGGAACACGATGTGCAGACAAAGACTTCGCCGCCTCCAGGAGGCGATGCCTTTATCTTGCCTTCCGCGGACCTGCCTCCCTGCATCCCTGCCCCGCCCGACCCACGGTACCCCTGCCCTCACCTGCGATCCGGCCGGCCTGACCTTGCTCGCTCCGATCCGAGCGGCACCACAATTTGGCCATTCGGATCGGTCGCGGAAACACCGTTTCGCAGGAAAAACAGCGACTGCCCGGACGGGATTTCCGGCGCTTTTCCGGAACGGGATTTGCCGGTGAACGCGTCCATGTCGGCGGCCGCGATCCCCGCCGCCTTGAGCTCTTCCAGATACGAAACCGTCTCGCTGGGCAGCGGTCGCCCACGCTGCAAATGCTGTTCGTAGCGGTCCGGCCCAGCGTTATAGGCGGCAAACAGGCCGGGAAAGCCGAAGCGGTCATACATGGCGCGCAGATAGGCAGTGCCTGCCAGAATGTTATCGCGAGGGTCGTGCGGATCGGCTCCCAGGCCAAGCTCTGCGCGCATCTCCTCGTAGGTGCCGGGCATCACCTGCATGAGGCCAATAGCGCCGGCGTGTGAGGCGATCGGCCGTCCGTCCAGCATTGTCTGCCCCCGGCTTTCGGCATCCATGACGGCATAAATCCAGGGCTGTGGAATGCTGAAACGCCGGCTTGCTTCGGCTACCAAGGGCTGCCATCTTGCCAGCTGCGGACCACGGGAGATGGCGGCCGGCTGAGCGTCGGTCGCGGCGGAACAGGCGCATGGCGCTATCGCGACCATGCCCAGCATCAGGAGGGTTACTCGGTCCATAGCGGCACCAGCCTCCCGACAATATTTTCGGCCGGCACCGGCCCGAAATAGCGGCTGTCGAAGGAGCGGTTTCTATCGTTGCCGAGCAGGAAAAACTCGTCGGCGGCGAGCTTGCGGCAGGCATTCCACCAAGGCAGCGGACGGTGCTGCGTGTCGGTTGCCAGCCGGCGCGCGACAATCTCGCCGCCGATGATGATGGCGTCGCCGAAGGCGCAGACATGCTCGCCAGGCAGCGCGGCAAGGCGCTTGACCAGCGGCACATTGCTGGGCAGATAGAAGCGTTCGGCGGCGAGATCGGCGACCGGTTTTGGCGGGCGGACGAGCACCAGATCGCCACGAGCCGGCGATCCGGACGCGACGCGATAGAGGCCGACCGGCGCACTCACCGAGGCGTTCCAGACCAGCCAGGGCGATGGGTTGTCGAAAGCGGCGAAGCCGATCAGGCCGAGGCCTATTGTGGCCAGGGCGATCGTCTTGCGCGCCCGAATGCGCCGCAGATGGCTGCCGATCAGACGGATGGTGGGACGCCGGCTCATGAGCGGCCTCCCGCACCGGCCGAGCCGGAATCGTGGCCGCCATCCTCGGGCCTGGTCTCCTGCGCGCGCCCTTTCGACCAGTCGTCGAGCTCGTCGATGTGATACCGAACATAGCGGCCGTGCTTGCGGAATTGCGGGCCACCGCCTTTGAGCCGCATCTTCTCCAGCGTGCGCTGGGACAGCCCGATGTAGAATGCGGCCTGCGCGGTGTTGAGAAACGGACTGCCCTTCTTCGCGCGGGCCGCGCGTTCGTTTTCGTCGTCCATGATGATCCTCGTTTCGTTACGGACAAGCGAAGGCGAGGATCGGCGAGCGAGATCGTTTTGGGGACGGGTGAAGAGTGGGGGGCGAGTTTTCGCCGCCCCTTCTTGAGAAGAGCCCCGCGCCGGTTGCGGGGCGGGGCTCGAGGCTGGCGGTTCAGTCGACCGGGTTCCAGATGATGGCGTATGTGTCGTCGTCATCCTGGCCGGCGGCGCGGCCGAGATTGGCGTAGAGCTTGCGCGGGCCGAACTCCGGGGCGGCAATCGACAGGCTCACATAGTCCTTGCCGGAGGTCTCGCCGGTGCGGATCCAGCCGGCCCCTACTTCGACCCCTTGCGTCAGCACCCGGAAGTCGGGATGGGTGTCGGCGCTCTTTGCCTGATTGGGCACGATGTCGATGTCGGCGCGGACGCTAAGCGTCTTGAGCTGGCCCTTGTAGCCGCCGTTTTCCTGTTTGGTGACGTATCCGATCGCGGTCATTTTTAGTCTCCTTTTGGTGCTCGCCGGGGACCATTCCCCTGCGATGGCGGACCGTGATGGGCGCGTCCGGACCGCCGGAACCGGGACGGCCGCAGCGATAGCGGAGGACCCGAGCGGGCAGCTTTTTTGAAGTGAAGCGGCGCGAGGAAGCCGCCGCAGGCGGCGGGGAAAAAAGCTGCTGGCGAGGGTTTCGGGCGGGCCGGATCCGCCCATAGGTCGTCAAGCCAGCCGCAGGGGAATGGTTCCTGAGACACATGGAGACAGGTGGCGCGATCCGATGACACAAACGAGCAGGCGGCATTACAGGGCGCTGGCTGCGGGGGCTCTGTCGCCAACCGGATCGGTAATTGGCCCATGCGCGGAGCGCCTCGGCAAGCAACCCGGCGTGGTGCAGGGCTGCCGAAATGGGGGCGAGTTGGCGTCGGGATTTCTCGCGCGCGGCACTGGCTCGACAAGACGACCAATCGCCAGCCGGCGCGGCCCGGAGCGGCGCGCGAGACCTGAGCGGCGGTACTCGAGAGAACCGCCGCTCGGGCCCTGATCGATTATTCGCGGACGAACAGCGGCTGCACTTGTGCCCATTGATCGGCGGTGCGGAAGCCGCCGCGGCTGGTGTAGCTTTCGGCGGGGAATTTCATCCAGCGCGGCAGCCAGGTCTCGACCCACTGGCGGCCATTCTCGCCCGCCAGGAAGTCACGGATGATCTTCTTTTGCGTCTTGACCTTCTCGGCGACATTGCCATCCGCGACCAGCTTGCCGCCGACCTCGGCCAGCATCGAATTGGCGATTTCCTTGTCGCGCAAGAGGTCGAAGAACGCATCGTCCGGTTCCCACCATGCGCCCATATCCACGTTCAGATGGTTGCCGAGCGCCTCGATGACGGCGCTGCCGGCTGCAAGCGTCTCGGCCATGACAAGGGTGAGAACGCGCATGACATCGTCGTCGCACAGCGCCAAGAGGCGGGCGAACACGCCGGCGATAGCAAAGGCGTCGCCATTGCTGCCGGCCACCACTCCATCCTCATCCGGTGATCCGACCAGGGCCAACACCTCGCGCCGCTTTTTGCCGAATGCAGCTTCAGCCTTGCAGCCGGCAAGGCTGGCAGTCACCGTCTCGTTGACTGCGCGCTGTGGCTCACGGCGCACCTGCCACAGGCCGGAACCGGTGATGGCGTGCGCCACCACGAGTCGCAGCGCCACGGCGGGATGGTCGAGCATGGCCGCACGCACGGCAGCATGGCGATGCAGATCGACATAGTTCTGCATCGGGCCGGTGAGTTCGGGGCGCGGCGGCTTGGCGGCTGTTTCTTCTTGCTCGCCGCCCTCGCGGGCGCGGCGGGCTTGCTTGCGTGACAGCCAGCCCTCGTGACACTCGACCTCGCCGCGATACGTGACCGCGATGAAGACCTTGCCGCCCTTCTTCTTCGGGGTCTTCTTGTGGTCCCATGGGTAGAAATACTGGCCCGGCTCCAGCAGCACCACCTCGCTCCAGCCGTCGTTCAGATAGGTGTCGCGTCTGGCGGCAATCGCTTCGTTCTGCTTTTGCCAGAACAGGTCGGCATCGGCGAAATAGCTGTCCTCGCCGAACAGGTCCGACGTGATCAGGCCGGGGTATTCGTCGATGGCAAACAGCGCCACCTTGGTGGAAATCGACTGGCCGCCGAACAGCCATTGCTTCAATTGAAAGCCACGCGGCGCGTATTGATCGGGATCGGCAGACAGTGCCAGCCAGTCCTTCTGCTGCGCCTTGGACGCCATGGTGAGATGGCGCACCGTCTCGGCGTCGATCTCCTCGCGGCGATAGGCTTCGCGGATTTTGGGCAAGAGGTCGCCAAGCGCCAGAATGCGTTTGACCTTCAGGTCAGTGATGCCGAAGGTCGCAGCGATGTCTGGAACGGTGCGGCCTTGCCTGACGAGCCGCGAAAACGTCTCCCATTGCGATACTTCGTCAGGATCAAGGCGGGCGAGGTTTTCGATCAGCGAAGCTTCCAGCGCATCGGCGTCGTCACCGTCCTCCATGATGGCGCAGGGCAAGGGATCGCCTTCGCCGCGCTCGTCGGCAAGCGATTTCGCGGCGAAATAGCGCCGCCTGCCGGCAACGATCTCGAAGGTTTCCGGCTGGCCGTTGGGCCGCACAAGGAGAGGCACCAGCACGCCGCGCGCGCGCACGGACGGCAGGATGTCGGATATGTCGGGCGCGCGTTTTCAATGGCGCATGTTGAGCGCGGAAATGTTGAGCTGATCTAGGGGGATGTGGGCAAGCTGCATGGTTACTCTCCTTCGCTTTGGTTGAGGGTGTCCCGGCCGCAGAGGCCGAAGGCCGGCGCGGCGGGACGGTTTTTGCGCCTATCGGCGCTGCTATTCCGCCGTGTCGGGCGGAAGCTCGGAATGGGGCTTTGAAAGGGCGTCTGCTGCCTGCCGCAGAGGTCGCTCGGCCTCGGTGATGTGGCCGCAAATGCGAGCGGCTTCGGCATAGACCGAGAGCGGAAAGCGCGCCTGGAAATGCAGGTCGCGCTCGATGCCGAGGCCAAGCGGACCTTTTACGGATGCAAGCTCGGCCAGACTGACGCTGCCGAGTTCGGGGAAGCCGAAGCCGAGATCGCAAAGACCGAACAGCGTGCCGCCATCGGCGTCAAGTTCGCTCAGAAGCCACGTCGCGGCACCTGTGGGATTAAACAGTTTCACAACGGGAAAATGGTCGATGTCGGCGTCGGCGGCGCCATTGGCGAGCAGTCGTGCGCGCAGTGGATCGGTGATCAGGATCATGGAAAGACTCCTTGTCAGAACAGGTCGAGTTGATTTCTGCTGGCTTCATCGAAGAGGCCGATATCGAGCGGCTTTTGCGCCGCGCGCGGACACATCGGCGTCCATCAGGAGGGTGAGCCGATCGCGCGTGGTGATCGGCCGGACACCGGGAATGAGCATCTGCTCGCCTTGCGGCGTCGGCTCGCTCGCGGTCAGTTGAGGATCGCGCATCGTCATGCCGCAATCCCTTCCTGCGCCTCGCCTTCGGCATCGGCCTGAAGGCCAAGCAGGAAATCGGCGGCCTTGGAGGCAAGACTGGCGGCACGGAAGATGGCGCGGTTGTCCTCGCGCAGCACCTTCAGCCATGAGCCGACGTAATCGGCATGACGCACGGTCGGCTCGATACCGAGATTGCTGCAGACGAAGGCGGCAGTGATTTCGGCGACCAATTCTTCACGCGCGTAAGCCTTGGAGCCGAACGAGCCGGAGAGGTCGCGAGCAAGCCGCGTCGGGTGGCCGGTCCAGTGGCCAAGCTCGTGAAAGCAGGTCCGGTAATAGTCGATCTGGTGATGGAACGCCGGCTGCGGCGGCACCTGAATGTGGTCGCTGCCCAGCATGTAGAAAGCGCGATCGCCGCCGACCCTGAAATCCGCACCGCTGGCGCGAATGAGCGTCTCGGCCTGCGGCACGATCTCGCACTGAGGCAGCGGCTCGGCGGCGGCATAGAGGTCTTCCGGAAGATTATCGCACTGCGCGACATTGAAGACGGTGAAGCGCTTCAAAAAAGGCACGGCCTGTGGTTCATCGCCCTCGTGGCGTGCGCGCTCCTTCTCGTCCTTGGGGACAAAGCGGTCGGCATGCACGATGGTCGTGCCGCGCTCGCCCTTCCTGACATTGCCGCCAAGGACGAGCGCCTGCCGGAAGGTGAGCCAGTTCTGGCTGGGATAGCTGCGCTCGATGACCGCGCCCCACAGGATGAGGATATTGATGCCGGAATAGATGCGCCCAGAGGATGCATTTCTCGGCAGGCCAAGGCCTGCCTTTGCGCTGCCCCATGGCTTGACCCATGGCACGGTGCCGCGCTCCAGTTCGGCAATGATGCGGTCCGTGATCTCCTGATAAAGGCTGGCGCCGGGGCGCCCGCCCTTGCCTGCGCCAGCCTCTCCGCTGGGGGTACACTTGCTGTTTGCATGCATCGTCTCATCCTCCGCTCGCCAATCGCCGCGCCTTTCCCCGGAAGCGGGGTGGGCGGCGAGTCGCGACCGGAAAGGCCCGCCGTGGGAGGCGGACCGCATCCGAAGGACCGGAACGAAGAGGAGGACCCTGAGCGGCACGCGAAGGGTTGCGGGCTGCCGCGGCGGGCCTAGAAGGGAGTGCCGCCCACCCCGCGCCACCGGGAAAGGCCAACAGACGAACCCCGCCGCCCGCAAGGGCGGCGGCCGTCTCAGCCCGAAGGGCTGCCCACGCCAAGGGGCGAAGCCGAATGGCCGAGACCGCCTGAGCTTGCCGAACAAAAGCGGGCTCGGTTCACGAGCACCTGGTGCGCGTCGTCAGGCGCGCGGGCGCCCGCCAGGACGGCAGGCTGGACAGATTTTTCGAACGGATCGCGATAAATACTTCAAATGAATGCTGCACCGAAAACATGTGCAATGCAGCATTTTCGCAAGCATTTACCACGGACGCTCAGACCCGAGACTTCCGCCACCCAGCCTTGCGCGCGGCTTCCTCCGAACAAAACCAGCGCTCGCCTTTCAACAGGTTGATGCGCGTCTCCCAGTAATATTCCTGTCCGGGAACATGATAGATGCGCTCGCCCGTGTTGTAGCTGATATTGGCTTTGATGTTGCAGCCGAGAGCGGCAGGGCCGATTTCGAAGGCAAGAAAGCCAGCCAGATTGTTCCACCAGCAACGATCTTTGCCCACAACGGAACGTCCTTCGAACGATGGCGCTCGCCATACCTGCGACGGTTGTACCGATTGTCTTGATAGCGATGGTTGCCCACGCCCCTTCTCCCCGAAGAGAGAATGCGACGTTTGCAGCCTGGAGTCTATAAGTCTGGTCTAATTCACCGGTCCTGTTCCGAACCATTGAATGAACGGCGCATCCTTACCGGTGATATCCTTCACCGTCTTCAACAGCGCTTCATGGGTGCGTTGGAGAGCCCGGTAATGGTTGCTGGTAGGTGATAGAAGCGGCTGGACGATGCTCTGGTGCAGCCGTTCCGCCTCCGCGAGAAAGCGCTCGATTTCAGCCTGTGAAAGCTGCTTGGAAAGTTTGGTCCTAGCCATTGCGATCTCCGTTGAGGAATCGCCCAACCTAGGATTATCATCCTATATCGGCATGGGTTGGTAAAGACCCACCCGCAGCGGAATGGCAGCTTGCCGAAGAAAAGCACGCTCGGTTCACGGTACCGGCGCGAGCCGTTAGACGCGCAGGCGCCCGTTAGCCCGCAGGCTGGACAGAATCTCGCACGGATCAGCGTCAAGCGCCGCAGTTAAGTCGAGAAACTCGATGACGTCGAGACGCCGCTCTCCACCCTCGTACTTGGCCACGAAGGATTGGGGACGATCAAGCTTCTCGGCCACCTGCGCCTGAGTCAGGCCTTTGGCCTTGCGCAGGGAAACCAGCTGGGCCAGAAACCGCTGGTGGCGGGGCGAGCGAAGAGATTTGGGCATGTAGGCGAACCGGTCGGGTAAAGACCGGATCAGCGACTAATCCCGGTTTCGGATTATCCCATTTTGGGATATGCTGCGTTGCATCCAGCGCTCAACAGCCGAGGCTCGCAACAGGCATGAATCGATCAATGGGAACAGATGAGACTCGAAACTCAACTCTGTGCGACGAAGTCCCCTGGTCGGAGAGCCTGACGGCCTACGACAGGCAGCATTTCACGATCTATCTGAAGATTTTGGATGCCTGCGCCGACAATGCCAGCGAAGAGGAAATGGCCGATCTCATTCTCGGCATCGACCCGGCCCTTGAACCGGTCCGCGCCCGCAAGGCTCTTCGCAGCCATATCGACCGGGCGAACTGGATGGTGACGACCGGCTACAAGGAACTGTTCGCCGGCTGACGCACAGCACGGATTATCATGCTCTTCAAACAAGGAAGTTCAGATACCCGCCACTCATGAGCGCACGGCCGCGAGAGACGGCGCGGCGGGAGCGGTCACAACTGGTTCGCGTGCTGTTTGACTGCCATTTCCAGTGCTTGGCTCAGAGGCACAGCCTTGGAGAACAGGAAGCCTTGAGCGGTTCGGCAGCCAAGCTTGTGCAGGGTTTGCCGATCCGCCTCCGTTTCGACGCCCTCGGCCATGACCTCGATCCCGAGCATGTTACCGAGATCGATGACCGATTTGACAAGCAGTCGGTCCTCTCGGGACTTGGCCAAGCCGCGAATGAAGCCCTGGTCTATTTTCACCTTGCGTATCCGACTGTCCTTGAGCGATGCCAACGTAGAAAAGCCGGTGCCGAAGTCATCGAGCGCGATGGAAATGCCGGCATGTGAAAGCCGTCCGAGCTTTTCATCCACTCTGTCCGGGTCCACCGGGGATTCTTCGGTAATCTCGATCTCGAACATTGTTGCAGGCAGACCTCTTGCCGCCAGACCATCCAGAACCATGTCGTCGATATCGCCGGCTTCCAGTTCGCGCGGCGAAACATTCATCGCCACACGGAGATCACGACAGTCAGCTTTCACCAAGCCGTCGATAAAAGCACAACAGTCGGCGAATACGGTTTGCGTCAGCAGCTGAAGCATACCGGTTTCGCGTGCAGCTGTGATGATTTCGGGTGGAGAGATGGCACCATGAGTCGGATGGGACCACCTCAGCAAGGCTTCAAAACCGACCACGGCCTCGGTGTCGAGTTTCACGATCGGCTGGAACCAAGGTTGCAAGCTTCTCGTCTTTATCGCCGAATGAAGGTCCCGTTCGACGGACTGGCGGCGTTGCAGTTCCCTGTCGAGTTCGGCATCGAACAGGCAAAATTCGTTCCTGCCACGACGCTTGGCCGTATAAAGGGCGATATCCGCCCGCAACAACATTTGGGTCAGGCCCGGGCTTTCCGCCAGGTATATTCCTATTGATGCCCCGACCCGGACGGACGCGACCTCGATATAGGGGCGGGCAATTTTGGCTATGATATTGGAGGCGAGATCACTGGCAGAAAGCGAAACCCTCGTTGAGGGAAAAAACAGCACGAATTCATCGCCGCCGATACGAGCGAGCGTTGAGCCTTCCGGTGCTTCCTCCTCTATGCGGCGGGCGATCCTGACAAGCAGTTCATCACCGGTCCTGTGACCGTAGGTATCGTTGACGGATTTGAACCCGTCCAGGTCAACCAGCATTGCCACGAAGGGGCCATCCGCGGTCTCGAACCGTCCGATAGCGTCTTCGAGGCCACGCCTGTTGAGAAGGGCCGTCAGGTGGTCCTGCCTGGAACTGGCCTTCATCTCCGCCGCAAGCCGCTCGGCCTCATGCCTCAGGCGGCTCGCTTCGCGGAACCGTGCTTGCCCAACAAACGAAGCTCGAACCAAGCCGCCCATGAAGAGCAGAACGGTAAAAGCCAGAATGTAGTCTTCAAAATTGCCTTTCGCCAAAAGGCAACCCACCGTGATGAGGAGCGGAGGTGTGATGAAGTTGATCGCCGCCGCGGCATACGAACTGCCGTATGTAACCGCACCAGCTGAAATGCCCGCCAGAATGACCAGATGCAGCGGTGCTTGAGGTGTCGTGTATCCAACAGTCAGGACGGCCAGGAAGGACCAGGCAAACCCTGCCAGAAGAGCAAGGATGCCAAACCAGCGAAGCCGCGGCAAAACCCCCACTAATCCGTCATGGCGCCCCGTTTCCTTTAGCTGATAACGCGCGAGTGCAAGGCGGGCGGCATTTATCGCATTGACGACCAGGAACCAGATTGCAGGGGCAAAGCCGCTGCCAGAAAGGGCGTGCACCGCCCAAATCAGGCCTGACAGGATAGCGCTTATCGGCATCGACACGAAGAGGCCGGCCCTCAGGTCAGCAAGCTGATCCTGACGGATTTTGGCCTCCAGCGTGTCTTCATTCTTCGGGGCCATGGACGGACCAGCTTGCTCCCATCGTTGTTCGCGAGGACAAGCCTACGCAGGCCCACTGAAGGACGGGTTAACTATCCAGCGGGGATAACCAGTGTGCTCACCATGTCTTCGGGGCGCACGTCTGCCTCTTGGCCTTGCCGTCTGACCATCGAGCTCTTGCCCGCACGCGTGCCTTGATCCGAATCATCCCAGGATCGGCAACGTCACCATGGAAGCAGCCCTGCCAACGGTATCAACGCGCCCGGCGAGACAAAAGGAAGCCGGGCCGAGATAGCGTTCCAGAGCGGCAGCGCTGCCTGCGATTCACCGCCTGAGCATGGCCGAAATGCCATGGCGGATAAAGGGAAGATATTGGGCAAAGCGAAGCCCTGCATGTCTTGCAAGCCGTGCCGCCGGGTGCTCGCCTGAGTAGAGAGCGACAAGTGCATTCGTAGCATGATAGAGCGGTGCCGCCGACAGACGCAGCCGGCTTTCGTATCTGCCGAGTATGTCGGGATCAGCAATGTCGCGGCGCTCGCGACATGCCGCCAGGATTCTATCGGCGAGTTGCTTCTGGCCACTGAGGCCGATGTTGAAGCCATGCGCGGTCACCGGGTGCATGCCGAGGGCAGCATCGCCGATCAGTGCCGCACTCGGAGCCCAGAACTTGTGCGCCCAGGTCGTGACCAGCGGATAGGCATGGCGGGTGCTTGCCAAGGTCATCTCTCCGAAGCGTCCTCGACACCGGCTCGTCGATTCCATGAGGAACAAATCGTCGTCGAGAGCAAGCAGTCTGTCGGCCTCGCTTGAGCGCAAAGTGAGAAGCAGCGACGACACGCCTTCCATGAGCGGCAACATCGCTATCGTCTGATGGTGATCGAACCATTCGACCGCGATCTGGTGATGGGCGCGCTCGTGCCTCACTCGGCAAATCAGCATGGAGTTGCCAAGCCGATTGATGTCGGCGCCAATGCCGAGCAGGTCGCGCGTCGCGGACAAACGCGAATCCGCTGCAACGAGCAGCCGAGCGGCCAATTGCCTGCCATCAGAGAGCGTTATGACTGCTTCTTTGTGGCTGGTTGTTGCATTGACGACCGAGCGGCCGCACAGCAGCTGGGCATGATCCTGGAAGTGGACAAGCTTGAACAGGGCGTCGCGGATCCGACAATTTGGGACCAGAATTCCGAGTGGTTCCCCAGATCCGCTGGGAGAATCGAAGCTCAGGGCGAAAGGGCTCGATCCGTTGAGCACGCGCGCGCCTTGTAGCGGTGATTTGTCCGAAGCGGGGATGGCATCCCAGGCGCCGAGCTCGCGAAGGATTCCAACCGATGCGTGGGTCAGCGCGATCTCGCGACCGTCGAAAGCCGGATTCGCCAGGCTTTCGAGCGACTGCCGTTCAACCACTGCCACGTTGAGTCGGCTCTGGGCAAGCGACGCGGCGAAGGAAAGTCCGACCGGCCCGGCTCCGACGACAATAACGTCGAATCTATCGACAGAGCCGGCCATCAGCGTGCCGCCATTGCGTCGGCTATCTGCGACGAAGGGCACTGGAACGCATCGCAATCGATCCACGGTTTGCGGCTCATCTCCCCAAGCGTCTCCACGCGACCTAACCGTCCGTTAGACATCCGTTCTCCGTTCAAAAATGCTCAATAAACCATGCCTATGAAGAGATAACCCTGATGTGGATCAACCAGGCTCGATAAACGCGGCAACGGCGGGTTCACGGTCGACTGGTCGACCGCCACACCATGATCTGGTCAGGTCATCATGGAATGGCCGGCTTCCCGTTCGGTGCGGCCCTTTCCTGGCCGAAAGTTCGGCAACGTATTCTGGCTGATCCGTTCGCACCCGTCGCGCGCCGAAATCGGCATGACGCGAAGCAACCGCGGAAAATATTCGAGCGAGACGTCGCAGGGCTGGCTGGGTCAACTGCGCGGCTCGTCGCGGTCGATCAGGATCCGCTCGGCGGCGCCATCGAGATCTTCATATTGGCCGCTCCTCAAGGCCCACAGGAACCCGGCCAGCCCAAGCGCTCCGAGGAACAGGGCCACAGGTATGAGGTAGGCGAGCGTCGTCATGAGGATTGTGCCAGTGCGCCAATGTCGGAGTGCCTGTCATGTCGGGCATCTTGCACCGATGCATTTGACACGAAACCTTGCAAGCGTAGCGCATTGCCGATGACCAGGAGGGACGAGGCGGACATCGCGACCGCCGCGATCAGTGGCGTAACGTGCCCCAGAATGGCGACCGGCACGGCGATGCCATTGTAAACGATCGCGATGGCGATGTTCTGCCGGATCAGCCGTCCGGCCTTCCGCGAAATGTCTAAAGCAAGTGGGACCGCCAGAAGACTTTTACGCAGGAACACGAAATCCGCGGCGTTGCGACCGATATCCGCCGCCGTGGCCGGAGCGATCGAAACGTGTGCGGCACCCAATGCAGGCGTGTCGTTGAGCCCATCACCGACCATCAGCACCTTGTGGCCAGTTCGCGTCAATGCTTCGATGTGTTCGACCTTCCCGGAGGGAAGCAGCGCGGGAAGGAAGCGCTCGACGCCCAGTGCTTCCGCGACCTCGCCGCAGGCAGCTTCTGTGTCGCCCGACAGCATCTCCACCGACACGCCGGCGCCGTTCAGTTGCTCGATGGCCGCCTTGGCATCGGCACGCAGCTCATCCTCGAAATCGAAAGTCGCGACAATGACCCCGTCCTTCGTCAGAACGGTTCCGCCATAGCCTTGTTTGCCTTCGCCGCCGGTCCGGGCTTTCCACTCAGCCCATCCGCGGCGACCCAGCCGCCAGGTACTGCCCTCGGCGATGGCTTCGATGCCGAAGCCCGGATGCTCGCTGACGGACGCGAGTTTCGGCTGGCCGGCAAAGGCTGCATGGCCAGCGATTGCCTTCGAAAAGGGATGGCGGGAATGCGCTGCCATCTCGGCCGCCATGGCGAGCATAATCGGATCGATGGACGGCGCATTGATCAGCCTTGGCAGTCCGAGCGTAAGCGTGCCGGTTTTGTCGAACAATGCCGTGTCGATCCCCGCCAGGCGCTCCATGGCGGAGCCGTCCTTGACCATGACGCCGCTTTCGAACAGCCGGCGCGCAGCGACCACCTGTACGATCGGCACGGAGAGACCGAGCGCGCACGGGCATGTGATGATCAAAACGGCGATGGCGATGGTTATCGCCCGGTGCCAGTCGCCGGTCGCCGCCATCCAGCCGAGGAACGTCGCAAAGGCGGTGAGGTGGACCACGGGGGCATAGAGCGCGGAGACGCGATCGGCGATCCTGCGATGGCGGGCGCGGCCGCCCTCTGCCGCTTCCATCAGCCGAACGATTTCGGCCAGGAATGAATCCTTCGCGGCGGCCGTCGCCTCGATGGTCAGCGGACCGGTGAGATTGAGTGTACCGGCCTGGACCTGCGCCCCCGGGCCCACCGTTCTGGGCGTGCTTTCCCCGGAAACCAGGGAACAGTCGAGATCCGATGCCCCGCCAATGATCCTGCCGTCGATGGGCACCCTCTCGCCAGCCGCAATCAAGAGCTCCATTCCTGGTTCGATCTCGCCAACCGGCAAGTAGTCGCGCGAACCATCCTCGCGCAGCACCATGGCGCCGCGCGCCGCCAGCCGAGCCAGTCCGTTTACGGCCGTCCGTGCCCGTTCCCGCATCACGTGATCCAGCGTGCGGCCGATCAGCAGAAAGAACAGCAGCGACACCGACGCGTCGAAATAAGCATGGTCGCCATGGTTGATCGTCTCGTAGAGGCTCATGGCGTAAGCGAGCGATACCCCGACCGCGATCGGCACGTCCATGTTCATGCGGCTGTGGCGCAGCGCATTCCAGGCCGAGCGAAAATAGATGCCGCCGGCGAAAGCGAGCACAGGAATGGCAATCAAGGCCGAGACCCAATGGAACAGGTCGCGGGTCGCGCCTTGCGCGCCGGACCAGACGGAGACTGATAGCAGCATGATGTTGCCCGCCGCAAAGCCGGCGACCGCGACGGCGCGGATCAGTTCCGAGAGCGTCTTGTCCTTCCCGTCAGCCTCGGGATCGAACAGGTGCGCGCCATAGCCCAGCCGTCCAAGTGTGGCGACGAATGGCGGAACCTCCTCGCCGCGCCACCGGACCGAAACACGTTTCGTCGAAAGATTGACACGAGCGCCTTCGACGCGATCTAGCTTGCCGATCGCCGTCTCGATCGTCTGGATGCAGGCGGCACAATGCACAGCCGGCACCGAGAGGTCGGTCTGGCGAAGATTTTCGCCAATCGAGCGGCTCGCCAGTCTGATTTCCTGGCCAGAAGGCAGGACCAGTGTGACCTTTTCCAGGTCCAATGCCATTTGGGCGCCTGGCGCGCAGCAGCTCATTGCAGCGCCCCGTGGGAAATCATGATCCGGCGAACGTCGCGATAGGGTTCCGCAAGGCTCGCATCGGCGTCGATTTCGACGATCCAGAGGCCATCCTTGGGCGTGTGGTGCGCGGCGAATATCTGACCGGAGGCAGCCTCAAGAGTGACGGATTTGTCCTCGGCCTCGTAGGCGGGATGACGGAACAGCACCTTGACGCCATGCAAGGCAACCGGCTTGCCGACAGCATCGGTGAGGCTGAAGCGGACCTCACCGCCTGCGATGGTCAGTTTGCCAGTCCAGCCGAGGGCCGCCTGAGCTCGCCCTTGCTTGGCCTTTTTGTTGAATTGCTGGCTCGCCACATAGGTGTTTTCGACGACAAGGCCGGTCCAGCTCGTGTTGGCGAGCGTCGCCATCGTCAGATTGACCGCTATGACCACGCCGAAGAAGCCAAGGATGGTGAACAGCATATGCCTGCCGGTGAATTCGCGGGATTGTCGCGAGGTGTCGCTCATCTGGCGCTCTCCGGTGCGTTGAAAGTGGCCGTATATTCGTCCGACTCGAACGTTGCCTTGTTTTCGACCCGGAACTTGAAGCTTTGCGCTGCACCCCGAACCTGATCTGCCGGCTGACGCACGAAAACCTTGAGCATCTTCAGCCGGTCGGGTTCGACCGGGACGGCGAAGGAGCGATCCGCCGGCAGGTCGATGCCGACAACGCTTATTTCGGCTCCATGCAGGCCCTGCATCGTGACAATGATCGTTCTTGGTTCGGGGATCATGTTGAGCAGCTTGACGGTGTAGCCGTTGCGGATCGAACCGTCGGACAGCGTCACGAACTGCGGGTTGCGATCGTGCAGGACATTCAATTCGAGCCGTTCGCGGGTCAGCAGCGAATAGAGCAGCGCGAGACCGACCGCCGACCAGACGCCCATGTAGATGAAGGTGCGCGGGCGAAAGATCTTGCGAATATGGAAACGGGCCACCTTGTCGGAGAACAGGCCGTCAGCGCTCCTGACCAGTGACGGGTTGACTGAACCGGAGCCGCCCGGGGTCGCCAGCATCACATTGGCGTTGTAGTCGGCCAGCGTCGCATAGGAAATCAGTCCGCGCTCCCTGCCGAGCTTGTCCATGATACCGTCACAGGTATCGATGCAGAGCGCGCAGGTGATGCATTCAAGCTGCTGGCCATCACGAATGTCGATCCCCATCGGGCACACCGCGACACAGGCATTGCAGTCGACGCAGTCGCCGACGGGCTGCCCGGCGGCAAGGACCCTCTTGGCGTGACGCGAGCGCGGTTCGCCGCGCCAGTCATTATAGGTGACGGTGAGGGAATTCTCGTCGAGCATGGCCGCCTGGATGCGCGGCCATGGGCACATGTAGGTGCAGACCTGCTCGCGCATCAGCCCGCCGAACGTATAGGTCGTCGCCGTCAGCACGGCGGCGGTGATGTAGGCGACGGGGGCGGCGGTGCCGGTGAAGAGTTCCCCAAGCAGCATCGGCGCATCGGCGAAATAGAAAATCCAGGCGCCGCCGGTCAGCACCCCTATGACCAGCCAAATGGCGTGTTTCGATGTTCGCAGCACGAGTTTGCGCGCAGTCCAGGGACCGGCATCGAGCTTGATGCGCGCGTTGCGGTCGCCCTCGATGGCTCGCTCGACGACCAGAAACAGATCGACCCACACGGTCTGCGGGCACGTATAGCCGCACCAGGCCCGGCCGACGGTGGATGTGATCAGGAAAAGGCCGACACCGGCCATGACCAGCAGGCCGGCGACGTAGTAGAATTCCTGCGGCCATATCTCGATGAAGAAGAAGTAGAAGCGGCGGTTGGCAAGATCGACCAGCACGGCCTGGTCAGGGGCAAATGGCCCGCGATCCCACCGCAGCCAGGGGGTCAGGTAGTAGATCCCCAGCGTGATTGCCATCACCGACCACTTGAAGCGGCGGAAACTGCCAGAAGCCCGGTTCGGGAAGATCTTCTTGCGTCCGGCATAGAGCGGCTGACGGGTCTTGGCGGAGTTGACCGCATCGGCTTCGAGCCGTTCTATTTGCGTGTTATCGAGCACGAGAAGCTCCAGTCACCAGCGACGATTTCGCCGGAAGCCCGACCCATCGGTTTCTGGATGATGCCGAGGCCCGGCTCGCGCCGGGCCTCGTCGCTTGGCGGTTGGGGGGAGGACGAGAATAGGCTTGCGTTCCTATTCTCCGCCGCCAAGCGAATGGACATAGACCGCGAGTTCCTTGACCTTGATCTCGCCGAGACGCCCGATCCAGGCCGGCATGACGCCATGCCTCGGGGCGCGGACCTGCGCGGCGATGGCTGTTTCGCCAGACCCGTATAGCCAGATCTCGTCGGTCAGGTCGGGTGCGCCGAGCTCCCTGTTGCCCTTTGCATTCTCACCATGACAGGCGGCACAATTCTCGGCGAAGATATTGGCGCCGGGTTCGATCAGGCTTGTGTCCTGAACAGGATCGGAGAGACTTGCGACATAGGCGCCGACCTGCTTGATCTGATCCGTCGTGATGATGTCCCCAAAAGCAGGCATTTCCGACAGGCGCGTATCCGGGTCTGATGCGAAGCGGATGCCGTGCGCAATCGTCTGCTGGATCTGTTCGGCGTTGCCACCCCACAGCCAATCGTCGTCGTTTAGGTTGGGAAACCCCTTGGACCCTTGAGCGCCCGAGCCATGGCACTGCACGCAATTGACCTTGAACGCGGCGCCACCTGCGGCGACGGCGAAGTCGCGTAGCGTATCGTCGGCAGTAATCTCGGAGACGGTCTTCGCCTGAATGGCAGCGACATATTTGCCTTTGGCCACTTCGGCCGCCGCCAGTTCATTCTTGACGTCTTTGCGGCTCGAATACCCCAGCACACCCCTGGTCGCGGAAGTCAGCATCGGCCATGCCGGATAGGCGATGGTGTATCCGATCGCCCAGACAATGGTGATGTAGAAGGTAATGACCCACCAGCGCGGAAGCGGGTTGTTGAGTTCCTTGATGCCGTCCCACTCATGGCCGGTCGTCGAGATACCCGAAACCTCGTCGATATGCTCGCTGCCCATGATCAGTCGTCCTTGAGAGGAATGTGAGCGGCTCTCTCGGCTTGCCTTCGGCTGCCGGGACGAAGTGCAAAGGCAACGCATCCGAGGAAGAAAAGCGCCATGGCAAGCAGGCCCCAGCTGTCGGCAAACTCCCGCATGAAATTGTAGGTCATCGCCATTCTCCTCAGCGGTAACCGGCGGCTTCGTCATAGGTCCTGAAATCGACCAGCGTGCCGAGCATCTGCAAATAGGCGACCAGCGCATCCATTTCGGTGACCTGCTGCGGATCGCCGTCGAAGTCCCCAAGCTTGGCCTTCGGATAGCGTCTCTCCAGGCCCGATGTGTCGGCATTCGCATCGGCTTGCGCCATGAGATCGGCATTGGCATGAGCGATCATGTCGTCTGAATAGGGCACACCGACACGGCTGTTGGCGATCAGATGCGTCGAGAAATCCTTCACCTCGATTGGCATGTCCTTCAGGAAGGCATAGCTCGGCATGATTGATTCCGGCACCACCGAACGCGGCTCGGTGAGATGCTGGACGTGCCATCCGTTCGAGTAGCGGTCGCCGACCCGGGCGAGATCCGGCCCGGTGCGCTTCGAGCCCCACTGGAACGGGTGGTCGTACATCGACTCGGCCGCCAGGCTATAGTGGCCGTAGCGCTCGACCTCGTCGCGGAACGGCCTTATCATCTGGCTGTGGCAGAGGTAACAGCCCTCTCGCGCATAGATGTTGCGCCCGGCAAGCTCGAGCGGCGAATAGGGCCGCATGCCTTCGACCATCTCGATGGTGTTGTCGAGATAGAAGAGCGGCGCGATCTCGACGATACCGCCGATTGTTACGACCAGCAGGGACCCGAGGAGAAGAAGTGTGGCGTTCTTCTCGATGACCGCGTGTCTGTCCATCAAGCCCATTTTCTGGCTCCTGATCGCACAGGCTGGAGGGCGGGGATGGAGCGCGGCATCGGATCCTCCTCGCGCCGGTAGCCGAGGATGGTCATGGCGATGTTCCAGGCCATGATGAGGGCGCCCGACAGATACATCGCGCCGCCGATGGCACGCATGATGTAGTAGGGATGCATGGCGGCGACGGTTTCGGCGAAGGAGTAGACCAGGAAGCCCTGCTCGTTGTATTCGCGCCACATCAAGCCCTGCATGATGCCGGACACCCACATGACAGCGGCGTAGACGACGATCCCAAGCGTCGCCAGCCAGAAGTGCCAGTTGACGAGCCGCAGCGAATAAAGCCGGTCGCGGTTCCATAATTTCGGGACCATGAAATAAATCGCGCCGAACGAGATCATGCCAACCCATCCGAGCGCGCCCGAATGGACGTGACCGATGGTCCAGTCGGTGTAGTGCGAGAGCGAGTTGACGGCCTTGATTGACATCATCGGGCCTTCGAAAGTCGACATTCCGTAGAAGGCGATGGCCATGACCATCATACGGATGATCGGGTCGGTGCGCAGCTTGTCCCAGGCGCCCGAGAGCGTCATCAGGCCGTTTATCATGCCGCCCCATGACGGCATCCACAGCATGATCGAGAACACCATGCCGAGCGTCTGGGCCCAGTCCGGCAGGGCGGTGTAGTGGAGGTGGTGCGGACCGGCCCAGATGTAGAGAAAGATCAAAGCCCAGAAGTGGATGATCGACAGCCGGTAGGAATAGACCGGTCGGTTGGCCTGCTTGGGCACGAAATAATACATCATCCCGAGGAAGCCGGCGGTGAGGAAGAAGCCGACGGCATTGTGGCCGTACCACCACTGCGTCAAGGCATCCTGGACACCGGAAAACGCTGAATAGCTCTTTGAACCCACGAACGACACGGGCATCGATAGGTTATTGATCACATGCAACATCGCGATCGTCACGATGAAGGACAGATAGAACCAGTTGGCGACGTAGATGTGCGGTTCCCTGCGCTTCAGGATCGTGCCGAGGAACAGGGCGAGGTAGGCGACCCATACAATGGTCAGCCACAGGTCCACATACCATTCGGGCTCGGCGTATTCGCGGCTCTCGGTGATACCGAGCAGGTAGCCGGTTGCCGCCATGACGATGAACAGCTGATAGCCCCAGAACACGAACCAGGCGAGATCGCCGCCGAACAGCCTGGCACGACAGGTCCGCTGCACGACATAAAGTGACGTGCAGATGAGTGCATTGCCGCCGAAGGCAAAAACCACGCCGGAAGTATGCAAAGGCCGCAGTCGGCCGAAATTGAACCAGGGCTGGATGTTGAGATCGGGGTAGGCGAGCTGCAGGGCGATGACCACGCCGACCAGCATGCCGACGACGCCCCAGAATACGGTGGCGATGGCACCGTAGCGGATCGGCCCATCCATGTAAGCGGCGGGGTCGATCGGAACTGCCGGCTTGAACTCCGTGTTGCGCAACAGAATCGCAGTGAAGCCAGCCACGGCGAAGAACAAAACCCACATATGCCGGCGAAAAGGTTCATCTACGCCGAAGCCGGCAGCCATCAGGGCCGCAAACGCAAACAGGCTTAGAAGGACGATCTCTGTGCCGAATTTCATCGCAAGCCCCGATTTCCAATTCCGGCGGGCGCCAACCGCAGTGCCTTATTGCGCAGCCGTGGCCTGCTCGCCCTGATCCATGTCAGAGCCGCACGATTTTGCTTCGAGCAGCATCGAGTTCGGTGCGATCAGACTGTGGCGATCGAATGTGGAAGCGCAGCACCGGCCGCCACGCTTATGGACAGGCCCCGCGTCCCCGGTCGGGCCGGGTATGGAGGCGATCGCGGGCGTGTGGGGAAGCGCGCCTTCTGTGACGCTGGAAAGTAGGCCGATGCCTTGCCGAACGTCGATCGTTTCAATGCCTTGGGACATCCAGCGCCAGCGTTGCGCTGCCTTCGTGACATTCATGGTTCGGGGAGACGGCGATTTTCCCCTGCGTATGAGGCGTATTGACTTCGGCCGAGTGCAATCCTGCCTGGAACAGCCGGTTGCACGTCGAGCACCTCGAGGATGGATGCTTCGCCGACGAGTTGGCCGAAACACACCTGGCTCAGGCGATCGGATGGAGAGCGGGCTGTCGCTATGCGGCTTCTTCTAAGCCCAACGCGAGCATGCCCTGCCCCGAACGAAATAAGTGACGTAGGCCATGCAGCTTCGGTGTCATTCAAAGGGCGGTTGCGCCTCGGCCGCCGCAGCGCCGTTCCAGCCGGCTCATGCTGTCCACGGTGACACGGCGGTTGTTCTCGATCCGAATCACGCCGTCCATTCTCAGGCTGGTCAGCTGACGGCTCACGGTCTCGTTTGTAATTCCAAGGAAATCAGAGATGTCGGCACGCGTCATCGGCAGCTCGAAGCACGCCGACCTAGCCGCCGGGTCAACACTGGAATCGATGTTCCGGGCGATCATGAGGAGAAAGCTCGCCACCTTCTCCGGTGCGGTCTTGCGCCCCAGAGTCACCATCCATTCGCGTGCCTCGTCGAGTTCGTTCAGCGCCTGCTTGAACAGGCGATGCACAAATTCCGGTGATTCCTTCATCAACCGTTCGATGGCCGCTCTCGGAAACGAGCATAGCGAGACAGCTGTTGCCGCTTCCGCATTGATCGCGCTTTTCATCTTGAAGGGCCGTCCCAGAAAATCCGGCGCGAACTGGAGACCGACGATCTGCTGGCGGCCGTCCGAAAGGCTCTTCGTCAGCTTCACCACGCCTGAAAGCACGTTTGAATAACAGTCGACCGCCTCGGCGTCGCCGATCAGTTCGACCCCCGGCTCGATATTGTGCCGCGACGACGTCTTGGCGAGCTGAGCCAAATGGTCTGGTTCGAGCGCACCACAGACACCGCGGTGCCGTGCCTCGCAAGACAGGCAAAGAACGGGAATGCCGGAACTGTGAATGTCCTGCCGTAATGTCATTCGATCGCTCTACTTGTCCAGTGCGGGCAGGATAGCAATCGACGGTAGAAAAATCCTTGCGGCAGTTTGTCCGTGCTGAACGCTGATCGAAATCAGGGCTTAGGCTCATCCAAGCATCCACAGTTCCGGCGACGCAAACACGGTGGACCACGACATGCGACTGGAGCTAGCTGCCAGACTTGGCGAGAACGTCCCGCGCTATACCAGTTATCCGACCGCGCCGCATTTCCATGCGGGGGTCGATGCCGTCGTTTACCGAGGCTGGTTGGAGGCGCTCGAAGGTGGTGACGAGATATCGCTTTACCTGCATATTCCCTATTGCGACAGGCTCTGCTGGTTCTGCGCGTGCCATACCAAACAGACGCGCCACTACGAACCAGTGACCACATATCTCCGTTCACTGCATGCCGAGATCGCCACCGTCTCCAGTCTTGTCACCGGCAAGGGCCGAGTTCGCGCGGTTCATTTCGGCGGCGGTTCGCCGACGATGCTCAAACCGGAAAATATCGTGGCGCTGGGAACCGTCCTGCGCAACAGCTTCACGTTTCTCCCCGGTGCAAAGATCAGCGTTGAGATCGAACCCAACGATATGGACGATGCCCGCCTCGATGCACTTGCCGAAATCGGCATGACAAGGGCGAGCCTCGGCGTCCAGGATTTCGACCCGAAGGTGCAGAAAGCGATCAACCGCGAGCAGACCTTTCTGCAGACCAAGACGGTTGTTGATGGCGTTCGTTCGCGCGGCGTCGAATCCGTCAATCTCGATCTGCTCTACGGCCTGCCGCATCAGACCAGGGAGAGCGTCGCCTCCACGGTTGCACAGGCACTGACCCTGGAACCGGATCGGATCGCGCTTTTTGGCTACGCCCATGTGCCGTGGTTCAAGAAACATCAGACGATGATCGACAAGGCCTGGTTGCCGGGTCCGGCGGAGCGGTTTGCCCAATCGCAATTGGCAGCGCGGGCGATCATGGACCAGGGATACGAAGCAATCGGGCTCGATCATTTCGCCAAGCCCGGCGATGCGCTGGCGCTTGCGGCCCGCGCCGGGACTTTGCACCGGAACTTCCAAGGCTACACCGAGGACTGCTACGAGACATTGATCGGCCTCGGCCCATCGTCCATCAGCCAGTTTCGCCAGGGCTATGCACAGAATATGCCTTCGACCGCCGAGTATGGACGCATGGTTGCTCATGGCGGGCTGGCCGCTGTTCGGGGTATCGCGCTTTCTGACGACGACCGTGTTCGCGGCTGGATCATCGAGCGATTGATGTGTGACTTCGCCTTCTCGGCGATTGAGCTGGTGGAGCGCTTTGGCGAAGCCGGCCAAAGACTTCTCGTCCGAGCGAGTTCCACGGCCCTCCAAGATCCTGCGCGGTTGCTTGAACTTGATGGTGACCGCTTCGTCGTGCCTGCGGAAAGCCGGCCCTTTGTCAGGAGCATCGCGGCAAAGTTCGACAAATATTTCGAAAGTGGAACGGCCAGGCACTCAGCGGCAGTCTGAGCACCGCAGAGGAACGGTCATGGTTCTCAGTCGATCGTGAACCGATTGCGCTACATTTTTCACTGTTGATCGGCGACCGTCGTGTCGAGACAGGATTCGGAGCGGACCAGACGCGTCTTGGTATAGCGACGATATCGTCCGGTCGTGCCTTCCGGCGCCGTATTCCATTTCGCAGTCCCTGAAGCGCCACGTCGAGTCCGGCCTCTTTTCTGTATCGGAAGCAGTCGACAATCGTCCTGGCCAGATCATGGTTGTCGGCCGACAGCTCCCTTCGGCCTTGCAACAAGAATCCGCAAGGACCCTGCCAGCTGCAGCAGGCGCCGCCGCATCGCACCACCACACTATCCACCCGTGGCTCGCGCTAACCCTTTGATTGGTTCGCGCCAAGCCGACGCCCGTCGAAACCGAGCCTCGGCAACATTCCGAGTCGTAAGCGGCTGGCCACGCTCCTGGTGCCGGTGGCAGAAAGTCCGCAAGCACCCCGGCAGCGCCGTCAAGCGTGGGACAACCCGTCCACCCGAATATCCGCCGGCGCAGTTTCAGTGAAAAGCGGGCCCAGGGCTAGACGGCTCTCTTGTTACCCCAGAGCATAACGTGCAGCTGCGGCAGCACACGGGCTTCGAACCACCTGTCGCGGGTCACGCTATCAACCAGCCACTCCATGCGCTTCAATATTCCGTCAAGGTCGACAGGCGCGTCTTCATTTGCGGGGCGTGGCGGCGTGTGATTGCCGGGTTGCAGATAGATCGGAAGTCGCGGAAATCTCGCAGCGGCGTCTTTCGCGTAGGCGTAGTCCCTTTCGTCGAAAACAATGAGCTTGAGCACGACTTGCGGCCTGCCTTGTGCCGCCTGGAGGCACGCCTCGAAAGCGGCCCAATCGGTCGTCATTTGGCTTGACGGCGGCTTTGGGCTGAGGACTAGCACGTCGAGGTCGGCAAACCAGTCCCTGGCCACCGAACCTTGGGTTTCCAGCGCAAAACGGTAACCTTCACCATGGCCTCGCTCGATGAGCGCGCCGAGCGGCTGGATGGCCGGATTGCCGCCTGACAGCGACACCATCAGCGGGCGGCCACCGGAAAGCGCAAGCACGTTTTGCCACACCGCGCCAATGGACATCATCTCCCATTCATGGCGGAATTGATTGTCCACCGCATGCAGGCTGTCGCACCAGGAACAGCGATAGTCACACCCGCCGGTTCTGACGAAGACCGTCGGCAAACCGATGAGCACGCCCTCGCCCTGGATCGTCGGCCCGAAAATCTCACTCACGCGGATTGCGGGATGCGTATCGGTCATGGCCGGTATTCCGCCCAGGTTTTCGGCGTTTCGCTCACCCGCACGGCCGAGGTTTCGCGCAGGCGTGCCTTGCACCATTCATAAAAATGTCTGGCCAGATATTCCGCCGTGACTTGCTCATGTCCCAGCACGTCGTTGAGATGTCGGTGGTCGAAGCTCTCGTCGATGTAGCGTTTGAATGGCGCCAAATCGTGATAGTCGCGCACGAAGCCGTTGTCGTTCAGTCCATTCGCTGAAAGCTCCACTTCAACGATGTAGTTATGCCCGTGCAGGCGCGCGCATTGGTGATCGGGTGGCAACGAGGTGAGCTGATGCGAGGCTGAGAAGTGGAATTCCTTGGTGATGCGGAACATTACGCGGTCCTCCTTCGCAGCGCATCGAGCCAGAAGTCGGAGTCCTCGTAGTCGGTGGGGTCCGGCTGCCCAGAGAGATGAAACGCCTCGCGCCGCTCGACGCAGGTCCCGCACCTCCCGCAGTGACGCTCGGCGCCCTTGTAGCAGGACCAGGTCTGCGCAAACGGCGTGCCGTATGCTGCTCCATTCCTAACAATGTCCGCCTTCGTGAGATTCACATAGGGTGCATAAATGCGAATCTCCGCGTAGCCGTCGAGCGCGTGGTCCTGCATCATCTGGAAAGCGTCGATGAAGGCCGGACGGCAGTCGGGATAAATGAAATGATCCCCACCATGCACGGCCGTCGCCACCGCCTCAGCGCCGTGCGCTGCGGCGAAGCCGAAGGCAATGGCCAACATGATGGCGTTCCGGTTCGGCACCACCGTGACCTTCATCGTGTCTTCGGCGTAGTGCCCGTCGGGCACGTCCACATTATCGGTCAGCGCGGAGCCGGAAAGGCCGCCGCCGATCTCGTGGATGTCGATGATGCGGTGCGGGACGCTCAGTCGCTCCGCGCAAAGGGCGGCGAAGCCCAATTCCTTCCTATGCCGTTGGCCGTAATCGAAAGATAGGAGGCCGGCGAGTTCGTGCTCCGCTGCCACCTTGTGAGCAAGGGTAACGGAGTCCAATCCGCCGGAGCAGACGACGAGAGTCTTCATTTTTGGGTCCTTGTTTTAACCGGGTAGGCTGCGACCGGAGATTTCTCTGCGCTCCCAGTACTTCAGGAAATCCATTTTGTGAAGTGAACGGGGGACGAGTTTCATGCGCTGACGTGCCGCTGTGTGCAAGGCGCCCCTCGCAGTGAGCCTGCAAGGAACACGGACTAGCGAAACGTCACGCTTCAGCGGAATGCTCAAAGGCGAGCGCACCAGAATATCATCTGCAGGAGGTCCGGACCTCCGTAAACAAAGTTCTCGACGATCAAGCGCCCGGCGGTACCGAGTTTCGAGGGACGCCACCGCGAGGGTTTCAGGTACAAGACGGCCCAAGGATGGGCTTGCCGCAAAGACCGGAATTGCCAGTGGGATGTTCAGCGACGCCGATGCAGATGTCTGGAATGATCACGACATCAATTGTCGCGGCAACTTTGGCTGGCCTGCTCCTCGGGTTCCGTACATCCAGCGCATTCCGCTTCAGGATCGGTTCGAACCGGAGCACGCCCTCGGTCAATGGACGTCCGGCAAACCCTGAATGATCGGTCGTGAGCCGACATCTGTGAACAAGCGGTGTGGTCGATTGCTATCACCCATTTGTTGCGCGCAGGTACCTTATGGCAGTGGATGAACTGGATTTGATGGTTTTACAGCTGGCGGTCGAAAGCGTCCGCTCGCTCTCCTTAAGCTTCGCTGAAAAGGCCGCCGAGGTAGCCACCAGGAGCCGCGGCATCCTGCTTTTCGACGTGCGGGTCGACGGTGACGCGGAGGTCCAGCGGGTCGCAGCCATCCGATATCAGGGCGACCAGATCGGGGTGCTGGCGTTGGACAGACAGGGCCTTGTTACCCACCATTGCATCGTCAACGGTACGTTCTCACATTTCACTGCGCCCTTGGAGAACTGGCACAGCATGCCCCTGTCGATGCAGGCCAAGATCGATGCCAACGGCCATGCCAGTCTCTTCCTAGGGGCCTTGCGAAATGCCGACATTTGCTGGGCAGCTAGCATTTGGCTAGAATGCATCTGTGAATTTTTGCATGCGCATCGCTGCCGAACCGCCGGCATGATTGTCGTGCTCGAAAACGGCGGCGGCGATCGCGGCAAAGCGATCGCCGCGATCATGGCGATCAACGCGTGGGCGTTGCATCGATGCGCGATCGTTTGAGACGGAGATCTCCGCCTGGCATCGAGCAACATGCACGGAGGTACGCAAAGCGCAAATGCATCAAGTAGTTGAAGGGACGAGCCCCTCGCGCAAATGGAGCTTGCGCTGCCGTTGTCGTCCCATCGTGCCGCCGAACTCGGGGGCGTGACGATCGACCACGATGGCCTATTTTTTTGCAAAGCCGAAAGTCCCGATTCCGAAGCCAAGGAAAAAACTCCGACCACAGCGAAGAATAGTAACAACACGGCGACGCGAGCCGCCTTGCGCTCTAGCAGGGGAGGTGCTTGCGGTGCTCTCACCGACACAAGATCGCAAATGGCACGTGGGTGAGCACCAGAACTGGCGACACGCATGGTGATCGGCTTGACTCGCTGGAGGAAGCACAAGGCCTCAGTGGGCGGAGGCGCCAGCGACGGTCGAATACTGACTGGCTGCTCGGGATCTGATCGTTGAAATGACGTAGGATTTGGTTGCTTAAGCCGATCCGAACCATTTCCCGGAGACCACACCCACCATGAACGATCTTGCGCTGCCGCTGAGCGGTTTGTCATCAGTCGGCGGCAAGTCCGTCGTCGCCCGTTTCGACGGCGGCATGCTGTCGTCCAACAGCGGCGTTCTGGCCTTGGCCGAGGTGGAAAAGCGGTTGCGGGTGGCCGAGCGTCTGGCGCGTTGCATCGACGATCCGCGCTGCCCGGACCAGGTCGTCCACAGCCTGGCGGACATGATCGGCTTTCGCATGAAGATGATCGCCGCCGGCTACGAGGACGGCAACGACGCCAACCGGCTGCGCCGCGATCCGGTCTTCAAGATGGCCCAGGATGCGCTGCCGTCGGGTCGGGATCTGGCGTCGCAATCGACGCTGTGCCGGCTGGAGAACCTACCCGGCGTGCGGGAGCTGGTCGCGATGGGACGGGCGATGGTCGATCTCTATTGCGCCTCGTTCCGGCAGGTGCCGAAGCGGATCGTACTCGACATTGACGACACCTTCGACGCTGTGCACGGAGGCCAACAGCTTCGCCTGTTCAATGCCCACCATGACGAGTACGGCTTCCAGCCGATCGTCGTGTTCGATGGTGCGGGACGGTTCGTCAGCGCGATCCTGCGACCGGCCAAGCAGCCGAGTGGGGCTGAGATCCGCCCCCACCTGCGCCGTCTGGTGCGGGCGATCCGGATCAACTGGCCGAACATTCGAATCCTGCTCCGCGGCGATAGCCATTATTGCAACCCGCAGGTCATCGACTGGTGCCGCGCCAACGACGTCGACTTCATCTTTGGCCTCGCGCCCACCACGACCCTGCGCAAGCATGTCGCGGATCTGGAGGCCAGCACGACGGCGCGCTTCGAAGCGTCGGCCAAGACAGGCAAGGTCCGCAGGTTCAAGGAGTTCGTTGACGGCGCCCGCGGCGCGGCCGGGCCGGCAGCACTCAGGCGACTATAACGGGCGCAGAGCCGACCCTGCGGCTTCCAGACATTGTCGTGTACAGCTTCAGACCCTCAAGCCGAGCCCGCAGGGCCTCGCTTACCTTTTACGGGGCGGCGGTACGTCCAAGCCGCTTCAACAGTTAAGAATTTCGCAAAGACGATACCCCCGCATCGTCGAGCTTCCGCTGCCACTTCCCGCATTCGCCGAGGCGGTCAATGACCCGCCCTTCACAATAGTTATCCGGCAAGCATCTGGATGCGAGAGATAATGTTGCCGGAGGCATCTCTCATGGCTTCTACACCTGCCTGAACGCCAGAACCGCGTTCGTGCCGCCAAAGGCGAAGGAGTTGCTCAGTGCCACGCGCACCTTGCGCTCGCGTGCCACATTGGGCGTGACGTCGAGATCGCAATCGGGGTCCAGCTCACGATAATTGGCAGTCGGCGGCACGACGCTCTCGCGGATAGCCATCACGCAGGCGATCAACTCGAGCGCGCCGGACGCGCCGAGGCAATGCGCGTGCATGGACTTGGTAGAAGAAATGGACATTGAGAAGGCGTGCTGACCGAAGACGCGCTTGATCGCCGCCGTCTCGATCTGGTCGTTGGCCTTGGTGCCGGTGCCGTGCGCGTTGAGATAGTCGACATCCTCGGCGTCCAGCCTGGCATCGGCAAGGCAGGCCCGCATTGCTGCCTCCGGCCCCTCGACAGTCGGCGCGACGATGTCGGACGCATCGGCGGAAAGGCCGGCACCGGCAATTTCGGCAAGGATGGTGGCGCCCCGAGCCAGGGCATGCTCGTAGCTTTCCAGCACCGCCATGCCGGCGCCTTCACCAAGCGACAGGCCCTGGCGATCGGCCGAGAATGGCCGGCAAGTATCGGGCGAAAGCACGCGGATCGCTTCCCATGCCTTCAGCACACCCCATATGAGCGGCGCTTCGCTGCCGCCGGCAAGCATCACGTCGGCCCGGCCGAGCCTGATCTGGTCCACCGCGCAGGCAATCGCATGGTTTGCCGAGGAACAGGCGGACGTGACGCCGAACACCGGCCCGCGCAGACCAAGACTCATGCTGACCTGGCCGGCAGCGGCACCCGGCATCGCCTTGGGTACAGTCAAGAGAGCGGCACGCTTACCGCCCAGAAGGATGGCGCGGTAGGTTTGCTCGATCGCATCCCACCCGCAGCCGCCAACGCCCACCGTCGCACCGAAGCGATAGCTATTTCCCTCTTTGGAGGAAAGTCCGGCCTGACGCATGGCTTCGCGCGCCGCAAGCACAGCGAGCAGGCTGAAGCGGTCCATGGAGATGAGTTGCTTGCCGTCGATGTCATGCTCCGGCAGCGCCTTGATCTCGGCACCGATCCTGACCCTCAATTCATGGAGCTCGGAGTTGACGATTGGGCCGATGGCGGAGCGGCCTTCTCGCATCTCTGTCCAAATGGCGGCGGCGTTGGTCCCAAGCCCGCAAATACCGCCAATCCCAGTAATCACGACGCGCCTGTCCATTCACACCCCCTTAGCGAGCAAGCTGCGCACGGCTTCCACCATGTCCCCAACATTCTGGAGATCCGACCATGCCTCGGCCGTATTCATCTCGATCTGGATGCCGTAGGCCTGCTCCAGGTCCCAGAGAACGTCCGCCAATCCCAGTGAATCGATACCGAGCGAAGTCAGTCCCGTGGCAGCCGTTATCTCGCCGCCTGTGGCAGGCGCTATGCCGCCCTCCGACGCGGCGCGCTTCTTGATAATGGCGATTATTTCGTTGGCGAGTTGATCTGCCATCTTGTTCCTTTCCAGCTTGCGTTTTCGGCGTCGTTCAAAACCCGAGTCGCGTCGCGTTGCCAAAATTGCCCCTCATAGAGCCTGTGCGACCGACCAAGCCCAATGCCCATAGGAACCGGACGAGTTCCGGCTTCTGCGGCGTCAGCCCGATGACGAAGAAAAGTCGCCGGCCTCCCGCTTTTGCGCCAGCACATCAAGAATCTGCGTGTAAATGGATAGGAACCGTCGTCAAACGTCAGCTAAACGCTGCGACGGTGGGTGCTGTCAGCGTATTCACTCGGCACCTCATATGTAATCGAGATGTTTCATAGCTCCGGACCAGTTGCGATCAACTATTGTACCGGTCCGCCATTCGTCGGAGAGTTCGACATGATCGGAGCGCTGCCTCTCATTCCCAGTACAATCTCCACCGCACGCGACAGATTTCCTCTTTCGGGCTCTTCTCAAGGGACTCGCCACGCGATAGAGGCAGTGATCGGCGCACGTGAGGTCCTGCCAAGTCCATGCGACATTCCGGAAAATTGGTAAAATCGTTTGTTTCAATCAAATGCATCCACGCTATGGATAGCTAAGACATGCGTTTCAAAGGCTCGATCTGAATCTTCTCGTCGTTCTCGACGCGCTGCTGAGCGAGCGCGGCCTCACGGCGGCGGCACGCCGCATCAACCTAGCCAAATTCATGGGGGTTGGTGGATGTGGCGCAAGCCATTGAAATGACGTAGGATTTGGTTGCTTAAGCCGATCCGAACCATACCACACCCACCATGAACGATCTTGCGCTGCCGCTGAGCGGTTTGTCATCAGTCGGCGGCAAGTCCGTCGTCGCCCGTTTCGACGGCGGCATGCTGTCGTCCAACAGCGGCGTTCTGGCCTTGGCCGAGGTGGAAAAGCGGTTGCGGGTGGCCGAGCGTCTGGCGCGTTGCATCGACGATCCGCGCTGCCCGGACCAGGTCGTCCACAGCCTGGCGGACATGATCGGCTTTCGCATGAAGATGATCGCCGCCGGCTACGAGGACGGCAACGACGCCAACCGGCTGCGCCGCGATCCGGTCTTCAAGATGGCCCAGGATGCGCTGCCGTCGGGTCGGGATCTGGCGTCGCGATCGACGCTGTGCCGGCTGGAGAACCTACCCGGCGTGCGGGAGCTGGTCGCGATGGGACGGGCGATGGTCGATCTCTATTGCGCCTCGTTCCGGCAGGTGCCGAAGCGGATCGTACTCGACATTGACGACACCTTCGACGCTGTGCACGGAGGCCAACAGCTTCGCCTGTTCAATGCCCACCATGACGAGTACGGCTTCCAGCCGATCGTCGTGTTCGATGGTGCGGGACGGTTCGTCAGCGCGATCCTGCGACCGGCCAAGCGGCCGAGTGGGGCTGAGATCCGCCCCCACCTGCGCCGTCTGGTGCGGGCGATCCGGATCAACTGGCCGAACATTCGAATCCTGCTCCGCGGCGATAACCATTATTGCAACCCGCAGGTCATCGACTGGTGCCGCGCCAACGACGTCGACTTCATCTTTGGCCTCGCGCCCACCACGACCCTGCGCAAGCATGTCGCGGATCTGGAGGCCAGCACGACGGCGCGCTTCGAAGCGTTGGCCAAGACAGGCAAGGTCGCAGGTTCAAGGAGTTCGTTGACGGCGCGCTAGTTGGAGCCGCGTCGAGCGCATCATCGCGCGGGTCGAGGTCGGCGCCCAAGGTGGCGATATCCGCTTCGTCGTCACCAACCTTGCCGGTGGGAAGGCCAAGGCGCTCTACGAGGATGTCTACTGCCGGCGCGGCGCGGCCGAGAACCACATCAAGTCGTGGAAGACGCATCTTGCCGCAGACCGCACATCCTGCACCAGAGCGACGGCCAACCAGTTCCGGCTATTCCTGCATGCCGGTGCTTACTGGTTGATGTGGGGCTTGCGGGCCGCGATGCCGAGGCGCTCGAGCTTTGCCGTCGCCCAATTCGACACGCTGCGATTGCGCCTCATCAAAATCGCTGCGCGGGTGGTCGAGATGAAATCGCAAATCCGCCTGCACCTGCCGACATCGTGCCCCGACCAGCGCATCCTGCGCATCGTCCTCGATCGCATCCCCCAACTCGCGACATAACGATGGGGGCAGACGCCCCGAAACGAACCCGTCGACCGCAACCTGCAAACCCTCGCCTGCCATCACGACGGAGCAATCCCGGCGCCTGACGAGGCGCGTGGAAAAGCACCGCAACGGCGACCACAATGTCGCTTCAGGCCGTCAAAAGCTTATCGCCGTGCATCAAGGCGGCTAGAAGCGCGCCGGCAGCCTGGCGGGGGGCTTGGGGTTGGACTGCCGGCGCACGCCACTCATGAAGAGCGGCCCCTTTTTGCGGTTCCGACACCCATAGTCAACCCGGCAGCGTCTGGATGCCCGCTGTGCTCTTTTCAGAGCGGCTCGCGATGCCGGCCATGTCGGCCGATCCTGCCTAGGATGGGGGGCCACTCTCGTCGGCCGAGTTGATGCTCCAGCCAGTATCGCCTTGCCGACCAGCATGGGTTCGCCGTTAGCAATCCATCCTCGCGAGCCAATGCTATCGTGCACGTGTCGCAGCACTCCGGGCGGCTATATCGCCTAAGACAGCATGACGAAGCGTTCCAACTTCCTGTTCGGCGAGCCCGTGTGCAGTTCCTGACTCGGACAGTGGACGAGAATTCTCTTGGCGGTACTGCGCCAGAAGGCATTCGCGTCCAACGGAATCAAGCGACGACTATCAGCCGCAAACGTCACATCACAAGAGCGGTCTTCCACCCATTGCAGATTATCCGACTGATCAGGCGGCGTCCGATATGTCCGACTCTGCCTCAAGAATTCCCACAGGTATGGACAGCGATCTCGCTATCCGATTCCGATAGCCCTTATTGTACTTTAGACCCCGCTCGATGTTTTGGATTTCCTGAGCGGCAAGCCCGCACGCGACCGCGAGGTCCTCGATTGAATACCCAAGGTGCTCACGATAAGCGCGGATGATGTGGGTCCCCTGCGACATAGCCGTCAAGACTGGCTCGGGAATGCGCGAATCCTTCATAAACATCTCCAAGAAGATGGGAGCGCCTGACAAATCGGGAGATTTCCTCCCCGACCCTGGCGCACACCCAGCAAATCAAAAAAATGGACGTCCATTCGGCCGGACCGGCCTCATCCATGGAATGGGCCACTTGAAATTGGCAGCCGGGTCGGAATATGGCGGCTCACCTGCTACTGATCAAGTTCTAAGAACCTGCCCGCCATGAGACGGCCTGATCGGCTGTAGCGCATTCGACCTGCGATCCTACACGACTCATTCTCCCCGATGGCTTTCTTGAACAGCAACTCGAACTCTCACTGACGCCTCCAGTGGCTATTCGCGGCACCGTCCACCCAGCCTCGCGGACGCTGATACCTTCGACCAATTTCCACCGCCGATGCAGCGAAGATGGACAAGCATCGCTACCTATAAAGGTTCACAATCACTCGACCGTGACCGATTTTGCGAGATTGCGCGGCTGGTCTACGTCTGTGCCCATGAAGAGCGCCGTGTGGTAGGCAAGAAGCTGTATCGGCAGCGAGAAGATCATCGGCGCGATAATCTCGTCGACAGCCGGCAGCACGAGCGTGTGCATGGTGTCGATTTTCGATGCGGCTGCCCCTTTTTCATCGGTGATGAGGATAATCCGCCCTCCACGGGCAGCCACTTCCTGCATGTTGGAGACGGTCTTGTCGAAAAAGCGATCATGGGGCGCGATGACGATCACTGGCATGTTGTCGTCTATCAATGCGATCGGACCGTGCTTCAATTCACCCGCCGCATAGCCCTCGGCATGGATGTAGGAAATCTCCTTGAGCTTCAGCGCACCTTCCATCGCTAGCGGGAAACTGGTGCCACGGCCGAGATACAGGACGTCACGACACTTTGACAGTTCGCGCGACAGGGACTCGATCTCCGGCTGGATGCTGTTGAGTACCTGGCCCATGACGCGCGGCACTTCGGCGAGGCTCCTGACGAGCGCCTGCAGCTCGTCTTCGGTTACGGTCCCGCGGGCTCTGGCGGCGCCGATGGCGAGTGCGGCTAGAACGGCAAGCTGGCAGGTAAACGCCTTGGTGGAGGCGACGCCAATCTCCGGTCCGGCAAGGATCGGGAAGACCGCATCGGCCTCCCGAGCGATGGTCGATTCGCAGGCATTGACGATAGCGCCAATTTTCAGCCCACGCTCCTTGCAGTACCTCAACGATGCGAGCGTATCAGCGGTTTCGCCGGACTGCGAAATGAAAAGAGCCGCGGACTGCGGCGACAACGGGATCTCGCGGTAACGGAATTCGGACGCAACGTCGATTTCAACCGTCAGGCGCGCATAGCGCTCGAACCAGTATTTTCCGATCAGTCCGGCGAGATAGGCGGTCCCGCAGGCCGAGATCGCCAAGCTCGGGATCCTGGCGAAATCGATGCCAGAAACCGTGTCGGCGCGATTTTCTATGATGTTGCTATAGTGACGGAGAGCATGGGCGATGACTTCGGGCTGCTCGTAGATTTCCTTCTCCATGAAGTGGCGATGGCTGCCCTTGTTGGCCAGATCGGTCGCGGCCGTGGAGGTATGGCGCGGACGCTCGACGGGATGGCCGTCGAAATCGAAGATATGGGCGCCCGAATTGCCGACAACGGCCCAGTCGCCCTCGATGAGATAGGTAATTTCATTGGTGAAGGGAGCGAGCGCGATCGCGTCGGAGCCCAGGAACATCTCGCCGTCGCCGTGACCGATCGCCAGCGGTGGTCCGTTGCGCGCGGCCATGATGGTCGACGGATCATCTTCGAAGAGGACGGCAAGCGCATAGGCGCCCCTGACGCGTTTCAGCATGGCACGCATCGCCTCTTGCCGCCTCATGCCCTCCCGGCGGTGTCTTGCCAAGAGATGCGCGACGACCTCGGTGTCGGTGTCAGTCTGGAACTCGGCGCCAGCCGCCGCCAATTCGTCCTTCAGCTCGGTGAAATTCTCGATGATCCCGTTATGGACGACGGCGACACCGTCGGTAAAGTGCGGGTGCGCATTGCGTTCCGTCGAGGCCCCATGGGTTGCCCAACGCGTGTGGCCGATGCCGATGTTGCCGCTCAGCGGCTCTTCCTTCAGTCTCCTCTCGAGATTGACGAGCTTGCCCTCGGCGCGCCGGCGGTGCAAGGCACCTTCGGTGATCGTCGCAACGCCGGCGGAATCATAGCCGCGATATTCCAAACGCTTCAATGCGTCGACCAACCGATCCGACACCGGCTGTTGCCCAACGATGCCAACAATCCCGCACATGTTCGTCTTCCCATTCTTGCCGGCAGCTTCAGCCCACGCGAGACGGATACCCATCCGGCCGCTTTCATTGGGGATCTTGTAGTAGTATTCGGTAATATTGGTATAATTGATTGTAGGGATAGCTATCATCCACCCCATGGATAAGCCGCGTTTGGGGCCCTGATCTAACTTCCTCGTTGCGCCTGACGTCCTCATGACCGAACGCAAGCCCACACCCCGCGGCACGAAGGACCAATCGGCCATGCGCGATCATCCCGGCCACGCACCTGACCACGAACCGCCGCCGCTCGTGGTCACGCGGTGATCGGCATGATCACACAGCACTGTAGTTAGGCAGCATCAGCGACGCATGGTCGGCATCGTCATCATCGGCAACGTCGGCGCCGTCGGCATGATTCACGTGTTCGTCACGTTGATCATAATCATCGTCGCCGCCGATCTAGTTTCTGATTGCCTGCCGCTTTGACGCGGCTTTCGCCGGTAGAGCTTAGCCCGCGATGGCCTATCAATACGCTGTTAGTCGGCATAGCCGAAACCGAGAGTCAGGCGGCGCAGGCCACAGAGCACGTTCAGCGACCGTTTCAGTCAGCGCCGGCTTTGTCGGGGTTCGTAACGGTCATCAGGATTCTCGGGGCATGAATGCACTATCACGAAAACGTTGGTTCTCAGTGCTTCGTCCGTATTACTCAAACCCGATTCCCGCAGCGGAAGAACTAGGCGCGTGTCACGTCTTGTACAAGGCACAATAGCAGTGAGAAATGGAGATTGATGCCTGCGCGTTTTCGAATAAGACGATCACCAAGCTGTCACCCGAATTACATCAGGAACTGTCTATAGCCGCCGCCCATCAGGTAGCGGCCACGTTGGATGGCGCGACGCACCTGATCGCGAAGATGGCTACCTGGATGAGACCAATCTTCTTCGACACGGCGTCTCCCGAACAGGGCAATGGCGATCTCCTGATGAGATGCTCCCGCAAGCGAGCCATCCAAAGCCTGGAGCACGATACGCAGACGCGCTCCGCGGGGTTCCGGCGGAAAGCAAGCAGCTGCCAGGCGGCCGCAACCATTGATGTCGTTCAGGAACTGAAGGGCAGCGACATGGAACTTCAGGTGCTGCGGCTGCACGATCGCGTCGACATATAGCCGCAACGGGCGGAGAACGGATGCACCGGAAAGGGCGATCTGCAGACTCCGGCAGTCCTCCCTCAGCAGCACGTGCTGCACGCCGGCAGGTGTCAGCAGGATGTCCTTGCAGCATGAGAGCGAAGGGAGATCAAGCGGTTCAAAATCGTGGTCGAGCCCAACCGGCTCCGCGGCCGCTCGTAGAATACGGGCGCAGTCGCGCGGATCCCAAAAGACCCTTGCCGACGTAGCGTCCGACTGTGGCGCGTCCGCGAAAAAGGAGGCTCCATTGTCTTAGGAAAGATGATCCTGTCGTCAACTCGATTATCTTCATGTCGGCCTGGGCTCCGACAATGTAGGCGGACGGTGCCATTTTGGCGTGGTCGCGCTGGAATTGTGGATTGCGCCGAAGAAACTCCCAGGCCCAGGCAGTGCGTGGCAATCGTCTGGCGTAGTGGTAAGCTTCGTGACGACGCCAGTCCGGCCAGCATACAAGACCGACCGTCGCTTCCTTGGGCAGACCAGCATCCTTCACGGCTCAGGTGTCCACAATGCCGCACGGGCCTAGAACCGGTTGCCACAGTACCGGTCCGCTCAGACGTCCCCTGCTGCGGATGCGCAAAAGGCTCGCGCGGGAAATCTCGAGAAACCCGGCCACCGCCTCCGTTTTGCCGACGGACTTGGGTTGTCCGATGCGCGACAATGGCCACGTCGCGAGGCGAAGGATCCGTTCCATGCGCGTGTCCGTCACCGTTACTATCCGGGTCAGATCCTTGGCCAAGCCGAACTCGATCATGCCCGCGAAGAGCTCGTAGGTTGCCTGGGCCAGTCCGCCCGCTGCCTTGGGCGCCGACGGAGGAAGATCGAGCGCGAAACGACTGCTCTCCCATATGTCGGAGGTCGAGGGCACGACGTCAGCACCCAGCAGCACCGGGAACGTGTCGCGCAACATTGTGGGTCCGGTGCTGGGCAAAAGACGCACGCAACCGCGAATTCGCCAGTCGGATCCCTTGAGGAGCAGATAGACAGGCTTCAGACCATCAAACGGGTCTGTTTCCATCTGGTCTTCGGTATCAACTTCCCAATCCAGCCTTTCCTTGAACACCCGAAACCTCAGCCCGTGCATGTCTTTGAGCTCGCTTGCGAACTCGTCGTAAAGGTCTGGTGTTATCAGCTGCATCATGGTCGCCTCCGTGCGGGATGTGTTCCCGCCATCGAAGGGCAAAGCCGGCAGCGATGCAGCCTGTAGAGGTTTACAGCTATCGTGGCCGACGAATCAGGATCTCGCCTGGCCGGAGGCAGCCAGTCGTGCAACGGCCTGGTTGATCGTTCGAACGCCAAGCTTTGCCTTGGCGTTTTCCAGATGAAAGGTCACGGTGCGCTTTGAGACGCCGAGAAGCTGGCTGATAACCCAAGCCGACTTGCCGCGCGCCGCCCATTTCAGGCACTCGAACTCCCGCGGGGTGAGCGTTACACCATCCACCACGCGATCGTCGGCGAGCCTGCGCCGGACATGGATATGAAAGTTGATGGCCACCAGCTGCAATGCTTTTTCGTAACGTGTCAGTGACCGCAACAGAGGCGGACGGGACTCGTCGGAAGCAAAGGTCAGGGCAGCAAACCGGCCGCGATGATCATGCATGGACATCGTCAGGCCGCCGCGGATGCCAAACTCAGCCGCACTCTCCAGAATTTGTTGCTGCGAATTCGGCAGACAGTGCCGAGCGCGATCCACCCCCCAATCGAAGGTATCCCAGCCTTGCAGCCCGCGCAGGATGACCGGATCAAGACTGTGGTATCGCTGTTGCAGATAACGTGATGTCCAGGATGAAGGATAGTTTGAGATCAATTGCGGGGCGTCGCCGGAGGCCGACGGGTAAGTGAAATAGGCGAATAGCGGAAAATCGAAGCCGGCTGCAGCGGATGCCATTGCCTCACGGAGATCGGCAGCATCAACACTTGCAGACAGTTGCTCGACGAAGTTCTCAAACACGCGATGCATTTGCGCTTTGCGTAACCTCCGTGATCGCTCGATGCCAGGCAGAGACCTTGTTTTAAACGATCCCGGACGGATACAGCGCGTGCCGAGAACCCCGTTAACCTGTTGAAACCCGTGATATTCTGACGTTGTCTATGAGACGTGTACCGCCGAGCCAGGCCGCGACAAGCAAGCGTGCAGGTCGGTCAAGGCTTGTCATCGGTCGCAGATCTGCCTCGTCGCGAAGTTCCAGGTATTCGACCTCGCGATAGCCCGCAGCCAGAATTGCTGCGCGCGCTTCGGCAAGCGTTGGCAGGACGGGCGAGTCGCGGGCAAGCCGCTCAGCCGTCTCGAGCAAGACCGATGATAGCTCGGGGGCAACAGCACGCTCTGCTGGCGAGAGCCGGACATTGCGCGATGATAGTGCAAGACCGTCGGCTTCGCGGACTGTCGGACAAGGAACAATGGTGATTGGAATATCCAGGTCCCGGGCCATACGCCTGACTAGCTGAAGCTGCTGAAAGTCCTTTTCGCCAAAGAAGCCGAAGTCAGCGCTGGTCTGCAGGAAGAGCTTGGCGACGACGGTCGCCACGCCATCAAAATGTCCCGGCCGGAAGGCACCGCACAGGCCCTCGCTGACACCGGACACCGAAACGGTCGTGGCGAAGGCCGCCGGATACATTTCCTCTGCATCCGGCGCATAAAGCAGGTGCGCGCCAAGCGGTGCCAGCTTGGCGGCATCCTCGTCCTCGGTGCTCGGATACGCGGCGAGATCGGCCTGGCTGTTGAATTGCTTCGGGTTGACGAAGAGCGTCACGATCACCCGGTCGGCCTTCTCGAGTGCCGCGCGCACCAGGCTGAGATGGCCCTCATGCAGGACGCCCATCGTTGGCACCACGGCAATCCTCACGCCCTCGCGGCGCCATGCGGCGACAATTTCGCGAAGCTGGGCAACGCTCCTGACAATCGGCACGCTCACGCTGCTTCTCCGCTCTTGGTGGCGTCCGCGTCGGCGGGCTTGCGCGCATCGGCAAACACGTGCTCGGCGGCCGGAAACTGGCGCTCCTTCACTTCCCGCGCATAGGCCGCGATCGCAGCCGCAGCGGCCTCCCCCATTTCAGCATAGCGCTTGACGAATTTGGGCCGGAAGTCGCCGAAGAGGCCCAGCATGTCGTCGACGACGAGAATCTGGCCGTCACAGGCTGCCGAGGCACCGATGCCAATGGTCGGGGTCGCCACCTCCCCGGTGATCCGGCGGGCGAGCGCCTCGGGAACCTTCTCCAGCACGACCGCAAAGGCGCCCGCTTCGCTTACCGCAAGCGCGTCGCGCCTGATGCGCTCGGCATCCCCGCCTCTGCCCTGCACGCGGTAGCCACCGATGGTGTTGATCGACTGCGGCGTCAAGCCGACATGGGCCATGACCGGCACGCCGCGCGCGGCGAGGAAGCGGATCGTCTCTGCCATCGTTTCGCCGCCTTCGAGCTTGACGGCCCCGCAGCCGGTCTCGGCCATGACGCGCGCGGCATTGCGGAAAGCCTGCTCGGGGCTTTCCTCGAAGGAACCGAACGGCAAGTCGACGACCATCAGCGCCTGCTCGAGGCCACGGCGCACGGCCTGGCCGTGAATGATCATCATCTCCAGCGTCACACCGAGCGTCGAGGGCAGGCCGTGGAGAACCATGCCGACGCTGTCGCCGACCAGCACCACATCGCAATGGGGATCGACAAGCCGGGCGACTGGCGTCGTGTAGGCGGTAAGGCAGACGAGCGGCGTCCCACCTTTGCGCGAACGAATATCCGGCGGTGTGATCGCCTTGGTGTCACCAAACGCACTCAATGGACCCTCCTTCCCCAACGTTACCAACCGCGGGTGTCGCGTTTGCCACATTTTTGTGCAAGTGCGAAGAGCTAAAAATGGCCGTGCAGCTGTGCGGTGTTGACGTGCGGACAGGCGCGCTTACACTTAAATCGATTCAGGCGCCCCCGAGCTGGCCAACCACTTTCGCGAACATGGACGATCAGGCAAAAGGACCCAGGAAAGACAGAGCCGCCGTCAAGGCCGACGAAGTCAAAGTGGACCTGATCGCCTTTGTCGTCGCCGTAAACGACAGTGAACCCTGTGTCCTCACCATCGGCCAGGCGGACACCCTTCCCTCCGGACCATTTGCGCTTGAGCACCGATCGCTGCAATCCGGTTTGAGGGGGTGGGTCGAGCAGCAGACCGGCCATCCGCTGGGGTATATTGAGCAACTCTACACCTTCGCGGATCGGGATCGCATCGGCGCCGAGCGCCAGCAGCGCGTCATCTCCATCAGCTATCTCGCATTGACCCGCAAGGAACAGGCAGCTGGCTCGCCCAAGTGCGGCTGGCAGAGCTGGTATGAATATTTTCCATGGGAGGACCACCGCTCCGGCACGCCTCCGGTCGTGCTGGACGTTCTGCGACCGCGCCTGATTGAATGGGCAGACGGCGTCAGCGACGCGGCCACGCGACGTGAACGCTGGCAGCGGGCGACGATAGCCTTCGGCTTCGACGACCGCCTTTGGAACGAGGAACTCACGCTTCAACGCTATGAGTTAGTCTACGAAGCAGGCCTGGTCCAAGAGGCCGGAAGCGGACGGGACGCGACGCTGCCTCCGCTGGTGCCCAGCAAGTCTATGGTCGCCGATCATCGCCGCATCGTGGCGACCGGCATTGCGCGGCTGCGCTCCAAGATCAAATACCGGCCGGTCGTCTTTGAGCTGATGCCGCCGGTCTTCACGCTTTTGCAGCTGCAGCGAACCGTGGAGGCGCTTGCCGGCAGGCTCGTGCGTAAGCCGAACTTTCGCCGGCTGATCGAGCAGCAGGAGCTGGTCGAAGAGACCGGAGAGGCAACCGCGGAGACCGGCGGCCGGCCAGCGAAGCTTTACCGGTTCCGCCACGCCGTTCTCGACGAGAGGGTCATCGCCGGGACAAAATTGCCGCTGGCGCGGGGTTGACATCGCTTATACTCACAGCAAGTATATGCTGGTTATTTTCAACTAGAGTATAAGCTGGAGGGGTCGATGAGCGCCGTGCTGCCTGCGACCGCGTTTCTCTACGAGCGCGTCCGACGAGTGATCCCGCCGATCGAATGGCCGGCTTTCGTCGAGGATATCGAGGCGATCCTTGCACTGAAGCGCGAGCGCAACGCCATCATCCTGGCGCACAACTATCAGACCCCCGAGATCTTCCATTGCGTGGCCGACATCGTCGGCGACAGCTTGGCACTGGCCCGCACGGCTGCGACGATCGAGGCGCAAGTCATCGTGCTGGCCGGCGTACATTTCATGGCCGAAACGGCCAAGCTGCTCAATCCGCAAAAGACGGTGCTCATTCCCGACCTGCGGGCAGGCTGTTCGTTGGCGGAATCGATCACGGCAGAAGACGTGCGCTTGATGCGCCAGCGTTATCCCGGCGTGCCGATCATCACTTATGTCAACACGTCGGCCGAAGTGAAAGCCGAGTCGGATATCTGCTGTACATCCGGCAACGCCAAGGCGGTCGTCCAATCCCTTGGCGTTCCCCAGGTGATCATGTTGCCGGACGAATATCTGGCCCAGAATATCGCCGCCCAGACCGATGTGCAGATCATCGCCTGGAAAGGGCATTGCGAGGTGCATGAGCGCTTTACACCGGCCGACATCCGCGAGTTGCGCGAAAGCCATCCCGGCGTGATCGTGCTCGCGCATCCCGAATGCCCGCCCGACGTCGTGGCTGAAGCAGATTTTTCCGGCTCGACCGCTGCCATGTCCGACTATGTCGAAAGGCAAAGGCCGGCACGTGTCGTGCTGATGACGGAATGTTCGATGAGCGACAACGTCGCGTTAGCGCACCCAGAGGTCGAGTTCATCCGGCCCTGCAATTTGTGCCCGCACATGAAGCGGATCACGCTTGCCAACATCCGCATGGCGCTCGAGCAGAACCACCATATCGTAACCATCGAACCCGGGATCGCCGGGCGCGCGCGGCTTGCGGTCGAACGGATGCTGGCAATTTGAGCGCCGATGTCCGCAGCATCTTCGGGCGGCCGATCATCATCGGCGGCGGCATCGCCGGACTGATGACCGCGCTTCAACTGGCGCCGGAGCCGGTGCTGCTTCTGTCCAGGACGCTGCTGGGAGCTGACAATTCGAGCACGTGGGCACAGGGTGGTCTGGCTGCAAGTTTCGGCGAAGACGACGATCCGGAACTGCACCTGGCCGATACGCTTGCCGCCGGGGATGGTCTCTGCGACACAGACGTGGCGAGCCGCATCCTCCAAGCCGCGCCCAAGGCGATAGAGGGGCTTGCGGGCTTTGGGGTTCCCTTCGACCGTACGTCGAAAGGATCACTGTGCCTCGGATTGGAGGCCGCACACAGCCGACGTCGCATCGTTCATGCGCATGGTGACGGCACCGGGCGTGAGATCATGCGTGCCCTGATCGCGGCTGTGCGTTCCACTCCGTCGATTGTTGTCGTGGAGGGCGTGGAAGCGCGCCGACTGGCGGTGCGAGAGAATGCGATCCGAGGCGTCTGGGCGAGCGGTTCGATAGGACCTGTCTTCTTCGGCTCACGGCGGGTCGTCCTCGCCACCGGTGGGATCGGGGGACTGTTTCTCGACACCACCAATCCTTCGGGCAGTTGCGGACAGGGCCTGGCGCTTGCGGCCCGCGCTGGAGCTGTCCTTGCCGACCTCGAGTTCATCCAGTTCCACCCGACCGCGCTTGACGGCCCGGAACGCCCTATGGCGCTGGTCAGCGAGGCCGTCCGCGGCGAAGGTGCTGCCCTGATCGACGAAACCGGCCAGGCTTTTCTCCAGAGCGTGTCAGGGGCGGAACTTGCGCCTCGTGATGTCTTGGCGCGCGCCGTCTGGAACCATCTTGCCAACGGCCACCGTGTTTTTCTAGACGCGCGGCAACGGCCTGGCCCGGAATTTGCTCGACACTTCCCGACAATCGCATCAGCCTGTCGTGGAGCCGGCATCAATCCCGCGCGCGATCTCATCCCCATTCGTCCGGCCCAACACTACCACATGGGTGGCGTTGCCGTGGACGGCTCCGGTAGGACCTCCGTCAAGGGGCTGTGGGCCTGCGGCGAAGTCGCTTCGACAGGACTGCATGGCGCCAACAGGCTCGCCAGCAATTCCTTGACCGAGGCCGCCGTGTGCGCGCGCTGGGTCGCTGAAAGTGTCGCCGGAACGCCTGCTCGCAGAACAAAGCGTGCGTTTGCGGACGTTTACCCATCGCCCGCGCCGACACCCGTGCGTGTTTTCCTGTCGCGTGCACTGGGCATCGTCCGGGATGGTGAAGGTTTGAAAGCAGCCGCATATACCTTGTTGCCGCTCGCCGAAAGCAAGGACGCGGCCTCGGATCCGGCGGCTGTCGGGCTAATGATCGCGGTTGCCGCCCTGTTGCGCGAAGAAAGCCGCGGCGCTCATTACCGGACAGACTTTCCTCATCATGCGACTGTCGCCCGACGGTCCGAAATCACCCTCGAAGCCGCCTTGGCCGCTGCGCGGGAACTCGGACACTCGCCAAGCCTCGAAGGGGCAAAGTGATGACGCTCTCACCGCTTCCCACGGTCATGCTTGAGCCGCTTGTAAGGGCAGCTCTTCTTGAAGACCTTGGCAGAGCCGGCGACTTGACCACGGAGGCCATCGTGCCGAAGGCACACCAAGCGGGAACCGTGCTGGCGGCGCGCCAGTCCGGAGTTGTCGCCGGCCTCGATCTGGCGATGCTCGCTTTCCGCTTGATTGATCCTGATGTCGAAATTTCGGTGGAGCGGGCAGACGGCTGCAATGTCATGGATGGAGAGGTCATTGCATCAGTGGTTGGCCCTGCCCGGGCCATTCTCACAGCCGAACGGACGGCACTCAATTTTTTGTGCCATCTGAGCGGCATCGCTACAGCAACGGCATCGATCGTCGCTGCGGTTCGTGGATATGGCGCGAAGATCGTCTGCACGCGCAAGACGACGCCCGGATTGCGGGCAGTCGAAAAATACGCCGTGCGCGCAGGTGGCGGATCCAATCACCGCTTCGGCCTCGACGACGCAATTCTGATCAAGGACAACCACATCGCCATCGCAGGCGGCGTTCGCCCGGCGCTCGAGCGAGCACGAAGACGGGCCGGTCATCTCGTCAAGATCGAAGTCGAGGTCGATACGCTGGCCCAGTTGGAGGAGGTACTTGGCTTCGCTCCCGATGCGGTTCTGCTCGACAACATGTCCCTCGCCGATCTTCGCCGGGCCGTCGCAATCGTTGGCGGCCGTGCTATCACCGAGGCTTCTGGCGGGATCGCATCCGATACAGCGCGAGCGATTGCCGCGACCGGCGTCGATCTGATTTCGGTCGGCCGACTGACCCACAGCGCGCCGATCCTGGATATCGGCCTCGACTATTGGGGCTCATGATTGTCTGAGGAACGAACAGGATCGAATCAACTGTCCTTTCCGATCGTCGTCAATCAGACAGCAAAGCAAGGCAGAACCGGAGGAACAGCATGGACATGCAAACAGCCAGTCCAACGCAGACATCGCCACAGGCTCAATCCCCTGACCCTGGAGCGTGGACCCTGGAGAAGGCTCAGGCACTTCACGATGCCCCCTTCAACAATCTCCTCTTCCTCGCGCAAACCGTGCACCGCCAGAATTTCGATCCCAACAAGGTCCAGCTCAGCCGGCTGCTCAGCATCAAGACGGGCGGATGCCCGGAGGATTGCGGCTATTGCAGCCAGTCGGCGCATCACGAGACCGGCCTGAAGGCGTCGAAGCTGATGGAGGTCCGGCGCGTCGTCGCCGAGGCGAAGAAAGCGCGTGACGCCGGCGCAACCCGCTATTGCATGGGCGCGGCCTGGCGAAACCCCAAGGCGCGCGACATGGATGCGGTGGTGGCGATGGTCGAAGGCGTCAAGGCGCTGGGCATGGAGACCTGCATGACGCTCGGCATGCTCGATCGTGAGCAAGCCGCTCGACTGAAGCAGGCTGGTCTCGACTTTTACAACCACAACATCGATACGTCGGAACGCTACTATAGCGAGATCATCAGCACGCGGAGCTTTGCCGAGCGGCTCGAGACGCTCGAGCACGTTCGCCAATCCGGCATCAAGGTCTGCTGCGGCGGCATTGTCGGCATGGGCGAGGAGCCGGTGGACCGGATCGGCATGCTGGTGACGCTGGCCAACCTGCCGGAACATCCGCAAAGCGTTCCGATCAACATGCTGATCCCGATCCCCGGCACCCCGCTTGCCGACGCCAAGCCCATCGAGCCGATCGAATTCGTGCGCGTGATCGCGCTGGCGCGCATCATGATGCCGAAATCGCATATCCGTCTTTCCGCCGGCCGTACGGCCATGACCGACGAGATGCAGGCGCTGTGCTTTTTTGCCGGCGCCAACTCGATCTTCGTCGGCGACACGCTGCTGACGGCGGACAATCCCGGTGAGGACAAGGATACCCTGCTGTTCCGGCGCCTTGGCATCGAGCCGATGGAACTCGAGGCGCAATGAACGGGGCACCGCTTGCCCGCTATGAGGCGACCTTGCAGGGACTGGCGCGCAAGGACCGGCTGCGGACGCTGAAGCCGCGCGCCGGGCGCGACTTCTCGTCGAACGACTATCTCGGGCTTGCCGCCTCCAAAAGACTTGGCGAAGCGGTTGCGGCGGCGATTGCGCGGGGCACGTCGGTTGGCGCCACCGGGTCGCGGCTGTTGCGCGGCAATGCACCGGAACACGAACAGCTCGAGGCAGACGCGGCGGCATTCTTTGGAGCCGACCGCGCGCTGTTCTTCGGCAGCGGCTACATCGCCAACTTCGCTCTGCTGACTGCGCTGCCGCAGAAGGGCGACCTTTTGGTCCTCGATGAGCTCGCCCATGCCAGCATGCATGAGGGGGCACAGGCCGGACGTGCCGAGTTCAAGCTGGCCGCGCACAACGACGTCGATGCTGTCGAGGACGCGATCAAGCGTTGGCGCGCCGAAGGCGGCATGGGATGCGTCTGGATTGCGGTGGAAAGCCTATACAGCATGGATGGCGACTGCGCGCCTTTGGAGAGCCTGGCCGCGCTTGCCGATCGGCACAACGCATTCATGGTCATTGACGAGGCGCACGCGACCGGCGTCTGGGGACCGGACGGCCGGGGGCTGGCCGCCGCTTTCGAGGGCCGCGACAACATCGTCGCGCTCCACACCTGCGGCAAGGCGCTCGGCGCATCTGGTGGGCTCGTGACCGGGCCGAGGACACTGTGCCAGTATCTGATCAACCGTTGCCGGCCATTCATCTACGCCACCGCGCCCTCGCCGCTGATGGCGGTCGCGGCGCGCGAAGCGCTCGCAATGCTCGCCGACGAGCCTATGCGGCGTTTTCAGCTGCATGAACGCGTCGCCCTCGCAGCCCGCCAATTGGTCGATCGCTGCGGCGTGATACCAAGTGGCTCTCAGATCCAGCCCTTGGTGATCGGCGATGTCAGGCGCACCATGGCAGTGGCGGCGCGCCTGCAGGCCCGCGGCTTCGACATACGCGGCATTCGTCCGCCGACCGTGCCCGAGGGCACGTCGCGGCTGCGCATCTCACTGACGCTCAATATCGGCGAAGCCGACATTTCCGCCATGGTCGAGGCGCTCGTCGAGGTGTTGGCCCACACATGACCGGAGGCGACATGACCAAGCGCATCGTCATCACCGGAACAGACACCGGAATTGGCAAGACGGTGTTTTCGGCCGGGCTTGCCGGCCTGCTTGACGGTTTCTACTGGAAGCCGGTGCAATCGGGCCTCGACGGCGAGACCGACAGCGAGGCGGTTGCGCGACTTGCCGGGCTGCCGTCGGGGCGCGTGCTGCCGGAAGCCTACCGCTTGAAGAGCCCGCTTTCGCCGCATCGTTCGGCCGAAATCGACGACGTTTCGATCGAGGCTGCCGATCTTTCGTTTCCGGTCCTGCCGACACCGCTCGTCATCGAAGGCGCCGGCGGGCTGATGGTGCCGCTGAACCGCCGGACAAGGTTCATCGACATATTCGAGCAATGGCAGTTGCCCGTCATTCTGTGCGCCCGCACCGCGCTCGGAACAATCAATCACACCCTGCTGTCGATCGAAGCCCTGCGGGCGCGCGCTATCCCGCTGGCTGGCATCGCCTTCATCGGCGATGAGATGACCGATACGCAACGGACGATCGTGGAATTCGGCGACGTGCCGCAACTCGGCAGGCTGCCGCACCTCGATCCGCTGACGGACAAAACGCTGAGACAAGCGATGATTGCCGGCTTCGACCTCGCTTTGATTGCCGGAGGCGAATGATGACGCAATCCCGTGTGTGGCATCCCTTCACCCAGCACGCGCTCGAGCCGGCGATCCCTGAAATCGTCCTGACTGAAGGCGCCTACCTCCACAAAGCCAATGGCGCGCGCATTCTGGACGCCATTTCCTCCTGGTGGGTCGTCACACATGGCCACCGCCACCCCAGCATTATGAAGGCAATCGAGACGACCGCCTCGAGCCTCGACCAGATCATCTTCGCAGGTTTCACGCACGAGCCTGCCGAATGCTTGGCCAAGGCGCTTGTCGGGCTCGCTCCCGCCGGACTCGACTGGGTGTTCTATTCCGACAGCGGCTCGACCAGCGTCGAAGTCGCGCTGAAGATGGCCCTCGGCTATTTCCGCAACATCGGCGCGCCCCGCTCGCGCATCGTCGTCATGGAGCACAGCTATCACGGCGACACGATCGGCACGATGAGCGTCGGTGCGCGTGGCGTGTTCAACGCCGCCTACGAACCCTTGCTGTTCGAGGTCGACACCATTCCCTTCCCGGCCGCCGGCCGCGAGCAGGAAACGCTGGATAGATTCGAGGCAGTCTCCCGCGACCGGCGCGCCGCCGCGCTGATCGTCGAACCGCTCGTGCTTGGCGCCGGCGGCATGCTGATGTATCCGGCCTCGGTTCTGACCGGATTGAAGAAGATTGCCGAAGCCTCCGGCACGCTGCTGATTGCCGACGAGGTGATGACCGGCTGGGGCCGCACCGGGAGCATGTTCGCCTGCGAGCAGGCATCGATTTCTCCAGATATCCTGTGCACCTCCAAAGGCTTGACCGGCGGCGTGATCCCGCTGGCGGCCACGCTTGCCACCGATGCGATCTTCCAGGCTCATTATTCAGCGGATCGCAAGAAGACGTTTTTCCACTCGAGTTCCTACACGGCCAATCCGATTGCCTGCGCGGCAGCACTCGCCAATGTCGAGATCTGGCGTGACGAGCCGGTGGCCGAGCGGATCGCGGCCTTGAGCGAGAGACAGGCCGCCGGGTTTCGACGCTTTCGCGACAATGCCAACTTCACCGACAGCCGCGCGATCGGCACGATCCTGGCTCTCGACCTGCGCGCCGGCTCTGCCGGCTATCTGGCCGAGATCGGACCTAAGCTGCGGGCCTTTTTCCTCGAGCTCGGCCTGCTTGTGCGCCCGCTCGGCAATGTCCTTTATCTCCTGCCGCCCTATTGCGTCACCGGCGCCGAGCTCGATCGGCTCCATGACGCGATCGAGGAGGCCGGCGAACGCTTCGGCTCAAAGCCATGAGCAGGTTGTCGCGCCTTCTCGGGTTTGGCCATCATGCGCCTGGCCGAAAGGTGGCGAATGCCGAAATTGAGAACAATCTCGGCCTCGAACCGGGCTGGATCGAGCGGCGTACTGGAATCCGGTCGCGCTTCTGGGCAACGGACGAAGACACGCTGTCTGGTCTTGCTGCGCAGGCCGGCGCCATGGCGCTGGCCAGCGCCGGCATTGCGCGCCACGACATCGGTCTGCTGCTGCTTGCCACCTCGACGCCCGATCACCTCCTGCCGCCCAGCGCGCCCCTGGTCGCACATCGGCTGGGGCTCGGCCGCGCCGGCGCTGTCGATCTGACCGGCGCCTGCGCCGGCTTCATCTATGCGCTGATGTTTGCGGACGGATTTACCCGCCTGCACGGCAAAGCGAGCCTTGTTATCGCCGCCAATATCCTCAGCCGCCGCATCAATCCCTCTGAGCGCGCCAGCGCCGTGCTGTTTGCCGATGCCGCCGGCGCCCTCGTGATCGGTCCGTGCGAGGATACTGATCGGGGGATTCTCGGTGCCTCCGTGGATTCGGACGGCTCGCGATACGGCCTGATCCAGATTCCCGCAGGAGGAAGCAACAAGCCGTTCCACGGTAACCTCGACCTCGCGCAAACCCGAATGACGATGACCGACGGCCGCGAAGTGTTCGCAAAGGCCGTCGAGATGATGACCGATTGCTCGACAAGCGCGCTAGCCGCTGCCGGAGTGCGACCGCAGGATGTCGACCGGTTCGTGCCGCATCAGGCCAATGCTCGCATTTTCGATGCGGTCGGGCGAAACCTCGGCGTTGCCGATCACCTGATCGTCAAAACGATCGCCGAATATGGCAACTCTTCCGCCGCGACGATCCCGCTCTCACTGTCGATCGCCAATCAAGCGGAGCCGTTTCGGCCGGGCGAGAAAATACTCCTGGCGGCGGCAGGTGCGGGACTCAGCGGCGGGGCGCTCGTCGTCGGGATTTAGCCCAGCGAAGCTGCTCAACATCAGGACTGACTTTGTGAGATGAATAGGACAACGGGACCAATGCGAAAATAGTCGCCGGCAAGCTGCACGGCATCCACGTCACCGAGCAAAGCTCAACTACCACGGTTCGATACTGCTCGACCCTGACCACGCGAAGAACCCGGGATCCTGCCAATGGATTCGTGGAGACATGGAGCAAGACTTCCGGCGCACGAATCTCGACCTATGTCATCCTCGGCGAGCGCGGCTCTCGATGCTGCATCCTCAACGGCGCGGCCGCCCGGAACCTGCCAGCCCACTCCATCCATCTGGACGAAGCGCACATTCCTGTCTGAAGCCGCGGATCGTTACGTTCGTCATCAACAATGTCGTCGGCTTCTCGCCGATGGCAATGCGCTGACGCGGACGGCGTTGACGATTACATCGGCAGGGGCGCTTCAGCAGAACTTTCGCCGGTTGATGGAGCAGCAGGAACTGGTGGAGGAGACCGGCGAAAGTGCATTTGATACCGGCGGTCGGCCGGCGAAGCTTTATCGCTTCCGCCACCATGTCCTCGACGAAACGGAGGTCGCCCGGACAAAATTGCCGCTGGCGCGGGCTTGACATCCTTTATACTCAACGTAGAAATATCCCTTATAATCAATTCGATTATAACGAGAAATTCATTCGCACCGTCCGAACCCACGGTCTCGCTCGGGAAGCCCGTATGGGTGGATCGAAGTGATCTTGGAAATGAAACGCCCGAGGACGGGCTTTCAACCTTTGTCGTGAAGGAGGTGCCGCGCGCCTGGGCCAATGCCTTGCGGCAACGGTGAAGGATGTATACCGCCAGTAAACGCGTGCGTCAAAGTCTCTGTCGAATGTACAGTTCGTATAAATGTGCAATACGTTCGATTTGTGCAAGTAACACTTGGAAAAGTGCTGCATAAAAGAAACGTCTAATTATATAAAGCTGGCAAGCTAAACTTTAAACTTGCACAATTGAGCGTGGGGCGCCCTGTTCCAGGGCGCCTTTTTTAAGGATTATCATTAGACTCTCTCCCGGGGGAACTGTGGGTGAAGAAACAACGCATCGTCCTGCTGGCAGCTGTTTTGGCGTCTGCCTTTGGCTTTTTTTGCTGATCCTGATCCTGCAGATGGTCAGTTTTTTGGTTGACTAGGCACGCGCAAGCGGGATGGATCGCGCAGAGACACGCGGAAGTTTTTTCGCCAGCGAAACCCCGACGACCTGATGGGGAGTCGCGCCAGCAGGGTGGGAGCCACGTCCAGTGCCACCGACCATGCGAGATGCCGATTGTTGGCGCGTCTGTCAGTTCGCGCGGCCATATTCATTCTGGTGCCGATCTGTTGCCTTTTCTGCTTTTCCCATGCGTTTTAGGCCGAGCCAATTTGTGAAGCGGGCGGTCAATGGATCTGCGCCTCGCGATTGCCTGCCGTTGCCTGATTGATCTGGGCGGGATAATCTGAGAGCGAACGCTGCAACCGCGGTTCGAATTGCGCGAAGTTGAACCGGACTTCATCCGCGGTCAGGAACTGGTGGGTTGCGCCGGGAAAGCCGGCGACCATCACAAGGTCGCCTTCCTTGACGCCTTCACAGGCTATGGGTAGCCAACTCTTCGGCCGGTAAGGCACATTGTCGCGCGCATATGGCCGGGAGGAACCATCAGGAGCGACATAGGCGCGATAAAAGCCGAAGTGGCCCGTGTGGCGCAGCCACATCCAGTTGTCCGTTTGGCCGCCGAAGTTGCCGATGCCGAGCGCGGGCGCATAGACGAGGCGCACGTCCTCAATTTCGAGCTTCTGGAGGAGATAGTAGGAGACGCCGCCAT
>NZ_JAMYPD010000019.1:0-135455 GCF_040320195.1 Mesorhizobium sp. M0768 | reverse complement strand
TCAGGCTGCCATACCAATTGCAGGCGGCAACCACGCTCGGCGGAGATGGAGAGGGTTATTTGGCGCGCAGGTCGAGTTCCTTCGCCCCCCCCTCTGTCCTGCCGGACATCTCCCCCTCAAGGGGGGAGATTGGACGTCGCGACGTCCTTCGCCAGTCTCCGGCTTCGAAGGCAATTTGTACGTTCAAAGATTTGTACGTTTAAAGCGTAGCGCCATCGGCGAGGCAGCTGATCTCCCCCCTTGAGGGGGAGATGTCCGGCAGGACAGAGGGGGGCGCTGTCCCGCCAATCTTCGAGGCTTGCGTTTGCAGGGCTTCGAACGATGCTTTAGGCCGTCGCCTTGGCCTTCCTGCCCCTACCCTTGACGGGCGTGGGCGCGGGCGGGGCTTTGCGGCCGAGGCCGATCGCCTTGGCCAGTTGCGAACGCGAGGCCGCGTAGTTGGGGGCGACCATCGGGTAGTCCGACGGCAGGCCCCATTTGGCGCGATAGGCGTCGGGCGTCAGCCCGAAATGAACGCCGATATGGCGCTTCAAGGATTTGAACTTCTTGCCGTCCTCGAGACAGATGATGTAGTCCGGCGTCACCGATTTCTTGGGATTGACGGCAGGCGTCAGCGGCGCGGCGACCGGCACTGCCGGTTGCCCGAGCCCGCCTATGGAAGCGCTGACGCTGGCGATGAGATCGCCGAGGCCGGAAGCCGGCAAGCGGTTCTTCTCGACATAGGCGGACACGATATGGGCGGTCAGCTCGAGCAGGTCGATATTTTTGCGAGCGTTGTTGTTGTCGTCGGTCAATCTATCTCTCCGTCCATGGGGGTCGCAGAAATTCCTAGTCGGCAAATCTGCGCAATGCAATGACGCCGCACCACGTCACACATTATTTTGAATAATAATACTAACGGCAGCGCGGGATTAACAACCCTGAGCCGGTGCTCGATAATATCAGACAATCAGCAATATCAAATAATCAGGGATTTGTCGCGCCATAGTCGAAATCCGCCCTCGAAGGCGCGTGTGTTGTCGCCGCGTCTGCAATCGGCGGGCAAGTCGGTGAGTTCGTCGACATTGCCGCCGCCGATGACCACGTAGTCCGGCTGCATGGCGGCGCGAAGCCGGTCGACCACGTCGAAGACGTGTTTGCGCCATTTCTTCTTGCCGCGCTTTTGCAGGCCGCGTTCGCCGACATAGTCTTCGAAACTGCCGCGCTTCTTGTAGGGAAGGTGGGCAAGCTCCATCGGCTGGGCAACGTTATCGACGATCATCGCGGCCCCCAGGCCGGTGCCGAGGCCAAGGAACAGCATGCGGCCGCCCTCATAACTGCCGATGGCCTGCATGAGCGCATCGTTAACGACCTTGACCGGTTTGCCGAACTCGGCGGCGAAATCGCAGCCGACCCAGCCCTTGCCGAGATTGGCGGGTTCGGTCAGCGGCCGGTTGTGGTGCACCGGGCCCGGATAGCCCATCGAGACGACATCGTAGCGCAGCCCTTCGGCGAGCGTCTTCACCGCCGCGACCATCTGCTGCGGCGTAAGCTCCGGTCCGGAAGCGGTCTTGCGCTCGTCGCCGCCGGCACTGGTGCGGATCTTGACGTGCGAGCCGCCGATATCGATCGCAAGCACGATCTTTTCTTCCTCCGATGCCGGGTGCCTCACCGCCTTGGCCATCGCCTTCGCCTCCCAGAAATCATTTCGCCGGATTGATCCAGCCGTTCGGCGGCCCGAATCCAGCCATGGCTTCGGCCGGCCCCCATGTCTTTGGCGCGTAGACAGGGGGCGGCGTGGTGTCGCCGAGCACCGGGCCGACGATGCGCCAGGCGAGCTCGCTGGCGTCCTGGCGGGTGAACAGCTGGCCGTTGCCGTTCATGGCGTCGCCGATCAACCGCTCGTAAGGCGGCATGTCGCCCTTCGAATCGTCCAGCGCGGTGAGCTCGACCTGCTCACCGACCATGTCATCGCCGGGCGCCTTGCGCCGGGCTCCGATCGAGATCGCCACCTGAGGATCGATGCGGAAGCGCACGTGATTGCAGTCGCCGGGCTTGATCGGATCGAAGACGTCGAGCGGCGGCCGCTTCAGTTGCACGATGACCTCGGTGGCGTGCACCGGCAGGGATTTGCCGGCGCGAATGAAGAACGGCACATCCTGCCAGCGCCAGGTATCGACGAAAAAGCGCACCGCCGCGAAGGTCTCGACCGGCGAGTTCGGCGCCACGCCCGGCTCGTTGAGATAGCCGTCGAACTGCCCGCGCACCACATCGTCCCTGGTCAGCGTCCGGATCGCCCGCAGGACCTGCACCTTCTCGTCGATGAGATCGTCGGCCGAGCGGCCGACCGGCGGTTCCATGGCGAGCAGCAAGAGGATATTGAGCAGATGGTTTTCGATGACGTCGCGAATGCAGCCGACCTCGTCATAGAAGCGGCCGCGGCCCTCGACGCCGAAATCCTCGGCCATGGTGATCTGCACGCTCTCGACGTAATTGCGGTTCCAGATCGGCTCGAGGAAGGAATTGGCGAAGCGGAAATAGAGCAGGTTCTGGATCGCCTCCTTGCCGAGATAATGGTCGATGCGGAAGATCGACTTTTCATCGAAGACCAGATGCAGCACCCGGTTCAGCCAGCGCGCCGATTGCAGATCGTGGCCGAACGGCTTTTCCACCATCAGGCGCGCGCCCTGGGCGGCGCCCGACTGCTCCAGCCCCTGGACGACCACCTCGAACATCGCCGGCGGCACCGCCAGATAGTGCAGCGGCCGCTCAGCGCTGCCGAGCGCGGTCTTCAGCTTCTCGAAGGTCGCAGGCGCCCGATAGTCGCCACTGACATAGCGCAGCAGCGATGCAAGCCTGGCAAAGATCTTGTCATCGATGCTGCCCAAGGCGTTGACGATGCCGTCGCGGGCGCGCGCCTGCAGCTTGGCGAGGTCCCACGGATCGAAGGCGACGCCGATCACCGGCTCGTTCAGCGTCCCTTTGGCCACCATGGCGTAAAGGGCGGGGAAGATCTTCTTGTGGGCAAGATCGCCGGTGGCGCCGAAAAGCACCAGCGTGTCCGATCGTTCCTGGCTCATGGGCGTGCCTCCCTGTCGCCCGTCACGAGCCGGCCTTGGGTTTTTCGACATGGCCGCCAAAGGCATAGCGCATGGCGGACAGAAGCTTGTCGGCGAATTCGGATTCGCCTTGCGAGGAGAACCTGTCGAACAGCGCCGAGGACAGCACCGGCGCCGGCACGCCGGTGTCGATCGCCGCCTTCAGCGTCCAGCGGCCTTCGCCGGAATCCGAGACCCGCCCGCCGAACTGCGTCAACGACGAATCGGCCTTCAGTACGCCGGCCGTCAGGTCGAGCAGCCACGAGCCGATGACGCTGCCGTGCCGCCAGACCTCGGCCACTTCAGCGATGTCGATGTCGAACTGGTAATATTGCGGGTTTTCCAGCGGGCTGGTTTCGGCGTCGGCGGTGCGCTGCCGCTTGCCGGCATTCGCCGATTTCAGGATGTTCATGCCTTCGGCATAGGCGGCCATGACGCCATATTCGATACCGTTATGGACCATCTTGACGAAATGGCCGGCGCCGCTTGGTCCGCAGTGGAGATAGCCGAAGGGCGCGGTTCCGGCATCCTTGGCAGGGGCGGGCGAAGCGGCGTCGGCGCCCGGCGCCAGCGTAGCGAAGACCGGATCGAGATGCTGCACCGCGCTGTCGGGGCCGCCGATCATCAGGCAGTAGCCGCGCTCGAGGCCCCAGACGCCGCCGCTGGTGCCGACATCGACATAGCTCAAGCCTTTCAAGGCGAGGCGCGCGGCGTGGTCGACGGCCTCGTGATAATAGGAATTGCCGCCGTCTATGATGATGTCGCCCGGCTCCATCAGGGCAGCCACCTGGTCGACGATCTTGCCGGTGATTGCCGCAGGCAGCATCAGCCAGGCGCTGCGCGGCCTCGCCAGCTTGCCGACGAACTCCTCCATCGACGCGGTTCCGACCGCGCCGGCGCTCACAAGCGCGGCGACGCTCGCCGGGTTAATATCGTAGACGACGCATTCGTGGCCATCGCGCAGCAGGCGCCGAACCATGTTGGCGCCCATCCGGCCCAGTCCCATCATTCCTATCTGCATGGTCTCGTCCTGCCTTACTTGAGGGATCGATGATCTAGTGGCGCCGTGATTGAAGCATGATCTTGTCCGAAAACCGGTCTCCACTTTGCGGGGTCATGCTCTATCCTGTATCGCCGATGCCGACAGAAAAGTCAGCATTCTCCCAATGGCCGCTATCGGGCCAGAAGAAAGTGAAGACAATGCTATTGCCCGGGCTATTGCCTGGAGCAATCTCGGCAACCTGCAATTCCGCAAGATGGATGCCGAAAGCATTCGCGGTGGTCTCGGTGTCATGGACGGTTGCCCAATTGTCGCTGCTCCAATGAACCACCGCCCGGGCCAGAAGTTCGATGCGCAGCGCCTTGCCTGCCGGGATGGTACGGATCTTGTGGTTGAAGCGCCATGCCCTGAAGCGCGACACCGTCCTGCCCTCGATATAGCGCTTGACGCCTTGCGGCGGCATGTCGAACACCGTGCCGTCGCGCAGCGACCGCAGCAGCTTGATGTGCTCGGAATGCGCCCAGACCAGCGGCTTGGCGCTGCCGGAGGGCCCGCCATGCCGCAATTCGCGCTCCGGGATGTCGGGACCGTCCCAGACCTGCTCCGGCAGCAGGCCGCCCGGTCCGGCAGAGTTCTCGAACGTCCTGAGCAGGCTTGCCGCACTATCCCTGCGGCCTGCCGCCAGCTCGTAATGAGCACGCTCGCCGACCAGCAGCGGCCAGGGCCGGCCCCGGCCGGTTCCATCGAAGGGCGCGCCGTCGGCATGCTCGCCATAGCCATCGCCATTGTAGCGGTACCAGAGCGGGCCCTGCGGCAGTTCGCAGCGCAATTGCGCGTCGATGACCTTGACCGTGTCGAGGATGCGCGGATCGTCGGCCGCCCTGAGGCCGAAGCGGACCAGCGCCAGCGCATCCGGGCTGACGATCGCCTTGGCCGGCCGGTCCGTATCGGCCGGCGGGCGGTTCTTGATCGGGACGTAGCCGTCTTTCGGCGATGCCGCGCCGGCTTTGTCGGGCGGCGCGATGCGGACATAGTAGCCTTCGACGCTGGCTTGCTCGCATGCGGCGGTGCCGGCCACGTAGGTCCAGCGCTCGATCTGATCGTTCCAGACATCGGCGGTTTCGCGCAGATAGTTTGCCGGCTCTGTTTTGCCGGCGGCATCGAAGATGTCCGCAGCCGCAAGCAATGCGGCGATCTCGACCGCAAGTGTGAACGGGCTGTAGCCGGCGTCTTCTTCCCAGCGGTCCTCGCCGGTGACCGGGCCGTTGCGCACGACATAGGCGGCAGCGCGCTCGATCATCGGCATGAAGGAGGAGAGTGCGGCAGGCGGCAAATGGCCGGCGCGGCGCAGTGCGTCGGCAAGCAGCAGCGGGAAGGCGCATTCGTCCATCTGGATGCCCGGCCAATAGGCCGATCCGTCGAGCCAGGCGTTCTGCGGCCAATGGCCGTCCGGCTGCTGGATCGAGCGCAGATAGCCAAGGATGCGCAAGGCTTCCGCCGGGTCGCCGGCAGCGAGGAAGCCGCCGGCGGTTTCGACCAGATCGCGCGGCCAGACCAGGTGATAGCCGCCGAGATCGTCGTCGCCCTTGTTGAAGCCCCACGGGATCGACAGGCTGGCAACGGCTGCTCCGGCGGACGACCGGTGTGTCGCCAGCACCGCCGTGCTGAGGCGGTAGCTGTTGAGGCCGGACGCCGCATGCCGGTCCAGCGGCAGCAATCCGGCCTGCCATTTGCGCCATTTGTCGACGTAGGATCCGGCTGCGGGCTCAAAACCTTGCCTCAGGCTGGCGAAAGCGGTTTCCGCCGCCTGTTGCGGCGTCGTGCCGAAGCCGAGCGCCAGCAATATTTTTGGGTTTGCGGCCGAAAAGGCGATCTCGCCGGTCAGCGCGACATTGCCGTCCTCGGCCCTGCGGCAGGCCGGATCGAGCCGGCCGCCTTGACGAAGCTGCTGCCAGCCGTCGGAGACGCCGACATAGCCGGCCGAGCACGCCTTCCACGGCAGCGACGAGGCGAGCGCCAGGCAGGTGCCGCGTCCCGATGCAAACAGGACAGGCTGTCCTTCATGGTCGTCGATCCAGGCGGTGTTGCCAATGCCGGCGTTGACGAGGTGCGGTGCCAGCAGCGCGTAGACGCGGTAGTCGGCGGCCGCGCCTTTGAGCGGCGTGAACATGATCTCCTGCAGCAAGACGGGACGTTCCGGATCCGTCAGGATGCGCTTTTCGATCCTGTAGGTTCCATCGCTTGCGGTGTTGACCAGCCGGTAGGCAGGCACCCCGTCCGCCAGGGGTTCGATACTGTGTTCGGCGTCGCGTTTTTCTTCCGAGAAATAGCCGTCGGGTCCGGTGACGATCAGCCCCAGATCGCGGGTGCATGCGCTATCGAGGCGCGGGTAGTAGATCTCGTTGAGGATACCGTGGCTGATGGTGAACCAGATCGGGCAGGCCGGCGAGAGCGCGGTGCCGACGCCGCTCTTGGCGCTCGAGGTCCAGCGTGCCGGAATGCCGGGTGCACCCGGGGCAAGGTTCGTCGCCATTCAATCGGTCTCCAGTGCCATCCCTAGACCAGGAGTCGAACCGGTTTCAATGATTGCACCGCAAGTTGATCGCCGGCCATGGTTTGATGTTGACAGCTTGCCGCCTATCTGCATTTGTCTGATAATAGATAAAAAACAAGATTGTGAGCGTATCAGCCAATACCCACCAGCCAGCCATTAACCACCAGTAAGACAGCAACTCACGGGAGGAGTATGACATGAGGAAAATATTCGCTTTGGGGGCTCTTGCGGCGATGCTCGCCGCAGGTACCGCGCTTGCCGACACCAGCGGCAAGAAAATCGCCTTCTCCAACAATTACGCCGGCAATTCCTGGCGGCAGGCGATGCTGGACAGCTACGCCATCGTTACCAAGAAGGCGGTTGCCGACAAGGTGGTCGGCGCCGCGGACGTCTTCACGACGGCCGACAAGGAAGTGCCGACGCAGGCAGCCCAGGTGCAGAACCTGATCCTGCAGGGCTATGACGCGATCGTCATCAACGCGGCGTCTCCGGATGCGCTCAACGGCGCCATCAAGCAGGCCTGCGACGCCGGCATTATCGTCGTTTCCTTCGACGGTATCGTCACCGAACCCTGCGCCTACCGCGTCGTCGTCGACTTCAAGGACATGGGCAAGCAGGAAGTCGAGCAGATGGCCAAGTTCCAGCCCAAGGGCGGCAACCTGCTGGAAATCCGCGGCCTCGCCGGCACTTCGATCGACGATGCCATCCATGCCGGCATCCTCGAAGGCGTCGCTGCCCATCCCGAGTTCAAGATCGTCGGCTCGGTGACCGGCGACTGGGACCAGACCACGGCACAGAAAGCCGTAGCGACGATCCTGCCTTCGCTGCCGGATGTTATCGGGGTCGTCGACCAGGGCGGTGACGGCTACGGCGCGGCGCAGGCTTTCGCCGCCGCCGGCAAGCCACGCCCGACCATCATCATGGGCAATCGCCAGGACGAGTTGCAGTGGTGGAAGGAGCAGAAGGAAAAGGACGGTTACCAGACCTGGTCGGCATCGATCGCACCGGGCGTATCGACGCTTGCCTTCTGGGTGGCGCAGCAGGTGCTCGACGGCCGCACCGACGTGCCGCACGACCTGCTGGTGCCCTATCTTGCCTTCACCCAGGACGATTTCGAGGCCGCGCTGCCGAAGATTCCGAAGGGCGGCGTCGCCAGCCACGAATACACGCAGGAAGACGCCATCGCGGCGATCAAGGCCAACATCAAGTGAGCATGGCACTATTGTTGCCGCCACGGATAACCGGGTATCGTTGAGGGATGCCCGAGGCCAATGCAGACATCATCATGCCGGACGGCGCCGAAAAGCTTTTCGGCGCCGTCAGTTTGGACATCATAAGACTGGACGGAGCCGAAAAACATTTCGGCGCCGTCCGGGCGCTCGCCGGTGTCGATTTCAGCGTTCGTGCCGGAGAATGCGTCGGTCTCGTCGGCCATAACGGCGCCGGAAAATCGACGCTCATGCATATGGTGGCGGGCACGCTTGCCCCCGACAGCGGGCAGATCGCGGTCCGCGGCGGTGTCGAGGCAAGTTATTCGGTGCCGCGCGCGCAGCAGCTCGGCATACGCTGTGTGTTCCAGGAGCTGTCGCTCTGCCCGAACCTCAGCGTCGCCGAGAACACGCGGATCAACCACGCGTCGCTGCATGGCTTCGGCTGGCGGCGCAAGGCGGCCGATCTGATCGCTGCCAAGCTCGACGAGATCTTCCCAGGCCACAGCATCTCGGCATCCGACATCGTCGGTGATCTTTCCATCACCAGCCGGCAGATGGTGGAGGTGGCGCGCGCCTTCACGGTCACGCAGGAGCCGCTCGAGTTGGTTATCCTCGACGAGCCGACATCCTCGCTCGACGCGCATACCGCCGGCCAGCTGCTGGCGTTCGTGCGCCGCTTCATCGCCGCCGGCAAGAGCTGCATCCTGATCTCGCATGTGTTGGGCGAAGTGCTCGGAAATGCCGACCGGATCGTGGTGATGCGCGACGGCAAGGTGGTCGCCGCCGGGCAGGCCGACGCCTTCGACCGCGACAGGCTGGTGACGGCGATGGGCGGAGCGGAGGCGCGCGAGAAGACCGCCGCAGAGATTGCGAGCGGCAAGCCGGAGCCCGGCCCGCTGCGGGTCCGGGCGCGCCCGGCGCGACAGCAGGACGGCAACGAGCTCGTCGCCCGTGCCGGTGAGATCATCGGGCTTGCCGGGCTTGCCGGGCATGGGCAGACCGATCTTTTGCTGGCGATCTTTGCCGCGGCTTCCCGCGCCAAGACCGGCATCGAGGTTACCGCGCCGGTGGCGCTGGTTGCCGGCGACCGCCAGTCGGACGGGATTTTTCCGCAATGGTCGATCGCCGAGAACATCGGCATCCGTTCGCTGGCGCGATTGCGCAACGGCCTTTTGATCTCGCCGCAGCGTGAAGCCGAGCTCGCCGAGTTGTGGCAGCGGAAAATCGGCATCCGTACGCCCGACATGAACAACAACATCTTCTCGCTGTCCGGCGGCAACCAGCAGAAGGCGCTGTTCGCGCGGGCGCTCGGCTCCGACGCCAAGATCGTGCTGATGGACGATCCGATGCGCGGCGTCGACATCGGCACCAAGCTCGAAGTCTACGACCTCGTGCGCGAGGAGGCTCGCCATGGCCGCACTTTCCTCTGGTACACCACCGAAACCGAAGAGCTCGACAATTGCGACCACATCTATGTGTTCAAGAACGGCCGGATCGTCGCCAACCTTCGTCGCGACGAACTGACGGAGGAAAAGATCATCCAGTCGTCGTTCGGCGATGCGGCCTGAGATGACAGCGGTATCCGTCGAGAATGGGCTAAAATCTTCGGCTCGCGCCACCAGGCGGGCGCGCATGCTGCGCAGCCTGCTGCCGGCACTGTCGCTGGCGCTGGTGCTCATCGCCATCGCCTGGCTCAACCCGCGCGCCATCAGCTATTTCGGTTTCAGCCTGATGCTCAATCTGGCGATCCCGATCGCTCTGGCGACGATCGCGCAGATGTTCGTCATCGCCGGCAACGAGCTCGATCTGTCGATCGGCACCTTTGTCGGCTTCGTCGGCTGCGTGACGGCGACATGGCTGAAGGACGCGCCGCTGCTCGGCGTCGTGATCCTGCTCGGGTCGATCGGCGTCTACGCGCTGCTCGGCGCGCTGATCCATCTGCGCAACCTGCCCTCTATCGTGGTGACGCTCGGCATGAGTTTTGTCTGGCAGGGCATGGCCATCCTCATCCTGCCCAAGCCCGGCGGCAAGGCGCCGGACTGGCTGCTGGCGCTGATGGCCTTCAAGCCACCCTTCATTCCGTTCCCGATCATCGCGGCATTGCTGATCGCAGCCGTCGTCCACTTTGGCCTGATGCGTACCTCCTACGGCGTCATCCTGCGTGGATCGGGCGGCAATTCAGCCGCGCTCAAGCGCGCCGGCTGGTCGCTGCTGCGCACCAAGATCGCCCTGTTTGCGCTGACCGGCCTGTTCGGCGTTTTGTCCGGCATGGCGCTGATCGGCATCACCACCTCGGCCGATGCCAATATCGGCAATGGCTACACGCTGCTTTCGATCGCCGGCGTCATCCTCGGCGGCGGCGAGTTCGTCGGCGGCCGGGTGTCGCCGATCGGCGCCGTCATCGGCGCGCTGACGCTGGCGCTGGCGGCATCGCCACTGCTGACGTTCATGCACATTCCGCCCGATTGGCAGGTCGCCGCCAACGGCGCCATCCTGATCATCGTGCTGGCGGCGCGGGTGTTGATCAGCCGCAGGGAGAGGTGAGCATGGCATCGCTGCGGACACTGCTCGCCAGACCCTGGATCTGGTCGTTCTTCGGGGCGCTGCTGGTGTGGCTGGCGACCATCGCTTTCACCGGCGGCTATGGCGGCGGCGGCATGATCACGGCGGCGCTGTCGCTCGCCGTCTTCACGGTCATCGTCGGCGTCGGGCAGATGTTCGTCATCACGCTCGGGCCGGGCAACGTCGACCTGTCGCTGCCGGCCAATATCGGCCTTGCCAGCGCCGTCGCCATGAAGGTCATGGACGGCAATGATGCGATGATCGCGGTCGGCCTGCTGGCAGCGCTTGCCTGCGGCATGGCGATCGGCGCCGTCAACTATCTGCTGATATGGGCGCTGCGCATTCCACCGATCATCGCGACGCTGTCGGCCAGCTTCGTCATCCAGTCGGTCGATATCAGCTATGGGCGGGGCCTGCAGATCAAGCCGCCGCCGGGCTTTGCCGACTTCACCAACTGGCAGGTCTTCGGCATCCCGGTGCTGGCGATCCTCACCGTGCTGTTCACCATCGGCGCCGGCATCGTTTTGCAGCGCATGATCTACGGACGCTCGGTGCTGGCGATCGGCCAGAACATCCGCGCTGCCTGGCTGGCCGGCGTCAATGTCGGCCGCACCCGCTTCCTCACCTACACGCTGTCGGGCGCGCTCGGCGGCCTCGACGGCGCACTGCTCGCCGGCTATTTCCGCGGCGCCAATGTCGATATCGGCAATGAGTATCTGCTGGCCTCGATCGCGGTCGTCGTCATCGGCGGCACGTCGGTGGCGGGCGGCAAGGCCAATGTGCCGGGGGTCTGGGGCGCGGCGCTGTTCCTGGTGCTGCTGTTGACCATGCTCAACACGTTCGGCGTCAGCGTCGGCGTCCGCCTGGTGCTGACAGGGCTGATCATCGTCGGCGTCATCACCGCAGCCGGTGGGCAGAAGGCGCTGCGCTAAAGCAAGGCCACCCGGCGGCGAAGGGATATCGATCCGGCCTGCAAAACACGTGGTTCCCATCCGCATGCCAGCGCTGTAAATCCCGTCGCGCTATTGGCCAACATCATTGCGTGAGGTTTGCGTGTCCGATTTCGTCAGCACTACAAGGCACGGCAACGTCGCGGTGGTGAGCATCGACAATCCGCCGGTCAACGCGCTGAGCTTCCATGTACGCGAGCCGCTGATGCAGGCGCTCGTTTCCCTGCGCGACGAGCCGTCGGTCGGAGCAATCGTGATAGCATGCGCCGGGCGGACCTTCGTCGCCGGCGCCGACATCACCGAATTCGGCAAGCCGGCGCGGCAACCGGACCTGGGCGCCCTAGTCGCCATGCTGGAAACCATCGCCAAGCCGACGGTCGCGGCCATTCACGGCACTGCGCTCGGCGGCGGCCTGGAACTGGCGCTCGGCTGCCATTTCCGTGTTGCCGACCGAACGGCAAGGCTCGGCCTGCCGGAAGTCAAGCTCGGCCTGCTGCCGGGCGGCGGCGGCACGGTTCGCCTGCCGCGCCTGGTTGGTCCGCTGAAGGCACTCAGCATGATCGTTTCGGGAACGCCGATCGGTGCGGCCGAGGCGCTCGCCGCCGGCCTGGTGGATGCCGTCTTCGATGGCGACCTGACCGCGCAAGCGGTGAGTTTCGCCAACGAAACGGCCGCGAAAGGCGGTCCGTTCACGCCAGTGCGCGACCGCAATGATCGCCTCGACCCGGCCGACTTGCCGGCGTTCGACAAGGAAGCGGCAGTGCTTGCCGGCAAAGCACGCGGCCTCGAGGCGCCGATCGCCTGTGCGCAGTCGGTCCGCAACGCCCTGACGCTGCCCTGCGACGAAGCGCTGGCGGCGGAGCGCGACCTGTTCGTCAAGCTTGTCGCCGGGGGCCAATCACGCGCGCAGCGGCATTTGTTCTTCGCTGAACGTGAGGCGGCAAAGATTGCCGGCAAGGACGTCGTCAGGCGCAAGATCGCCCGGGTCGGCGTCATCGGCGCCGGCACGATGGGCGGCGGCATCGCCATGGCGTTCGCCAACGGCGGCGTCCCCGTGACCTTGCTGGAAGCGACACACGAGGCCTTGCAGCGCGGGCTGGCGACGATCAACAAGAATTATGCCGTTTCCGTCATCCGCGGCTCGCTGAGCGAAGACGCCAAGCGCCAACGGCTTGGGTTGTTCAAGGGTTCCACCGACTATGCCGATCTTGCCGATTGCGACCTGATCGTCGAGGCCGTGTTCGAGGAGATGGCGGTCAAGAAGGATGTTTTCGGCAGGCTCGATGCCGTGGCCAAGCCGGGCACGATCCTCGCCACCAACACCTCCTATCTCGACGTCAACGAAATCGCCGCGTCGACGTCGCGGCCGCAAGATCTCCTCGGCATGCATTTCTTTTCGCCGGCTAACGTCATGAAGCTTTTGGAAATCGTCCGCGCCGAAAAGACTTCGCCCGACGTGCTGGCGACCATCGTCGATCTGGCACGGCGGATCGGCAAGGTGCCGGTCGTCGTCGGCGTCTGCCACGGCTTCGTCGGCAACCGCATGCTGGCGGCGCGCGGTGCGGAACTGGAGACGCTTCTGCTGGAAGGCGCAATGCCGCGCCAGGTCGACCAGGTGTTCACCGATTTCGGCTGGCCGATGGGGCCGTTCGAGATGAGCGATCTCGCCGGCCTGGACATAGGCTGGCGCAACCGCAAGGCGCGTGGCCAGACGGCCGTGATCGCCGATGCGTTGTGCGAACAGGGACATTTCGGCCAGAAGACCGGCAGCGGCTTCTATCGCTATGAAGGCGGTTCGCGCACGCCGCTGCCCGATCCCGATGTCGAGGCGCTGATCCGCAACAAGGCTGCCGAGCGCGGTGTTGCACCGCGCGCGATCGGCGCCGAGGAGATCATCGAGCGGACGCTCTATCCGATGATCAACGAGGGCGCCAAAATCCTCAAGGAAAAGATTGCCGCCCGCGCCTCCGATATCGACGTCGTCTGGGTCAACGGCTACGGCTTCCCGGTCGGCAAGGGCGGGCCGATGTTCTGGGCGAGCCTCGAAGGCGTGGACAAGATCATCCGGCGGCTGGATCACTGGCACCAGCAGACCGGCAAGGATGTCTTTCGAGTGGCACCCCGGCTGAGGCAAATGGCCGAAACCGGTTCCTGGGACGGCGCTGCCGGCTGAACTTGGGACTACCGAATCCGTGCGTCCATGATCTCGACAAAACGCGCGAACAGACCCGCCTGCGACTTTATCTTGAGCTTGCGGTAAATGTTGCGGCGATGAACTTTTACGGTTCCCGGCACGATGCGCATCGCCCTGGCAATCGATTCCGTGGAATGGCCCTGAAGCACCAGATCGACGACATGCTGTTCGCGCGGCGTGAGCGAAAGGCTCTTCCAGATGTGAGCACGTTCGAACTCACTGACCGGAGTAATCGCCTCGTCTTGCTTCGTCCCAACCGGTCCGTCAGCCGGAAGGGTAGGCCAGCGTAGCCTGACGAGGCTGATCACCGCAGGCGCCATGTCGCGCAGCAACCTGGCATCGGCGGTTCCGAACGGCCCCGAAGCGCGCAATCGCATTAGCGAGACCACCAGCGCGTCCTTTCCCGGCAGCGGCACGAAAAAGCCGACCTCCTCCGCAAGCCTGGTCTGGCTGTAATAGGAGCGGTAATATTCGCTGGCATAGAAGCGATCCGGCGCCAATTCGCGCATGCGCCAAAAGCCTTCCTTGCGCTCGACTGCCGCATGGTGGAACGGATCGAGCAGATAAGGCCCTTCCTGATAGAGCGCAACGAAGACGTGGCTTTCGGCCGGCGAGAATGTCTCGAACAGCAGCGGCGGGCGTGAGGCGCCGCGATAGCCGAAGATCACGCAATGATCGAAGCTGACATGCTGGCGGAGCCAGGCGACCATCGCCTTGCCGAAAAGCTCGCCGCTCGTCTCCCGCGTCGCTGCGATGAGCGCAGCGAGCCGGCTGTATTCATCGCTGCGTGAAACGCCCAATTCATACCCCTCCATACGAGAAAATAGACGAAATATACCACCTGGGAGGTATATACTAGCCGCCATTGGCTCTGATAGCGTTTCGAGACCAACCAGCCGCTGGAGCCCGCAGCTTTGACCGCAGTGCCCGACATCGAGTTTCGCGGGGTCACCAAACGCTACGGCAGCGTGATCGCGGTCAGCGGCATCGATCTTGCCATCCCGCCGTCTGCCTTTGTCGCGTTGCTCGGGCCGTCCGGCTGCGGCAAGACAACCTGTTTGCGCATGATCGGCGGTTTCGAACAGCCAAGCGAAGGTGTGGTATTCATCCGTGGCCGCGACATGGCCGGCACGCCGCCCTATCGGCGGCCGGTCAACATGGTGTTCCAGCAATATGCGTTGTTTCCGCATCTGGATGTGGCGGACAACGTCGCCTATGGCCTGCGCCAGGCGCGGCCGCGCCTGTCGTCGCGGGAGATCAGCCTGAAGGCAGGCGAGGCGCTCGCCATGGTTCGGCTTGCTGGCTATGGACGCCGCAAGATCCATGAGCTTTCCGGCGGCCAGCAGCAGCGTGTCGCCCTGGCGCGGGCGCTGGTCAACAAGCCGGCGGTGCTGCTGCTCGACGAGCCCCTGGCGGCGCTCGACAAGAAGCTGCGCACCGACATGCAGATAGAACTGCAGAACCTGCAGCGCGAGATCGGCATCACCTTCGTCCTGGTCACCCACGATCAGGAAGAGGCACTGTCGATGAGCGATTTCGTCTGCGTCATGAATGGCGGGCGCATCGTCCAGCTTGGGCAGCCGAGCGAAATCTACGACGAACCCGCCGACCTCTTCGTCGCCGATTTCGTCGGCAAGACCAATCTCTTGAGCGGCAAGGTCGTCGGGCTCTCGGGCAAGCTCGTCGAGATAGCGCTTGCCGACGGCACCGTCATCGCCGCGCGCAAGCGCACTTCGCTAGCCCAGGGCGAAGCCGTCTCGGTCAGCCTGCGTCCTGAATCCTTAAGTCTCGGCGCGCCCGGAAGCGGCCGGCTGAACGGGCTTGTCCGCAACCGGATCTTTCTCGGTTCCACCGCGGAATATGCAATCGAGGTCCAAGGCATCGGGACACTGCTCGCCAAGGCCGATCATCTGGTTGGCGGTGGAAATCTCTTCAAGCCGGGTGAACCCGTCGCCGTCGGCTTTACAGCCGGAACGCCGCTGGCGTTTCCGGAGAATAACGGGACCAACCAGAGGGAAAACAAAAATGTCGAAATCGTATCGTGACGGACTGCCGATAAGCCCTGAAAAATTCGTCGACCAGTTGATGCGCCTCAAGCGCGGTTCCATCGGCCGCCGCGAGTTCCTTGGCCTCACCGGCCTAGGCATCGCAACGGCAGTAATGGCCCGCGAACTCGGCATCATGCCGTCGCCAGCCTTCGCCCAGGAGGGGCTTGGCGACCGCATGTCGATTGCCACCTGGCCCAATTATCACGACCCGGCGACGTTCGAGAATTTCAAGGCCGAAACCGGCGTTGCCGTCGAGGTGAACGTGTTCGGGTCAAACGAGGAGATGCTGGCCAAGCTGCAGGCCGGCGCCTCGGGCTGGAGCCTTTTCGTTCCGACCAACTACACGATCTCGACTTACAAGAAGCTTGGCATCATCGAGGCGCTGGATATGGCCAAGCTTGCCAATTATGACGGCTCGCAAGAAGACCCGCGCTTCACTGGGGAAGGCACGATCGATGGCGTGACCTACGCGGTGCCGAAGAATTGGGGCACCACCGGCTTTGCCGTCAACACCAAGAAACTGACCAAGCCGATGACAAGCTGGAAGGAATTCTGGGACACGGCCATGGCGGAGGGCGACGGCCGGACCATGGTTCATGATTACCAGCTGACCACGATCGGCAACGCGCTGAAATATTTCGGCTTCTCGTTCAACTCGCTGAAGCCGGACGAACTCGCCAAGGCGGAGGAATTGCTGCTGAAGGTCAAGCCGCATCTGTTCGCGGTCTCCAGCGACTACCAGCCGTCGATGCGTGCCGGCGACGCCTGGATGACGATGTGCTGGACCAATGACGGGGCGCAGCTCCACCGCGACATCCCCGAAATCGCCTACGTGCTTGGCAAGGAAGGCGGCGAGATCTGGACCGACTTCTACGCAATACCCAAGGATGCGCCGAACAAGCCTGCCGGCTATGCCTTGCTCAACTATTTGATGAACCCGAAAGTCGCGGTCAAGGAGCACCTGGCCAACGGCGCGCCTTCCACCGATGCGCGGGTCAATGCGCTGCTGCCCAAGGAGGTGCTGGACAATCCGATCCTCTATCCGGCGGCGGATCTGCTGAAGCCGCTCGAATTCGGTGCGGCCGCAACGCTAACCGATCCGGGCCGGGCCGAATTGATGGCACGCTTCAAGTCGGCTTGAACCTGGCAGGCTACAGGCTCGATGCAGGCAACTCCCCGGCGGACAGATGTCCGCCGGCACCGGGGCGGTTTTTTCAATGCGCAGCAATGTCCTTCGTCACAATCTCCTGACCGCCCTGCTGCTCGGTCCAGCAACTGCGTGGCTGGTGGTGTTTTTAGTTTTGCCGTTCGTGGCGATTGCCGTTTTCAGCGTCGGCGAGCGGGCGCCGGAAGGCGGCTATCAGGCCGCTTTCACCTTGGCGCAGTTTGCCAATCTTCCGGCGCGGGCGACCGCCTTCTGGAACACCATGGTGCTGGCGCCGGCGGGCGCACTGGCCTGTCTTCTCGTTGCCTATCCGGTCGCCTATTACCTCGCTTTGCGCGCGCCGGAACGGTGGCGGCTGATCCTGCTGGCGCTTGTCGTCATCCCGTTCTGGACCAGCCTGCTGATGCGAACCTATGCCTGGATGTATGTGCTTGGCGGGCGCGGCATCCCAGCTCTCCTGGCCTATGTCGGGATGGAGGACGTGCGGCTGATCAACACGCCGGGAGCGGTTCTGCTCGGCATCGTCTATGGTTATCTGCCGCTGATGATCCTGCCGATCTATGTCAGCCTCGAGCGGCTCGACCGCCGGCTGCTGGAGGCCTCCGCCGATCTCGGCGCGACGCCGATCTCGACATTCCTCGGCGTGACGCTGCGGCTGTCGCTGCCAGGTGTGATGACCGGCTTCTCGCTGGTCATGATCCTGCTGCTCGGCGAATATCTGATCCCGACGCTACTCGGCGGCGGCAAGGTCTTCTTCATCGGCAACGCGCTGGTCGATCTGTTCCTGCAATCGCGCAATTGGCCATTCGGATCGGCAATCGCCATCACACTTGTGGCGGTTTCAGTGGTCGTGCTGCTTGCCGCGAACCGCATTTCGACCCGGCTTTCGGGTGCCCGCCGGGTGGACCTGATCTGATGCGTGCCTTCGTCGTTGCGGTCTTTGCCTTTCTCTACCTGCCGATCGCGCTGGTAGTGCTGTTTTCGTTCAACGCCGGCCACCACGCCAGCGAGTTCACTGGCTTCTCGGTGCAATGGTACGGCAAGGCACTAGCAAACCCGTTCCTGGTCGAAGCGCTGAAGAACAGCCTGTTCATCGCCACGACCAGCGCCTTGCTGGCGGCGCTGTGCGGCACGGCCGCCGCGGTTGGCCTGGCGCGTGTCGGGGCGCGGACGCGAGCCGTGTTCGATGCGCTTTTGGGTGCTGCGATCGTCGTTCCTGGTGTCGTCATCGGCATCTCGACGCTGGTCGCGCTGGTCCAGCTATTCGGGGTGGTCAACCCGTTTGTCGCTTCGCTGTGGCCGAACGACCAGCCACCGCGCCTGGCGCTCGGCTATGGCTCGATCATCGCCGCGCACGGGCTGTTTTCGATGGCGCTGGTGGCGATGATTGTCGGCACGCGCCTCGGCAGCCTCGACCGCAATCTGGTCGAGGCCTCGAGCGATCTTTACGCCACCCCGCTGACGACGTTCCGCAGTATCGTGTTGCCGCAGATCATGCCGGCGGTGATCGCCGGCTTCCTGCTCGCCTTCACATTCTCCTTCGACGATTTCATCGTCGCTTTCTTCGTCGCCGGCGCACAGACGACGTTGCCGATCTATGTCTTCGCCTCGATCCGGCGCGGGGTCACGCCGGAGATCAATGCCATCGCGACGATCGTGCTCGTCGCCTCCGTTGTGCTCGTGGTGGTTGCCCAATGGCAACTGCGGCAACGAAAACCATCACACTGAAAGATAAAAAACATGATTCTGAGAGATCGCATCGCCGTGGTGACGGGTGCCGGGTCGGGGATCGGGCGTGCCGGCGCCATGATGATGGCCAGGGAAGGTGCGCTCGTGGTGATCGCCGACAGGGACCAGGCGGCGGGGGAAGCAACCGCCTCCGACATTCGTGCGGCGGGCGGTCGGGCCGAGGCCATCGCCACCGACGTCGGCGAGGATGCGGCGGTCGAGCAGCTCATTGCGAGAACGCTGGGCCGGCATCGGCGGATCGACATCCTGCACAATCATGCCGGGATCCAGGTCGGCGGCACGCTGACCGAAGTCGGCGCCGACGGCATGGATGCCTCCTGGCGGATCAATGTGCGGGCGCAGTTCCTGGCGGCCAGGCTGGTCATGCCGTCGATGATCGCGCAAGGCGGCGGGGTGATCCTGAATACCGCCTCAAATTCGGGTGTGTTCTACGACCGCGAAATGATCGCCTACGCAACGTCAAAACATGCAGTGGTGGCGATGACCCGGCAGATGTCGCTCGACTATGCCAAACACAATGTCCGCATCAACGCGCTGTGCCCCGGCTGGGTCGATACGCCCTTCAACGAGCCGTTCATCGCGCAGATGGGCGGGCGGGCGGCGATCGAGAACTATGTCCGCACCAAAATTCCCATGCAGCGCTGGGCCAGCGCGGAGGAAATCGCCGAAGCGATCCTGTTCCTCGTCTCCGACCGCTCGTCCTTCATGACCGGCCAGGCGCTGGTGATCGACGGTGGAGAAAGCATCGGCTGATCCGCCGCTCCCGGCGGGCGGCAGCTGAAATTCTCTTTGGCCTAACGGCCGGCGGCGAGATGTGCTTTCGTCTCAAGGAGAATGCGGCCAACATGGCTGGGTCGGGAGCAGAAATCATCAGCGCAACCGGGAAGGCTGTATAATGGCCGAGGCCTATATCTGCGACTACATCCGCACGCCGATCGGACGCTTCGGCGGTTCGTTGTCGGCGGTCCGTGCCGACGATCTCGGCGCTATACCTCTGAAGGCGCTGGTCGAGCGCAATCCAAACATCGACTGGGCTGCCATCGACGACATCGTCTATGGCTGCGCCAACCAGGCCGGCGAGGACAACCGCAATGTGGCGCGCATGGCGCTGCTGCTGGCCGGCCTGCCGAAGGAGGTTTCGGGCTCGACCGTCAACCGTCTCTGCGGTTCGGGCATGGATGCGGTGATGATTGCTGCCCGCGCCATCAAGGCCGGCGAGGCGGAGCTGATGATATCAGGCGGCGTCGAATCGATGAGCCGCGCTCCGTTCGTGCTGCCGAAGGCAGAGACCGCCTTTTCGCGCAATGCCGAGATTTACGACACCACGATCGGCTGGCGCTTCATCAATCCGCTGATGAAGAAGCAATACGGCGTCGATTCGATGCCGGAGACCGGCGAGAACGTGGCGGAAGAGTTCGCTGTCTCCCGCGCCGACCAGGACGCATTTGCCGTGCGCAGCCAGGACAAGGCTGTAGCCGCACAAGCCAATGGCCGGCTGGCAAAGGAAATCACGCCGGTGACGATCGCGCAGCGCAAGGGCGATCCGGTCGTTGTCGACAGAGATGAGCATCCCCGCGGCGGCACGTCGATCGAAGCGTTGGCCAAGTTGCCGACGCCGTTCCGGCAAGGCGGCACGGTTACGGCCGGCAATGCCTCGGGCGTCAATGACGGCGCCGCGGCGCTGATCGTCGCCTCGGAAGCAGCCGCGAAAAGATACGGGTTGACGCCGATCGCCCGTATCCTCGGCGGTGCCACCGCCGGCGTCGCTCCGCGCATCATGGGCATCGGTCCGGTGCCGGCCACGCAGAAGCTGTGTGCCCGGCTCGGCCTGAAGCCACAACAGTTCGATGTCGTCGAGCTCAACGAGGCCTTCGCCTCGCAAGGCATCGCCGTGCTGCGCCAGCTCGGCATTGCCGAGGATGCGGAGCACGTCAACCCGAATGGCGGTGCCATCGCGCTCGGCCATCCGCTCGGCATGTCCGGCGCGCGCATATCAGGCACGGCGGCGCTGGAGCTGCGCGAACGTAGCGCCCGCTATGCACTTGCCACCATGTGCATCGGGGTCGGCCAGGGGATCGCGGTGGCGCTGGAGAGATTGTGAGCAAGCGTCGATTTGCCGGACCATTTAATGGCGCGTTCCGCCCACTCAAATTTGACCATGTGGACAAAAGCCGGGCACCGTTCCATAGTTCCTTCGCTGATATTCCAGAGAAGAGAGCCGGCTCGACACGGCGCCAATCAGAGGGGCATGCAATGGACAACGGGAAGAGCAGAATCCAATCGAAACGCGACGGGCTTTCGCGCCGCAACGTGCTGGAGCTGGGCGCGCTCGGCCTGGCGGCAGCGATGCTGCCGGGCAGCGCCTTTGCCAAGACCAAGAAGCTGAAAGTGGCGGCGATCTTCGCCACGCCGATCGAGGAGCCGTGGGACAACCAGATCCACGTTGCCCTGCAGAAGGCCGAGAAGGAACTCGGCATCGAATACAAATGGTCGGAGAAGGTGCAGACCGCCGATTTCAGCCGTGTCATGCGCGAATATGCGCAGGGCGGCTATGAGCTAGTGTTGGGCGATGCCTTCGCCGCCGAGCGCGAATCGCGCAGGACCGCCAAGCAGTTCCCGAAGACCGCCTTCCTGTTCGGCTCCGGCGCCGGGCCGGCCGAGCCGAATTTCGGCGTGTTCGACAACTGGATCCACGAGCCGGCCTATCTCTCCGGCATGATCGCCGGAAAGATGTCGAAGTCAGGCACGATCGGCGCCGTCGCGGCGATGGGCATTCCGGAAGTGAACCGGCTGGTCAACGCTTTCTTTGCCGGCGCCAGGGAGGTCAATCCCAACATCAAGAAGAAGGTCGCCTTCATCGGCTCGTTCTTCGATCCGCCGAAGGCAAAGGAAGCGGCGGTCGCCCAGATCGACGCCGGCGTCGACGTCATCTATGCCGAGCGCTTCGGCGTCATCGAAGCGGCGGCGGAGAAGAAGATCCTCGCTATCTCCAACATGTCGGACCAGTCGAGCCTCGGCCCCGACACCGTGATCACCGGGCCGGTCTGGGACATGTATCCGACCGTCGAGCAGGCGATCAAGCTGGTCAAGGCCGGCGTCTTCACCGCGCAGGATTACGGCGATTTCTCGCGCATGGCCAAGGGCGGCTCCTATCTCGCGCCCTACCACAAGTTCGACAAGACGCTGCCGGCCGAGGTCAAGGAACTGGTCGAGAAGAAGAAGGCCGAGATCCTCGATGGCAATTTCCGCGTCGACGTCGATGAGAATACGCCGGTCTCGGACTGAGCGATGTCTTTTGGGGGTCTGGCGCTTGTCGCACCCCCCTCTGGCCTGCCGGCCATCTCCCCCTCAAGGGGGGAGATTAGCAGCTTCGCCGACAGCACCTCTTCTTCAGCGCTGACGATTTGCGAAAGCCGAAGTGACATCCGATCTCTCCCCTTGAGGGGGAGATGGCCGGCAGGCCAGAGGGGGGTGCAGCGCATTCCCGTCGATCAAAGCTGAACCGTAAAGCCAATCCGATCGGGAGCACCCTTGTCAACGCCTGCCCCTCTTATTGAAATGCGCGGCATCTCCAAGAGCTTTGGCGCCGTCAAGGCGAACGAGGCCGTCGATCTCAGCGTGGCGCCGGGCGAAATCCTCGGGCTGCTCGGCGAAAACGGCGCCGGCAAGACGACGCTGATGAACGTGCTGTTCGGCGCCTATGCGCCCGATGCCGGCGAGATCCTGGTGCAGGGCCGGTCGGTGGCGATCAACAGTTCGGCCGATGCGCTGGCCGCCGGCATCGGCATGGTGCACCAGCATTTTCATCTCGCACCGCGGCTTTCGGTGCTGGAGAACCTCTTGATCGGCATTCCCGGCAGATCGGGCCGGATCGACCGCGCCGGCGGGCTGGCGCGGCTCGCCGAGATCGGCCGCCAGCACGGGCTGACGCTCGACCCGGACCTCGCCGTCTCGGCGCTGTCGGTCGGCGAGCAACAGCGGCTCGAAATCGTCAAGGCGCTGTTTCGCGGCGCAAGGCTGCTGATCCTCGACGAGCCGACGGCGGTGTTGGCACCAACCGAGGTCGACGGGCTGTTTTCGGCGCTGCGCTCGATGGCGGCACAAGGGCTCGGCATCATTTTCATCTCGCATAAGCTCAACGAGGTGCGAGCGCTGACGCATCGCTGCGTCGTGCTCCGGCATGGGCGCGTTGCCGGCCGCGTCGATGCGCCGGCCAGCACCACGTCCTCGGAGATGGCGCGGCTGATGTGCGGCCACGAGATCGTGCCTCCGGCCAGAGGACCGTCGATGCCGGGTGCGGCCGTGCTGACCCTCGACGGTATCTCGACATCGCATCATTCCGGCATGGCGCTGCGCGATGTTTCGCTGTCGGTTCGTGGCGGCGAGATCCTCGGCATCGCCGGCGTCTCCGGCAATGGCCAGCGCGCGCTTGCCGAGGTCATCTCCGGCGTGCGTGCGCCCGATGCCGGGAAGATGACCATAGCCGGCAAAACGGTTTCGCGGTTCTCGCCGAGCACAGTCCAGGCGCTCGGCCTCGGCCGCATCCCGGAAGACCGCATGACGACAGGGCTGGTCACCAATCTGCCGCTTGCCGATTCGATGGTGCTGCCGCGCATCGGCACGGCGGCGTTCAGCCGCAACGGCCTGCTCAAGCCGGATGCGATCCGCGTCTTCGCCGAGGCGCAGATCAAGGCCTACGATATACGTTGCCCCGGGCCGATGACGCGCGCCGGGGCGCTGTCCGGCGGCAATCTGCAGAAGGCGCTTCTGGCGCGCGAACTCGCTTTCGATCCGAAGGTGCTGATCGTTTCGCAGCCGACTCGCGGCCTCGATATCGGCGCCGCGCGCTTCATCCACGAAAAATTCCTCGACATGCGCGCCAAGGGCTGCGGCATCGTCGTCATCGGCGAGGATCTGGAAGAGTTGCTGATGCTCTCGGATCGTATCGCGGTGATGTATGAGGGCCGCATCGTCGGCACGCTGGATAGCGCCGACGCCAGCATCGCCAGACTCGGGTTGATGATGACCGGAGCGGAGGGCCATGCCTGATGTTCCGTCTCGAGGCCCGCACCTCAACGCCCGCCTGGTTCAATCTGGCGCTGCCGCTGCTCGCCATCGGCGCGACGCTGATCTTGTGCAGCGGCCTCATCGCACTGGCCGGCGCCGGCGTCGTCGAGGCTTATGGCGTTATGTTTTCGGCGTCTTTGGGCGACAGCTACGCCATCACCGAAACGCTGGTGCGTGCCGCGCCGATGATCTTCACCGGACTGGCCGTGGCGGTCGCCTTCCGCGCCAAATTCTGGAACATCGGCGCCGAAGGGCAATTGCTGGCTGGTGCGGCGGCGAGCTGTGCCGTCGGTGCAATCCCGATGCCGGGGCCGCTCGCCATGCTGCTGATGGCGCTGGCGGGCGCTGCCGCCGGCGCGGCCGTCGCCCTGATCCCCGCCACGCTGAGGGTAAAATTCAGGGTCGATGACGTGGTCAGCTCACTGCTGCTCAACTCGGTCATTTTCTATGCACTGATGGCGCTGATCGAGGGGCCATGGAAGGACAGTTTCAGCGGCTACCCGATCTCGCCGCCGATCGAGGATACGGCCAATTTTCCGGTGCTGCTCGAAGGCACACGGCTGCATCTCGGCGTCGTCGCGGCGCTGGTCGCGGCACCGGTCATCTGGTTCGTGGTCGCGCGCACCACGCTCGGCTTCCGCATCAGGGTCACCGGCGAAAACCCCGAGGCGGCGCGCTATGGCGGCATCAATGTCGAGCGGGTGCTGATTTCGACGGCGCTGCTGTCTGGCGCATTGGCCGGCCTTGCCGGCGTCGGCGAGGTCGGCGGCGTGCATTTCCAGGTGATGAGCGACATCTCGCCGGGCTATGGCTATTCCGGCATCGTCGTCGCCATGCTGGCGAGGCTCAATCCGCTCGGCGTCGTGCCGGCGGCGATCTTCCTTGCCGCCGTCATGACCGGCGCTGAGGCGATGTCGCGGGCGACCGGCGTTCCGGCCTTCCTCAGCGATGTTATTCAGGGAACCGCATTGCTTGCCATGCTGGTGGCGCTGCTGTTCACCGCCTATCGCCTCCGTCGCGTGGGAATAGCCAAATGAGCGTGGTGCTGGAGCAGATATTCCAGGTCGGCTTCCTGGCCGCCATCATCCGCATCGCCACGCCGTTGGCCTTTGCGACGCTGGGCGAGATGTTCTCCGAGCGCGCCGGGGTGCTCAATCTCGGCATCGAAGGCATCATGCTTCTGTCGGCGATGACCGGCTTCACCGCGGCGAGCCTCAGCGGCAGCCTTTGGCTTGGCGTGCTCGCCGCGGTGCTGACCGGGGCGCTGATGGGCGCCGTGCACGCGCTGTTCACTGTAGCGCTCGGCCTCAGCCAGCATGTCTGCGGCATCGGCGTGACGCTGTTCTCGTCGGGCCTTGCCTATTTCCTCTACCGGCTGATCTTCGGACAGCAATCGGTGCCACCGAACATCAAGGGGTTCGAGACGCTGCCGATCCCGATCCTGTCCGACATACCGGTGCTTGGGCCGGCGGTGTTCAATCAGTTTTCGCTGGTCTACATGGCGATGCTGGCCATACCGCTGGCCGCCTTCGTGCTCTACCGCACGCCTTGGGGCCTAGCGGTGCGCATGGTCGGCGAAAACCCGCGTGCCGCCGATTCTGCCGGCGTCAGCGTCATTGCAACACGCTTCCAGGCGGTGATCCTCGGCGGTGCCTTGATGGGACTGGCCGGTGCCTTCCTGTCGATGGCGCAATTCAACGCCTTCACCTTCGGCGTGGTTTCGGGGCGTGGCTGGGTGGCAATCGCGCTCGTCGTTTTCGGCCGCTGGGATCCGTGGCGATCGGCAGGCGCGGCACTGCTGTTTGCCTTCGTTGACGCCTTGCAGTTGCGTATGCAGGCGAGCGGGCTTGGCCATATCCCCTACGAGGCCTTCCTGATGCTGCCGTTCATCTTCACCATCGTCGCTATGGCGGTGATGTCGCGCAATGCGGTGGCCCCGTCGGCGCTGCTCAAGCCGTTCCGGCGCGAAGAGCGGTAGCGGCGCTTCGCCTTTCACATCGCGGTGAAGCCGTTATCGACGAACAGATGGGCGCCGTTGACGAAGCTGGCCTCGTCGCTGGCCAGGAACAGGGCTGCCTTCGCGACCTCTTCCGGCTCGCCGATCCGCCCTTGCTGCGCCGCCATTGCCGCGTCGGAGACATCGACGCCGAGTTTGTCGAGATCGGCGACCTCGCGCAGGCCATGCGGTGTCCTGATGAAGCCTGGACAGACCGCATTGCAGCGGATGTTGCGGTCGCGGAACTCGACGGCGATGGCACGCGCGAACATATGGCAGGCGCCCTTGGTGGTGTCGTAAAGCACCTCCATCGGCGTCGCCGCCACCGCCGAGATCGACGAGGTGCAGACGATGGAACCGCCGCCGGCGGCGATCATGCCGGGCAGCACAGCACGCGTCATCAGGAACATCGAACGCACATTGACGGCATGCAGCCAGTCCCATTCCTGCAGCGTGGTCTCCAGGAAGGGTTTGATGACGAGGGTGCCGGCATGGTTGAACAGAACCGTGACCGGGCCGAATTTTTCCGTCGCGCCCTTCACCGCCGTTTCGACCTGCGCCTCATCCGATACGTCAGCGACCCAGTGCTCGGCGACATGGCCGCGTTGCCTGATTGCCGCCGCGGTAGCCGCCGCCGCTTCGCCGTTGCGGTCGACGATCGCCACCTTGGCGCCCTCGGCCGCGAAAAGCTCCGAGGCCGCACCGCCCATTCCTGTCGCGCCACCCGAAATGATGGCGACCTTGCCGGCCAGTCTTGTCCCCATGGTTTGCTCCCTGCTGCCTTGCCGTGACGTCGCGGCTTTCCGCTGAAGCGATGCTATCCCTCATCCATTGGATGGCCAAGGAGCCACAGACACATGGACCTGACGTTTCCTGCCGTCACCCCGGCATGCCGCAAAAGGCAGCGCTAAGCAGTAAAAGCACTAACTTGTCCGCCGTTTGGAGAAAATTGTTCTAAGGATCGCGCGAAAATAGCACTCGACAAAGTCTACTGATTTTATAGATTAAGCGCCGAGACGGAGGTCGATATGTCCTATAGCCAGAACGCTCAGACTGCCCGCAAAGGCCAAAGGCTGGGTTCCGACCAGGTGTGGCGGCCGGCCTATGCCGGTGCTTTCGCCTATCTCGTCTTTGCCCTTGCGTTTGTATTCACCGGGGCAGTGGTACTGGGGCTGATCCCCTGATTGTCAAGGCTCTGATCATCGAGGCTTCCTCGGGATAGCGGCCTGCCGTTTGCAGAAATTCCGGAGTTGATGAACCGAATGCCGGTGTGCATTTGCGCGCCCTGATTCCAACGTGATGGAGGAGATGGCAATGCCGATCGAGTTCACGCATGTTCCCGGTAAGATCCACGCTGCCGACGCCAGCTTTTTCTATGACTTTGTCGAGACCGCGACGAAGCTGTCACTGATCGAGGATGCTGGATTCCAGAGGATCGTCATCGACGACCAGGCCGGGCTGCTGACCAATATGGACCTTGCCGCCCAGACGCTGGACCGGACCTCGTCCCTGGAGGTCGTGCTCACGCATTGGGCAGGCGTGATCGAACCAACCGTGGCGGCGCGACAACTCGCTGCCCTCGACGCGAGAAGCGGTGGCCGGCTGTCGCTCAGGATGCTCAGCGAGCCGCTGAGCGACGACGATGCCGAGGCACGTCCGGCCGGCCACACAGTGGTCTGGCAACGCATTGATGAATATCTGGTGCTGCTGAAGCGGTTGTGGTCGAACGACAGGCCGTTCGACCATGAAGGCACCTTTTACAGCATCAAAGGCGGCTATGTGCCGCGCAAGGGGCCGCATGGTGCCGATGTGACCATCCGCATGGGCGGGCAGTCGGGCACTGCGCTCAGGGTCGCGGGCAGGCATGCGGACGTGTTCGAGCTGGCGCCTGGCTCGCTTGCAGAAATTCACCAGTCAATGGAGCGCGTACGCGGCGCTGCTGCCGAACACGGCCGGGCCGGCAAGCTGCGTTTCGCGCTTCCCGTCCGAATCCGTTCGGAAGACAAATCGGCCGCTTCCTGCCAGAAGGCGCTCGAACTTGCCGGGCCGCCGGCGCAGGTCGCGCTGTCGCTGCTTTCCTACGCCGCTTTGGGGATCAAGGAGTTCATGATCGTCGGCGTCGACAGGCCACGCGAGATTGCGACCGCCGGCCGCGAGGCGATCGCGCTCTTGCGCAATTCACTGGCACGGCGCGAGGCCGATGTCCCTCAGCCGGGGGCGTTTGTGTCACGCGCGACACAGGGCGCGCGAGCCGGCTGCTGAACCGTCGTCCCGCGCCTTGGTGACGGGTCTACCACCATTCCGGGAAAGCCGCGTGAGCCGCCCTGGCCAGCGTCGGTATTTCCTGATCGGGAACGGAGCTGTAGGGCCAGAGCAATCGCGGACCGAGCGGCGCCCAGCCGCCGGCCGCCGCCATCGCCTTATCGAGTGCTGCATCGCTGACATCGTAACGGGTGCGACACGGTAGGACATTTGCGGCGAGGAAGGCCTGTATGCGGGCCTCGACCTCGGCAGCGGCGGCCATGTCGGTGCGGATTATCTGCCACCACATCATCGCGCCCTTCGGGTTGAGGCAGGCAACGTTGGAATAGCTGCCATGGGCACCTCCAGCATAGCCTGTTGCCAGCGTGTGGCCGGGGACGAAGACGGAAAATCCGTCCAGTTTGCGGCGCATGTCGGCATACCAGCCGGCGTCGCCGCCCGGCAGCTTGGCGCCGACCAGCGATGGCACGGCCGCACGCAGACTGGCGATGCCGTCGAGCGTCAGGTGGCGCTTGGCGTGCGGCGGATTGTAGAGCACCAGCGGTGTTTCAGGCGCGGCCTCGCACAGGCCGCCGGCAAAGCGCATGACCTCGTCGTCGCTGGGCGGCCACCAGTCGGGCAGCGTGAACTGCACCGCCGCCGGGCGAAGTCCGGCGACCCGCGTCAGTCGCTCGAGCGCGACGCGCGGATTGGACTGGCTGATGCCGATCTGGAAAGGAAGGCGCGCGCGGCCGGCTATGGTTGCGACCAACTCACAAAGCCGGTCGAATTCGGGCTCGGTCTGGCAATGGAATTCGCAGGCCGTGCCATTGGAATAGACGCCGTCGATGCCTGAGGCGCAGAGCCGGGCGATCGTCTCTTCCGTCGCCTGCCAGTCGATCGCTCCGCGATCGTCGATGGCCAGCATCACCGCGCCCCAGATGCCGCGCGGTGCGTGTGCGGGCAAGCGGGCCAGATGGTCGTCGAGGTCAGCGTCCACCGGCGATCTCGTGTTCGCGGCGGGTTTCGTTCGACGCGAAGGCAGCCTCGATAATGGCGACGATCTTGCGCGCATAGATGCCGTCGACCGGCACCGGCGTGTCATCGGCAATGGCATCGCGCATTGCGCTCCATTCGCGCACCAGCGCGTTATGCATCCAGTTCGGCTCAAAGGAACCGGGCAGCTCGGTCCAGACCGTCTCGCGGCCAAGCATGGTGCCGCGGTCCATGTCGATGCGCAGCGTTCCCCGCTCGCAGACCAGATCCATGGCATAGGTGGTGGCGCCGGTGCGATAGCCGACGCTCTGCACCTGGCCGATGCCGCCGCCGGCGAAGCGCAATCCGAGCAGAGCGCTGTCGTCTGCTTCCTGGTCATGGAACTTGGCGCCGAGCATGCCGCTCACCGACACGACATCGTCATCCATCAGCCAGACCAGGCGATCGACCGCGTGGATGCCGGCCGTCAACAGCATGCCGCCGCCGGTCGCCTTGCGCAGATGCCAGTCGCGGCGATTGTGCTCCATCCACAGCTTGATGATCCAGCTCGATCCGGCGAGCGGCCGGCCGAGCTCGCCTTCCTCCAGAATTTGCCTGGCCGCCATGCAGGGCAGGGCGAAATGCATGAGGTGGGCGACCATCAGCTTGACGCCATCCTTGGCCACGGCGGCGTTGATCGCATCGCAGGCAGCCACCGTCGGCGCCATCGGTTTTTCGAGCAGGATATGCTTGCCGGCCTTTGCCGCGCCGATGGCCATTTCGGCATGGAGATGGTGCGGGCTGGCAATGAGGACCGCATCGACCTCCTTGTCGTCCAGCAGCCTTCGCCAGTCCGCGTAGCCGCGGCCGCCATGTTCAGCGGTGAATTGCTGCAGTGCGTCGGCATTTCCTCGAGAGGCGGCGACGAGGCGAATGCCGCCAGCCTCACGGATTGCCCGCGCATGGGCTGCGCCGAAATCGCCGGCGCCGATAATTCCTATTCCAATCATGGTCCTGCCTTTTGATAAGCGGCGTCGATCAGCGACATCGCCGCAACATAATCTTCGATGGACACCGGCGGAGGCGCCTTTCTGGCCAGCCGGTCAAGCGTATCGCGTATGAACAGACGGTAGCGCGTTGCCGGCAGTTCGACCGGCAAGTCGACGATTGCCGCGTCGTCGAGCGTTGCGCAGATAACATGGTCGCCATGATCGATGAGGGTGGCATTGGCACTGACGATGCGCCACTCGAAGTCACCGCCGGGGCGCATCGAAGCAAAGGAGTAACCGGCCTCGACGATGAACAGCGCGCCGGCCTCGTCTTCCAGCACCAGAAGTGCGTGATCCTCGACCGGGCCGGGATGGATGCGGTTCGCGATCGAAACGCTTTTCAGGCCGAGTTTGCCGGTTGCGAGGCTGAGTGCCGCGTCGACGCCGTGTATGCCGAGATTCCTCAACGCACCCCCGCCACCAACCGCCGGGTCGAGCACCCAGGCGACACCGTCGGCGATGTAGCGTTGCGGTGGGCCGTTGACCAGCCGGAACTGGCAATGCGCCACGGGGCCGGCGCGACCTTGCCGGCGCAGCCGTTCAAGGCCGGCAACGGCCGGCCCGAAACGGTTGGGCAGGGGAACAGCGACAAAAGCCTGGTACTGCCTGGCAAGGTCGCGCAGCGCCATCAGTTCCCTCGTATGGCTGGCCGCCGGCTTCTCCAGGATCAGCGGTATCCTTGCCGCGATGATCGCACGTGCCCGCGCCGGCACCATCGAAGGGTGCCCCATCAACAGGATCACATCCGGCGGGCTGGAGAGTATCTCCTTGAAATCTTCGATAAACGGCAGGTCGTGGTGCGCGGCGAACGCTTGCGCTTGGCCAGGATCCTCGTCCCAGATACCGACGATCTCCGCACCGTAAAGCGTGCGGCGTCGAGGTGCATTTCGGCGTGCCAGTGGCTCGAGCCGGCGAGGATTATCTTCATTCGGAGGCAGCACGTTTGCTATGGGCTTGCAGGATATCCTACAAGTGGCTATACGACAAGCGGCGGGCAAGCTTCAGCGGATGATGAAAGCAGTGGGATGGCGGAACTGAAGTCGATCGAACCGTTGAGCAGACCACCGCTGCTGCACGTCACCGTGCAGGAAAGCCTCCGGGCCTATATCGAAAGCAACCAGCTCAAGGCCGGCGATCCCTTGCCGCCGGAGACGTTCCTGGCGCAGCGGCTCGGCGTCGGCCGCAACTCCGTGCGGGAGGCCATCAAGGCGCTGGAATCGATCGGCATCCTGGAGACGCGGCGCGGCATCGGCGTGTTCGTCAAGGAGTTCTCGTTCAAGCCGCTGCTGGATAATCTTGCCTACGGCTTGCAAGATTCGCTGCGCGATGTCGAAGAGCTGCGCGAAATCCGCCGCGTGCTGGAAACCGGCCTCATCGCCAAGACGATCGAGATGATCAGCGCCGAAGATATCGAAGCGCTGCGCCAGTTGACCGAGCGCATGCGGCAACGTGCCGAGCGCCATGAGAGCTTCGCCGAAGAGGACCAGCAATTCCATCAGCTGCTGTTCCGCTGCCAGAACAATCGCATGCTGAGCGCGCTGATCGACATCTTCTGGATGGCGTTCAACAAGGCCTCGAATTTCACCAATCTCGACAATCCGACGCCGCTGGCGACATGGCGCGACCATCACGAGATCGTCGAGGCTGTCGCCGCCAAGGATGTCGACCAGGCGCGTCGGCGGCTCGACGACCACTACCGGGGGATCCAGCAGGTTATCGCCAAAAACCGAACAAGCTGAAGAACAAGCTGACTATGCCAAGGGAGGAAACCATGCGCATCAGGACCATCGCATTCTCAGTCGCCGGGCTACTGCTCGCCAGCATTGCCCCATTGACCAGTGTCCAGGCACAAAGCGCCAAGACCATTGCGGGCGGCTTCGACGTCGGCCCGGGCGGTTTTCCCAAGAACTTCAACCCGCTGGTCGCGACCGGCGGCTACACCTGGCTCAGCACCTATTTTGAACCGCTGGTCATCTACAATGCCGGACTGACCGAGATCGAAGGCGACCTCGCCAAGGACTACAAGATCAGCGACGACCAGCTGAGCTATACGTTCAACCTGGTCAACGAGACCTGGCACGACGGCAAGCCGTTCACCTCGAAGGATGTCAAGTTCACCCTCGAGCTTGCCAGGAACAAGGCCTCCGGCAGCCTGTTTGCCGCCCGTCTCGCCGACATCGCCTCGATCGATGCGCCGGATGACCACACCGCAGTGGTGAAGCTATCGAAACCGAACGGATCGTTTCTATCGATCCTGTCGCAGCTGATGATCCTGCCGGAGCATGCCCTGGCCGCTCTGCCGCCGGAATCGCTGGCGACAAGCACCTGGTGGTCGACCACTCCGGTCGGCACCGGCCCGTTCAAGTTCAAGCGCTACGTGACCGACCAATATGTCGAACTGGCAGCCGATGACGATTATCGCGGCGGCAAGCCGAAGGTAGACGTGCTCATCAACCGCTATTTCGAGTCGCCGGCGGCGGCCGTTGCCGCGCTCCGTGCCGGCGAAATCCAGTTCACTTATGTCGAGCCCGACGATGCGGCATCGTTCAAGAGCGACAGCAATTTCAAGGTGATCGAAGGTGCCTCGTACGTGGTCAACTATATCGGCCTGAGCCAGAAGGTCGACCTGTTTAGGGATATCCGTGTCCGCCAGGCGATCATATACGCGATCGATCGCAGCGCCATCATCGACAGCCTCTACGGCGGTGCCGCCGAGCCAGCCAATTGCGGCTATGTCGCGCCGCATCTCGTTCCCGCAGGCCTCGAACCCTATGCCTACGATCCGGCAAAGGCCAAGGCGCTGCTGAGCGAGGCGGGCTGGGACAAGATCAACGGCGACAAACCGATCACTCTGCTGACCTATTACGGCTCGCCGCAAGCGGCCAACGTGATGGCCGCCATCCAGTCGATGCTGGCCGAAGTCGGCATCAATGTGGTGCCGCGGGTCGTCGATACGCCGACCTACAATGGCATCGTCTACAAGCAAGGCACGCCGGACTGGAACGCCTTTCCGATGGTCTATGCCGGCCTGCAGAATGGCCCCAACCCGGCCGGCCTCAATCCCGGCCTCAACAAGTCGCAGATCCCGCCGGCAGGCTTCAACACCATGCGCATCGGGTTCGACGATCTGAGCGCTGCATTGGACGCCGCGCTAGGCCAGACCGATCCGGCCAAGCTCGATCAATCCTGGCAGGAGGTCTGCAAGGTGATGAACAAGGACCTGCCCTGGGCGACGTTGTGGGTGGCCAACCGCTATGGCGTGGCGTCGACCAAGCTGCACGACTTCGTCTGGACGCCGGCGCCGGGCGGCGGCCCCTACGCAGCTCACCCCGAGCGCTGGGACATCCAGTAAGAAACCCGCAAGCAAGCGAGCAGGCGGGACCACTTTGGCGCCGCCTGCCACCGCCACGGAAAGCCCATGCTGAGCTTCATCGCCCGCCGCAGCGCCACAGGATTGCTGATGCTGGTCGCGCTCAGCGTCCTCATCTTCATCCTGTTGCGGCTGGCGCCGGGCGATCCGATCGACGCCTATATCAACCCATCGGTCCCCATGTCGGCTTCCGACCTCGAGGGCCTGCGCGAACGGCTCGGGCTCGATCGGCCGCTTCCCGTGCAGTATCTCGCCTGGCTGCGCGCGGCGCTGAGCGGTGACTTCGGCTATTCGATCCAGCGCAGCGGCGTTGCCGTGCTGCCACTGGTCATGGAACGCATCGGCCCGACGGCGCTGCTGATGGGTACGGGCCTGGCGATCGCCATCGTGCTCGGCATTTCCGCCGGCATTTTCAGCGCGGTGCGCCGTAACGAACCATCCGACATCGCGCTGTCAGTGCTGTCGTTTATCGGTATCTCCAGCCCGGCTTTTCTGACAGCGCTGCTCGGTCTCTATTTCTTCTCGGTGCTGTTGCGCTGGGCGCCGTCCGGCGGCATGCAGACCGCGGGTGCGCCGTTCTCGGCGACGGATGTGCTTGCGCACCTCGTCCTGCCCGCCTGCCTGCTGTCCGTCGGCCATGCCGCGCTGATTATGCGTTACATGCGCGCCTCGCTGCTGGAAGTGCTCAACCAGGATTACGTGCGGACGGCGCGCCAAGGGCGTGCGCGAGTTCTGGGTTATCATCAAGCATGCAACCCGCAACGCGCTCTTGCCGGTCATTACCTTGATCGGCTCGACTGTCGGCATCGCCATCGGCGGCGCCATCTTCCTGGAAAGCGTGTTCAACTGGCCGGGCATGGGACTGCTTCTGGTCAATGCCGTCGGCACCCGCGACTACCCGGTGATCATGGGCGCCACGCTGGTGATCGGCGTTTGCGTCATCCTGGTCAACCTGTTGACCGACGTCGTCTATGCCGTCGTCGACCCGCGCATTCAGGTGGCGTGATGGTAATCACTGCGCCGGATACGACAGCCGTGCCGCAGACCAAAGGCCCGCTCCGCCGCGCGTTCGACCGCTTTTTCGAAAACCGCGCGGCGCGCGCCGGGCTTTTGATCGTCATCCCGATCCTGCTGGCGGTTTCGACGTATCCTTTGTGGTGGCCGTTTGGTCCTAACACCATCGACCTCCGAGCAATGAACAAGGCGCCGTCGGCCATTCATTGGCTGGGCAGCGACGGCGTCGGGCGCGACCTCATGGCCCGGTTGCTACAAGGCGGGCGGATCTCATTGCTGGTTGCCGTCAGCTCGGTCGCCATCTCCACCGTCATCGGCTTCCTGGTCGGTGCCGTCGCCAGCTTTGGCGGGCGCCTCGTCGACGGCACGGTGATGCGTCTGGTCGACCTGGCGATGACGCTGCCGCCGGTGATCTTCCTGCTGGTGCTGGCTTCGATTGCCGGCACCGGTATCGCCCCGACCATACTGGTGATCTCGCTGCTCTCCTGGCCGGTGCTGTCGCGCATGGTGCGCGCGCGGCTGCTCGAACTGCGCGAGCGCGATTTTGTCGTCGCTGCCCGCGGCATGGGGGCAGGGCTGCCGCATCTCTTGTTCCGGCACGGCCTGCCCAATTGCATCGATATCCTGGTCGTCTACGCCACCTTGCAGATCGCCAACGCCATCCTGCTCGAGGCCGGCCTGTCCTTCCTCGGCCTCGGCATCGCACCGCCCGAAGCCAGCTGGGGCAACATGCTCAATCTCGCCCGCTCCACCGTGGTGCTTGAAAATTACCCCTGGCAATGGATGTTCCCGGGCGCCGCACTGGTGCTCACCGTGCTCGCCATCAATTTCATCGGCGACGGCCTGCGGGACGCATTCGACCCCCGCTCCGATCTCAACTGACCTCAAAGGTTTATCAAAATGCCCCTGTTTACCGGCGTCGTGCCACCTGTCGTCACCCCGCTCAATGCCGATTTCAGCATCGACTTTCCGTCGTTCACCCGCACCATCGAGAACCTGCTCGACGGCGGTGTTCACGGGCTGTTCGTGCTCGGTTCGACCAGCGAGGTGGTCTTCCACGACGAGGCGGGCCGCAGGGCCGTCCTCGAGCACGCGGTCAAGGTCAATAACGGCCGGGTTCCGATCTTCGCCGGGGTCATCGACCCGACGACCGACCGCGTCATCAACCACGCCCGGATCGCCAGATCGGCCGGCGCCGACGCCATCGTCGTCACCGCGCCGTTTTATACCCGCACCAGCCAGCCGGAGATCGGCGACCACTTCCGCTATATCAAGGATGCGATCGACATTCCGGTCATCGCCTACGACATCCCGGTCTGTGTCCACGTCAAGCTGGAGCGCAAGACCACGGTCGGCCTCGCCAGGGAAGGCGCCATCGCGGGCATCAAGGATTCCAGCGGCGACGACGGCAATCTGCGTTACGTGCTCAAGGACATGGCCGACGACCCCGGCTTCTTCGGCATGACCGGCTCCGAGATCCTGGTCGACAGCGTGCTGGCGATGGGTGCGCATGGCGTCGTGCCGGGGCTCGCCAATGTCGACCCGCATGGTTATGTCAGGCTGTGGAAGCTGACGCAGGCGGGCCAGCATGCCGAAGCCCGCCTGGAGCAGGAGCGGTTGCTGAAACTGTTCGAGATCGTCTGGATCTCGCTCGGCAGGACCAGCGCCGGCTCGGCCGGCGTCGGCGCCTTCAAGGCGGCGATGAAGAGCCTCGGCATCATCGGGTCGAACACCATGGCGCGGCCGCAGCGCAGCCTGAACGACGAGGAAACCGCAAAGATCGACATGATCCTTCGCGATGTGGGGCTGCTCCGCTGAGCGCCATGCCGATCCTCTCGATTTCCGGCCTGCGCGCGGTGTTCCGCGTCGCGGGGCGCGACATCGCGGCGGTAAGGGATGTCGACCTGACGATCGGCTCCGGCGAGACGGTGGCGCTTGTCGGCGAATCCGGGTCCGGCAAATCTGTCACCAGCCTGTCGATTATCGGCCTGTTGCCAAAGAGGGTCGGACATATCGCCGAGGGGTCGATCGCGCTGCGGCGCAAGAACGGCACGGTTACCGAGCTGACCAGCCTCGATGCCGAGTCGCTGCGCAAGATACGCGGCAATGAGATCGGCATGGTGTTCCAGGAGCCGATGACCAGCCTCAACCCGGTCTACACGATCGGCGAGCAGATCGCCGAACCGATCCGCATCCATCTCGGCAAATCGCACCGCGAGGCAGAAGCAGATGCGGTGCGGCTGCTGGAACAGGTCGGCATTCCCGATCCGAAGCGGCGGGCGCGGCAATATCCGCACGAACTTTCGGGCGGGATGCGCCAGCGCGCTACCATAGCCATGGCCCTGTCCTGCGATCCAGGCTTGCTGATCGCCGACGAGCCGACAACCGCATTGGACGTCACCATCCAGGCCCAGATCCTCGATCTTTTGGCCGACCTGCAGGCGCAGCGCGGCATGGGCATCCTGTTCGTCACCCACAATCTCGGCGTCGTCGCCGAAATCGCCGACCGGGTGGCGGTGATGTATGCCGGGCGTATCGTCGAAACAGGTCCGGTGAGCGAAGTGTTCGCCCGTCCGCGTCATCCCTATACGGCAGGGTTGATGCGCTCGGTGCCGCGGCTCGGCCAGGCCACGGCGCTGAAGGCGGCGGGAACGCCGCTGCCGACCATTGCCGGAAATGTTCCGTCGCTCGCCTTGCTGCCCAAGGGCTGTTCCTTCGCGCCGCGTTGCCCGATGGCTATCGCTGCCTGCCGCGCTGCGGTCCCTCCATTGTTTGGGGCGACGCCGACCCAGCAAAGCCGCTGCCTGCGTTGGGAGGAGCTCTGATGGCCGACGCCCCTTTCCTCGCTGTCAAAAACCTGACCAAGCATTTTGCGCCGACAGCGTTCTCGCGCGGACCCGTCGTAAGGGCGTTGGAGGATATTTCTTTCGATATCGGGCGTGGCCAGGTGGTCGGCCTGGTCGGCGAATCCGGCTCCGGCAAGACGACGATCGGCCGCTCGGTGCTGCGTCTGATCGAGCCGACATCCGGCCAAATCAAATATGACGGCACCGACATCACCAGGCTGGGTGCCGCCCAGTTGCGCCGCCAGCGCCGCAAGATGCAGTATATTTTCCAGGATCCCTTCGCCAGCCTGTCGCCGCGCATGACGATCGGGCAGATCCTCACCGAAGGCCTGGACATTCAAGGCATCGGCAAGAAGTCCGAGCGGCGGGCGAAGGCCGAGAAGGCACTTGCCGCGGTCGAGTTGCCGGTCGACGCCTATGACCGCTACGCCCATGAATTTTCGGGCGGCCAGCGCCAGCGCATCGGCATCGCCCGGGCGCTGACGCTCGAGCCGGAATTCATCGTTGCCGACGAGCCGGTCTCGGCACTCGACGTCTCGATCCAGGCGCAAATCATCAATCTGTTGCGCGACCTGCAGCTCCGGCTCGGCCTGACCATGCTGTTCATTTCGCACGATCTGGCTGTCGTCGAGTACATCTGCGATACGGTCATCGTGCTCTATCTCGGGCGCATCATGGAGGTTGCGCCGGCGGCCGAGCTTTATGCCCGGCCGCAGCATCCCTACACGCGCGCGCTGCTGTCGGCCATTCCGTGGCTCGACCCGCTGGCCAGGCAAGGCCGGCAGGTGCTCAAGGGCGATATTCCAAGCCCGGCAAACCCGCCGTCGGGCTGCGTTTTCCGAACCCGTTGCCCGTTCGCGCTGGAAGCTTGCGCCGGGGCTGTGCCGCCGCTGAGGGCGACAGCCGAGGGCCATCTGAAGGCCTGCATTCGCGACGACATCGCTTAGGTTTTCTGCCCTCGGCCTACGGGAGAACTTGGGCGAGATGGACAAGGTCGTCGGCCACAAAGTCCCAGCTCTCAAGAGGCGAGAGATCGGTCGTCTGCGCCGGGCCATGCTCTTTTGGCCGAGCAACAAAGGCGGTTCCGATACCGCACCTTCGTGCCGCAGCCAGGTCGTCATTGTGCGCGGCGACCAACACGGCCTCCGCAGGTCGCACCCCCAGGATCTCCACGGCGCGGAGATAAGCCTGCGGCGCAGGCTTGTAGGTGCCGAACACATCCGAGCCAAGGACGGTGTCCCAAGGCAGGCCGGCGCGCTTGGCCATATCCAGCAACAGCCGGGTATTGGCCCCTGATAAGGGCACGATGATGAAGCGTTCCTTTAGCCTCGCAAGGCCTTTCAGCGAATCGGGCCACGGCTCCAGCCGGTGCCAGGCGAGGTTGAGTTCCTCAAGTTCGGCGGTCGGCAGCTCGGATGGGGCCAGCCCGAACTGGACGAGGGTGGCGTCCAGATTCTCCCTGTTGATTACGTCAAGTGACACGAAAGGCCGCTGCCCCGTCCGCACCGCCTCGGTCGAGGCGTCATAGCGCGACGCCCACGCATCGGCGAATTCACCGGGATCGACCTGCTCTGCACCAACTCGCGCGAGGAAGGCGCCGGCCTCCCTTGCGATACCGCTGCGCCAGTCAACGACGGTTCCCAGAACATCGAAGAATAGAACTCGAGTAGTGGTCATTGAGCTTTCCTCCGACCTCATTGAAACGTCGCCGACGCCAACCCATATGCAATGCGCGTCGGATGTTTCCTCCCATTCGTCCGGCGCGTTCCCCTCTGAAGGTTTTAGACCTTCACATCTGGCCGGGCTTTGCAGCCCGGCCTTTTTTTGCGGGGTAAGTGAGCGAGCCGAGATCATGGCGCAGGCGTGCCCAGCGTATCGATGCGTTTCGCCAGCGCCGCGGGATCGCCAAGCACGCGCAGCGTCTTCAGCCGAGCGGTGCCGCCGGCGGCGATCGAGACGCCCGATGCCGGCACGCCAAGCGCCTTGGCAACCAGCCTTTCCAGCGCTCGATTGGCGGCTCCGTTTTCCGGCACGGCGCGGACGCGGGCTTTTAGATAGCTTTGCCCATCCACCGATGTTTCGATGCCCTCCAGCCTGTCCATCGCCGCTTTCGGCGTCAGCCGGACGAACAGGTCGATGCCCTCGGCGCGAAGTCGAAAGAAACGGTTCGTCCCGTGACTCACATCGATCCGATACCGAACATCGGCTGAACGGTCGTGTCTAGGAACACGCTGATAAATGTCAGCGCAAGCAACAGGATGATCGGCGAGATATCGATCCCGCCAAGGTCCGGGAGGACGCGGCGGATCGGCCGCAATGCCGGCTCGGTCAGCCGATAAAGCATGTTGCCGATAGAGTCGACAAGCTGGTTGCGCGAGTTGACGACGTTGAAGGCGTAAAGCCACGAGAAGATAGCCGCACCAATCACAATGTACCAATAGATATTAATCGCGGCATGCAGCGTATAAAAGACTGCGATCATCGGTTGCTCCTTGCGAACGCCCGACATGTAGCCACTGTAGGTGAAAGCGGCAAGAGCCGCCTTCCGCCGCATGGCGAAGCGGGACGAACGGCCGAGCGGCATTTCGGCAGCAAGCGCAGCCTTGACAGGAAACCGCAGCGGCCGATAAAAGCCCCATCCGCTGGACGGGGCTGTAGCTCAGCTGGGAGAGCGCGTCGTTCGCAATGACGAGGTCAGGAGTTCGATCCTCCTCAGCTCCACCAGCGGATTTTTTCCGACCCTTTGCCTGGATGAATTCCAAGGAAATCCTCCTTGGATTCGCGGCGTCTCTCAGACGAAGCTCGCGAACGCATTGCAGGCCTGCTGGCGGCTTGGCACTATCGTTGCCGGGTGGATTCACATCGGCGACGTAAAGACCCTCTACACCAGTAGCTTATGCGGCCTATTGCCACTGCGCCTCGTCCTTGCCAGACTTGGTCCGTCTTCAAAACCGAGGGGAATTCACCATGACCAGCACGACAAGGCGTGATTTTGTAGGTCTTACAGGAATGGCAGCGACTGCCCTGGCCGGCGCTGTTGCAACACGAGCTACCGCTGCGGAAAGCGACGTATCGCCATCGTTCGATGAGGTTCTTCAAGAATACAATCAAAACAACACAGAAAGGACTAGATCAAAGCTGGCGATCTATGTGGTCCTTTCTCATCTGCACGCCAGTCTCGAGGAGGAATTTAGCGACCTTGGGCTAGAGCTGCCTTTAGGGAAAAAGGCCTTGCCATCGAACCTGCCGGCCAATTTCGCCGACGCGCAGGTTGCACCCCTTCCTTGGCTCTTCAAGCCCTCGGAAGTTACCGACCACGAACGAAACGGCTATGCGACGATTGCAATGCGAATGAACGCAGTGATGGCAAGACACACCGCCGACGTGAGTGTCGGGGTTTCGCATATCATGTCGCACAAGGGATAACCGCGACCTTGCCGGCGAGCACGGCACGTCAGGCGAGCACAACGCCGGCCGGCGATTTGTTGTTGCGGGCGAACCGATTACCTGTTTTCGCGAGGCGACTGCGCTGCGAGAGTCCTCACAATGGATAAATCCCTCCGGGACGCGCCGCGCGAGATAGCAAAGCTCTCGGCACCACGGCCAGTGGGAATTGTCAGCCGTCCGCGCGTAGTGGCGCTGCTGTCGCAGGCCCTCGACAGCGGTGCATGCTGGCTGGCTGCGCCTGGTGGATACGGCAAGACCACCGCGGTGATCGACTTTCTGGAACACGGCGGGCGGGAACAAGGCGGGCTGAAGCAAGGCGAATCGGCGTACAACTGGTATCGGGTCGACACCGAGGACCAGGACGTTGCGCGCCTTTTCCACTATCTGACGCTGTCGCTCGACGGCAGGCATGCCGGCATGCCGGTCTTTGGTCCGGAATATGCCGACAATTCCGGCGATTTCGCGCGGCTGTTCTTCCGCACCTATTTCTCGCGGCTTGATCCGGGCACGATCCTGGTCCTCGACGATCTGCATCGTGCCGATGCGCCAGGCTTTCGCCGGACGCTGGCGATCCTGTTGCGCGAACGCCCCAACACTGTCCGCTGCATCTGCACATCGCGGATGCTGCCTGAGGGCGACGTCGCCGACCTCGTGCTGTCGGGACAGTTGCCGGTGCTCAACCAAACGCTGCTGGAGTTTTCGCCTGGGGAGGCTCGCAACCTCGTCACCGCCCGCTCGCAATCGCCGTCCGAGGTCGGCGACATTTCGGAGGCGCGCGGCTGGGCGGTGGGCCTTCTCCTGCTGGCCAACGCCGGAATGTACTACCCGCTTTCGCAGACCGGCCTTGCCGGGGGCGCCGGCCTTCGGGAGATTGTCGGACGTTATTTCCTGCGCGACATCGCGCCGGAGGACCAGGATCTGCTTATCAGGCTCAACGTTCTGCCGGAGATCAGCACGGAGCTTGCCGATGCGTTCCTGGGCTCGCCGCAGGCTGCTCGCCTGCTGGTGCGGCTGCAGCATCGCCAGCTGCTGATCACGCGCGACGGTCCGGGCGGCGCCGCCTTCCAGCTGCATGACTTGTTGCGCGAATACCTTGCCGGCCTACTGGACCGGCGCGTGACGGAAGCGGACCGTTCCAGGCTGCGCGAGCAGGCAGCAAAGGTCCTGCACGAGGCAGACAAAACCGACGCGGCAATCGTGCTGGCGTTGCAGGCGGGCGCCTGGCCGCTGGCACGCCAGCTCATTCTGGAGTGCGCTAACGGCGTTCTCACGCAAGGGCGCAGGGCCAGCTTCGTCGAATGGTGCAACAGGCTGCCCCCCGACCAGATGGACGGGTGGGTCCATTATTGGCTGGGCGTCGCCTTCGCATCGGACGATGCGAAGGCCGAACCGCACTTCTCCAAGGCATGGCAAGCATTCGAGAACACCGACATGCGCGGCCAATGCCTGACGGTCGCGCGGGCGGTCGTGGTCAAGACCGCCAGTTGGCGTACGCATGAGGGGCTGGCGGATTGGACGCGCCGAGCCTCACAGCTTCTTGCCAGGGGATTGCCGGAGTTGGATCCGGAGGAACTCATGATGGTCAGGCTCGGCATCCTGCGGGCCGTCGATTTCGCCGAACCTGGCGAATTCGACGCCCATGACGCGAAGCGCCTCGTGAATGATATCCAGCAGCGCCTGACACATCTGCCGATCGAGGATTCGGTCGAGTTGCGCCTGCTGGCAAGCGAAGCGCTCATCGACTACGCGACCTCGTCGGGGCAGCGCGACATTTTTGCCAATGCCGTGGACAGCGTTGCCGCCGATCTCGAACATCCGGATATCCCGCCGCTGGTGCTCGGCATGTGGCTGGTGTCCTTTGGCTCGGCCAGCGGCCGTTACTTCCCCTATTCGCGGCGCGGTTTTGTCTATGCCTCGGCCGAGGATGCGTTGCGACGCGCAACGGCGATAGGCGAGCAGCACGCCTTACGGGGCGTCGAGTTCAGCGCGCTCTATCAGCTTCAATTGCTGATGAAGCTTCACAACAGGTTCTCGGAATTCAATGCGCTCGTCTCCCGGCTGGGCGAGATCGCGGACAGCAGGTTCACAACCCAGGTCGCTGTAGTCGCCGACTGCCACGCGGCGATGCACACGCGCAACGGCGACTTCGTCAAGGCTTATCTCGACTGCGATGCCTTCATGGATGCGATCGAGCGGGCGAATGAGCCGATGATCGAACGCTGGCCGCATTACGTCACCAAATACCAGGTCCTGCTGGCCGATCGGCGTCCAGCGGAGGCCATTGCGCTACTCCAGGAGATCGTCGAAAGGCTGAGCGGCGGCCCTCGCCAGCGGGTCGAACTCAACATTCTGGCCGCTCGGGCCCTGGAGCAGAAGTGGAAAGGCGGCGCGTCCTATGGCACTCGTCTGGCTGAATTCATGGAGGTGTTGCGCCAGGTCAACCCCTCCGCAATCCTGCTCAACCTGCCGGACCTATTGGCCGATCTGGTCGCCGATGCGCTGGAGCGAAAGATCGACGTCGATCTCTGCCGCCGCGTCGTTCGGGCGCGATATCTGGTCCCGCCCGCTGGCCGACCCGTCCAGTGGCCTTGGCCGCTCAGGATCCACTTGATGGGAGGCTTCCGCCTCGAGATCGATGGTGCCGAGGTCGCGCCCGGTGCCAAACCTACCCGCGCTCTCGACATATTGCGCATTATCTGCCTGTCGAGGGATCAGGTCTGTTCGGTGGAAACCCTGCAGGATTGGCTCTGGCCCGACCTCGACGGCGACCAGGCCAAAGCGGCCTTGGAGCAGGCGCTGCATCGTCTGCGCAAATTGCTCGGGCAAGGCGAGCTCGTAACGCTGAGAGAGGGCCGTTTGCGGCTCGCTGCCGACAAGGTCTGGATCGATCTGCAGGATTGGGAAGACCGGCTGAAACCCGTTCTGTCGGGCCAAAGAGACAGCGCAATCGAGGAGCAGGAGAAACTGCTGGAAGGCTTTGTCGGCCCGCTTTTCTCGAATGGCCCGACGCCCGCTTGGTCGAACGCCGCGGCCGACCGGGTGCGGGACGGGTTGGTCGAGCTTGCCGTGCGGGTCGCCAAACACTGGCAGAGCCAAGGCAACGCAGATCGGGCACGCCAAGCGTGCCGGCGTGCGCTCGATTTCTACCCGGAATCGGCCAAACTCCATGGCACGCTCATCCAGGAGAGCCTCTCCAGAAACGACCATGCCGGCGCCATCGAGGATTACCGGCGCTATGAACGCGCGCTCGCTTCGACCGGCGATGACGAGCCCTCGCCTTTGCTGCGTTCGCTCGTGCGCCCGCTTCTCTAGACCGGTCATCGTTTCACGGAAACGCCGAACCGCTCTATCTCTTTATTTTTGCGCAATTCCGGACGGAAAACCGTTCCACACTTTTCCTGGAATTGCTCTGGCGCAGCTCGGAACTCTGTAAGCCGTCCGTAAGTCGCGGTCTGGGAATCTCGGCCCGTCGATCAAAACCGATCGCCGGAGGCCTGAAGCCCCCGATACCAACACTCACAGGAAGGAAAAGGTCATGCCGTATACTGCCAGAGCAACTTCGAGAGTGCGTGCCGGCACCATCCGCGCTGGAGCCACAAGACTTTCCGACCAGCTCAGGATCGGGCCTTGGTCGCTCCTCTCGCCCGAAGCTGTCATACAGCAAAAGTACAACTCCCTTGGAGGCGCCGGCTTCGCCGAGATCGACAGGAAGGACACTGGAAAAGCCTGGTATCTCAAGAACGGCTCATGCATTTGTTACAACGATGCCATGCACGACGCCTTTGAGATCCATGGCGAAATCTACAGGAAGTGGATTGCGCTTGGCGGTCTCGCATGGGGCATTCCCTGCACCGACGAAACCGGAACTCCCGACGGCGTCGGCCGATACAATCACTTCAACAACAATACCGCTTCGATCTACTGGACACCGAATACCGGTGCTCAAGCGATTTGGGGGGCAATTCGCGGCAAATGGGCAGCAATGGGCTGGGAGCGCTCGGTTCTCGGCTATCCGGTCACCGACGAAACCGGAACTCCCGACGGCGTCGGGCGCTACAACCATTTTGCCAATGCCGGCTCGATCTACTGGACACCGAACACAGGAGCCAACGTGGTGTACGGTGACATCCGCAAGAAGTGGGAGAGCCTGGGCTGGGAACAGTCATATCTGGGATATCCCACGACCGACGAGACCGAATTTGCCGATGGTGGCCGTGCCAATCTGTTTGAAAACGGCGGCATATACTGGTGGCCCGACACCGACGCGATCGACCTTCGAGATGTCGTCGTCCACTATACCGGCCTCCATTGCTTCGGCGAGACCGACTGGGATCAGGGATCGAGTGCGGACGAACCCTATGTCATCGTCAGCGTGACAACGCCGCAGATCGCCGACACCAAGCGCAGCCAGGTCTATGGCGATGTCGATGCCGGAGATACGAGACCCGACCTTATGGAAATCTATCGAGGCAAGCCTTACGGCATCAATATCGGCACGGTGCTGATGGAAAACGATTTTGGCGACCCCAACAAATACAAGGACGAGGTGCAGAAGATCGTCATGGGCGTCCATACGGCGGGCACGCTCGCTTTGGGCCTCATTCCGGTGGCAGGACCTATCATTGCCGCGATAGCCGGCCCGGCCCTGGGATCCTTGATGCCATCGATCGGCGGCGCGATCAGCGATCTCTTCGATTGGGGCGATGACAGGATCGGGAGCGCGACAGTAACCATCTCCGCAAAGCAGATGGTGTTGCTCGCTGCACGCACGAACAATACCACCTTCAGCGGGATTGGATTCAAGGTGGAAACGCCCCTGATTTCCGGCGATGGGGCTTCCTACAAAGCCTATTTTGGCTTTGTGCCTGCCTAGGCCAATCGCCTCGGCAAAACCTTCGCCGAGACAATCAAACTTACCAGCCCCGCCTTCCATTGGCGGGGCTGCCACTTCGCGACTGAGAGTTTCCGTAGCGGTCGTCGCAAGGTGCGGTCCGGATGCGGCAGCGGCCGATCAGCATAGCGGGCAAGCTGTCGTTGCCTAACCCCGCACAGCCCGTAGCGCCGCCATGAACGCGGCTCCTTCGGCCCGAACGATGGAGACCGCATTAAGTGCGGTCACCTCAACGACGCGGCCGCAGCCAACGAGGCCGAACGGGACCGGCGGAAACCGGATCAGGCGGTGCGCAACCCGCCGCCATGACAGCCGAGATCAATCAGGATGGAAAGAGAACGGTGACAAGAGCGGGCATGCATCACACCAGCCCGCGCTTGGCCATCATCGCTTCCGGGGAAGGCATCTTGCCGCGGAAGGCGGTGTAGAGTTCTTCCGGGTCCTTTGAACCGCCGGCGGCGTAGATGTTCTTGCGCAGCCGCTCGGCCAGCGCCGGATTGAAGGGATCGCCTGTTTCCTCGAAGGCGGCGAACGCGTCGGCGTCAAGCACTTCCGACCACATGTAGGAGTAATAGCCGGCAGAATAGCCATCGCCGGCGAAGATATGGCCGAAATGCGGGGTGCGGTGACGCATGGCAATGGTGTCAGGCATGTCGAGCTTTTCGAGCGTCTCGGCTTCGAAACGAAGCGCCTGTTCCGGTGCATCCGGCCGGGCGTGGTAGGCCATGTCGACCAACGCCGAGGCGGTGAACTCGACGGTGGCGAAGCCGGCGCCGAAAGTGCGTGCCGCCAGCATCTTGTCGACCAGCGCCTTTGGCATCGGCTTGCCGGTCTTAATATGCAGCGCATGCTTTTCCAGCACCGCCGGCACCGTCAGCCAGTGTTCATAGAGCTGCGACGGCAGCTCGACGAAATCGCGGCTGACCGAGGTGCCAGCGACCGATGGCCAGGTAACGTCGGTCAGCATGCCGTGCAGCGCGTGACCGAATTCGTGGAACAGGGTCTTGGCCTCGTCGACCGACAGCAAGGCTGCCTCGCCGGCCGGCGGCTTGGCGAAATTCATGATGTTGTAGATGACCGGCTTGGAGCCATCGCCTAGCTTGTAGCCGGATTTCAGCGCGCTCATCCATGCGCCGGAGCGCTTCGAGGGTCGCGCGAAATAATCGGCGAGGAACAGGCCGCGCTCGCTGCCGTCGGCATTCTTCACCACGAAAACACGGGCGTCCGGATGCCAGGTGGCAATGCCCTTCTTTTCTTCGAAAGAAATGCCGAACAATCGTGTTGCCACGTCGAAACAGGCGTCGATGATGCGGTCTAGCTGCAGATACGGCTTCAGCTCGGCCTCGTCGAAGGCGAATTTCTCTGCGCGCAGCTTCTCCTGATAGAAGCGCCAGTCCCAGGCAGCGAATTTCTCGTTGCTGCCGGCCTCGGCCGCCAGCCGCTGCAATTCGGCCTGGTCGCTTGCGGCCTTTTCCACCGCCTTTTCCCAGACCGGATCGAGCAGCGCGTGCACCGCCTCCGGCGTCTTGGCCATGGTATCGTCGAGCTTCAATGCGGCATAGGAAGGATAGCCGAGCAGCTTCGCCTTCTCGGCGCGCAGGCGCAGCATGTCGCGCACCACTTCCGTGTTGTCGGTAGCGCCGCCATTCTGGCCTCGCATGATGAAGGCGCGGAACGCTGTCTCGCGCAGGTCGCGGCGTTCTGAGAAGGTCGAGAACGGCTCGTAGATCGAACGCGACAAAGTGACGGCGTAGTGGCCCTTCTGGCCGCGCATCTCGGCGGCTTCCGCCATCGAGCTTTTCAGGAATTCCGGCAGGCCGGCCAGGTCGGCCTCGTCGAGGAACAACGCCCAGTCGCGCTCGTCGGCAAGCACGTTCTGGCCGAAATTGGTGCCGAGCGACGACAACTCCTCGTTAATCGATGCAAGCCGCTTCTTGCCTTCGGCGTCGAGCCTGGCGCCGGAGCGGACGAAGTTTTTCCAGGTCTTTTCCAAAACCCGCAGCGTTTCGGCATCGAGCTTCAAAGCCTCGCGGCGCTGATAGAGATCGTCGATGCGGGCAAACAGTCGCTCATTCATCGAAATCGCCGAGTAATGCCGCGACATTTTTGGCGAGATGTCGCGCTCCAGCGCCTGGATCGCCTCATTGGTGTGGGCGCCGGCGCGGCACCAGAAGATCGAGGAGACATGGTCGAGCGCCTCGCCGGCAAGCTCGAGCGAGGCAAGCGTGTTTTCGATCGTCGGCGTCCCGGTGTTGCCGGCAATCGCCTCGATCTCGGCCTCATGCGCCTTCAGGGCCGCGTCGAAGACCGGAGAAAAATCGCCGTCGCCGATGCGCGTGAAATCGGGCAGGCCGAGCGGCCCTTGCCATGCGGTCAGCGGATGGGCGGCGAGGTCGACGGTTGACGGCATGGGCAAACTTTCGCTGGGTGGGCGGGAGAAGCGGATCGTCACCGATGTAAGGCGCCGGCCCGTTGCGCGCAACAGCACGCCTGGTTAACGCCGATGCGTGCCCACGACTCGTATGCGAACCAGAATGCCCACTCGCGCGCAGTGCAGCAAAAAGTGCACTGTAACGGTAATTCCCATCTATAATAATCTAAAATCCATGGTCTCGTTGTAAAATTCAGGCATCATTTCGTTTCCGAGATAGATGACGCTTCCGTGACTATTTCTAATTTTATTTAGGTTAGATTTAGACAGCTTGAACACACGACTAAAGTATGCGTCGTATGCTTTCCTCACATCGCCTTCCGCCCAGTCTAAATTATAGTACATTCTGCCAGGCAACATTACATCGCCGCGCCACAGATTTATATCATATTCAATTACCGGAGATAATCTTGAACTAACTTGCAAACATTTATTTTCAGCGTCACGCTCAAGGACTATGTTGTTTAAAAAATCCTTTGACGATATCAGAACTCTTCTGTTTTTAAAAGACCGTTCTTCTTCTCGGATGGGCTCCCAAAAAATGGGGGTATCGCCATCTTCGATGGACGGCTTGACGAATACTATATTCTCAACACCCTTGGACAAGGCATGGTTGAAAACGATTTCATCTCTGTGCGACAGGAAAAGATTGAATTGCTTGCCCATCATTGCCCTCCAACACATAAGATTTCGAATTCCGATAATAGTGCACTTTTGCAGGGCGCGACCGTCGTTGTGAGTGGATTGACCGCATGGCTTGTCGCATTGGCGTTCCCACCTGCGTAACCACGTGACGTGGACAGGTCCGAATTGACGCCGGCAATTCCAGCGCCTATCCCCCGAGAAGCTCAAGACCAAATTTCGTCAGTAGCCGTCGCAGTTTTCGGCGATTGCGGCCTGCGAACTGGCGGTGATCTGGTCGTTGGCGACCGCAAAGGTCTCCTGCATCAGCATGTCGTTGCTGGGAAAATCATAGCAGGCGATGACAGTGGTGACGCCGCCCTCCGATTTCTTGATCCGATGGCGGATTTCGGCCCCGGCGACGGCGCCTTGCCACTCGGCGATCGAGGCGATGAATTCCTGCCTGCTTTGCACGACGCCGAGGTCGTCGAGCTTGATGCGGACGTTGTCGGCGAGCAGATCCGACAATTCGGTGCGGTCGGCGACGAGCAGTGCCGAATACCAGCGATCGATGATCGCGCTATCGTCGGCACGGGCGACATTTGCCGAGCACAGCAGTGCCGCCGCCGCGAACGCGTCCCGAGCTCGCATCATGCCTCACCTCCTACTCCGTCTCCGGTCGCTCGAAATCGCCTGTGTCCTTGTTCATCACCCAAAGCTCGCCGGTCGAGATGTCGAACCAGGCGCCGTGCAGCGATAGCCGCCCCTTGCCTTCGAGGATCGAGACGCAAGGGAAGGTACGCAGATTGGCGATGGAATAGCGGATCGAGATGCGCTCCAACGCCGTCTGGCGCTCGGTCGCGGTCATGAAGGTGCTCGACGATACGGTCTCGGCCGCGGGCGCGATCAGGCTCATCCACTTGCCGATGAAATCGCCCGGCGACAAGGGTGCGGCCGTGGTGTCAAGTGCCGCGCGGATGCCGCCGCAGCGGCCGTGGCCCATCACCACGATGTTCTTGACCTTGAGGCTCTGCACGGCAAATTCGAGCGCCGCCGATGTCGAGTGGAACTGATCGTCGGGCGCATAGGGCGGCACCAGATTGCCGACATTGCGCAGCACGAACAGCTCGCCGGGCCCGGCATCGAAGATCGCTTCGGGCGCGGCCCGCGAATCGCAGCAGGCGACGATCATCGTTTCCGGTGCCTGGCCCTCCCGCGCCAGCGAGCGATAACGGCCGCTTTCGGTGAGATAGCGACCGCTCATGAAACTGCGGTAGCCGGTGAGAAGATGCTCGGGAAGATGGGGCATGGGCAGCGGTGGGAGCCTTTCCGGGTTGAAGGCAGCTCGGTTCAATCCCGAAAGGCTCTAGCGCATCGGCCCGAAAATCGGAACCGATTTTCGGAAAGCGGGATGGCGTGGTTTCGACGTACCAGCCCGTGTTTTGACACGGGTGAACGAACGCCGCCATTAATCGGCCTCAGAACCGCAGATTGGCGGTTCGACTATTCCGCGATGTCCAGCAGGGTCGATATCAGCAGCCGGCGCTCTTCGGCGGAGAGAATGTCCGAATCGAACAGGTTCATGCTGCGCAGCCCTTCGATGGCGAGATAGCAGACCAGCAGCGCCTTGAGGTTCGGCGTCTCCTGCTTCAGCCGCTCGAATAGCTGCCGCCTGAACGATTTTATCGGCGTCAGGAAATCGGGATCCTCGGCAATCGCCGAAAATATCCAGGATGCCGACGGTTTCGATTCCTCGGCATGCTCGGCCGACAGCTTGATGTAAGTTGCAAGCGGGCTTTCGCCGTTGACGCCGGCCGTGCGGGCGGACTCCAGGGCCTGCTCGAAGGCGCGCAGGTAATCCTCCACCAGCGCCTGCATCAATTTCGCCTTGGTCGGGAAATTGTAGAGAAGACCGCCCTTCGACACGCCGGCACGGCTGGCGACCGCATCCAGCGACAGGCTGCCAGGACCCGTCTCGCGCGCCACGGCGGCGGCGGCGGCGAGGATCTTCTCGCGCGAGTTTGCTCTGCGGGCCTTCATCAAGCGTTCCCCATTCATTAGCTTAGGCGGAATTGACAAGACCGTCCAGACGGTACAGTAAGATCGCCGTCATTTGAAATTGGGACCAGGCACAGGTATGTGTTCCGGTCATCCGACCGTTATGCTGGGCCGTGGCCGAGGGACTGTTCGTGATCAAGCGCTTCATCATCGCCTTCATTCTGCTCGTGCTGGTGTGCGGCGGCATCGTCGGCTTCAACCTGTTTCGCGACAATGCGATCAAACAGTTCTTCGCCACCATGAAGCCGCCGGCCGCGACCGTGTCGACGGTCATAGTCAAACCGATGTCCTGGACGCCCGGCATCGAGGCGATCGGCACTGTCAGTGCCGTACGCGGCGTCGACCTCACCGTCGAAACTGCTGGCATCGTCAAGGACATCCTGTTCCATGCCAATCAGAAGGTCGCCGCCAACGCCGTGCTGCTGCAGCTCGACGATGAAGTCGAGCGAGCCGACCTCGTGGCATCGAAGGCGCAAGCCACCTCCGACCAGACGACGCTGATGCGCGCTCTTGAGCTGCAGAAGCGCGGGGTCGGCACCGACGCTACGCTCGACACGGCGCAGGCAGCGGCATCGGTCTCCGCCGCGCAGGTAAACAAGCTGCAAGCGGTGCTCGACCAAAAGCAGTTGACGGCCCCTTTCAAGGGTACCGTCGGTATTCCGAAAATCGACCTTGGCCAGTATCTCACACCCGGCACCGCCGTGGTGACCTTGCAGGACATGGATACGATGCGTGTCGATTTCACCGTACCGGAGCAGCAGCTTCCGCAGCTGAAGATCGGACAGACGGTGCGGTTGGGCGTCGGCGGCGGCGACATGCCGTTCACCGGCAGCATCCGCGGCATCGATCCGAAGATCGACCCGACCAGCCGGCTGGTGACCGTGAGGGCGGAGGTCGGCAATCCCGAAGGCAAGCTGACGCCCGGCCAGTTCGTCCAGGTGCGCGTCGAACTGCCCGCGGAGAACGACGTGCTGGCGCTGCCGCAGACGGCGCTGACTTCCAGCCTGTACGGCGACTTCGTCTTCGTGGTGCGCCCGGCCAAATCCGCCGAAGCCAACGGCGCGGCGCCCGAGGCAAAGCCGGAAGAAAAGCCGGCTGCGGATGCTGCCAAGCCCGCGGCCGAAGCACCCGCGGCAAAACCCGACGAAAAGCCGGCTGCTACCCCAGCCAAACCGGCAGAGGAAGCCAAGCCGGCAGCGGAAGAACAGAAGCCGCAGCTCGTGCTCGCCCAGGTGTTCGTCAAGCCCGGCCGCCGCAACGCCGGCCTGGTTGAGATTCTGGAGGGCATCGCGCCCGGCGACGAAGTCGTTACCGCCGGCCAGAACCGGCTCTCCAACGGCATGTCCGTTGCCGTCGACAACACGATCGATCCGAGCAAGCCAGGGAACCAGCAGGCAGCCCAGCAATGAGCTTTTCCGACCTCTTCATCCGCCGCCCGGTCCTTTCGACCGTGCTTGCCTGCATGATCCTGCTTCTGGGTTTTCAGGGAATCTTCAACCTTTCGATCCGGCAGTATCCAGAGGTTGAAGAAACGGCCATCACCATCACCACGGCCTATCCCGGCGCCAGTGCCGACCTGATCCAGGGGTTCATTTCCGCGCCGATCGCGCGTGCCGTCGCTTCGACCGAAAACATCGATTATGTCACGTCGTCGAGCCGGCCGTCCTCCAGCACCGTGACAGTGCAGATGAAGCTCGGCTCCGACCCCGACGTCGCGCTGAACGAAGTCTTGTCGAAGGTTCAGAGCGTTCGCGGCGATCTACCGGACGAAACCAAAGACCCGGTGATCGTCAAGGGCACCGGCCAGCAGTTCGCGATGATGTACATCTCGATGCAGAACCCGAACATGACGCCGGAACAGCTCACCGAATATATCGAGCGCGTCGTGCGGCCGCGTATCTCGACGGTCGAAGGCGTCGCCGACGTGCAGATCTTCGGCGCAGCCGAATATTCGATGCGGGTCTGGATCGACCCGATCAAACTGGCGGCGCGCGGCGTGACCGCGGCGGAAGTGCTGGCCGCCATCAACGAATCGAATTTCCTTTCCGCGCCCGGCGACACCGAAAACGAATATGTGGTTTCTTCGATCACCGTTCGCTCTACGCTGCAGACCCCGGAGGCTTTCGCCGCCCTTCCACTCCGGTCGAAGGACGGCAATGTGGTGAGATTGCGCGACGTGGCCCGCGTCGAACTCGCCGCGGCGAACACCGACACCAGGGTCAGCTTCAACGGCAAGCCCGGCATCTTTCTCGCTATCTTTCCGACGCCGGCCGCCAATCCGCTGACCACCGCGGCGGCAATCCACAAGATTGTGCCGACCATCCAGGAGACGCTGCCGCTCGGCATGACGATGGAGATCGTCTACGATTCAACCGAGCAGATCAGTGCGTCGATCGAGGAGGTGTTCAAGACCATCGGCGAGGCGGTCGCCATCGTCATCGTTGTTATCCTGCTCTTCCTCGGCTCGTTCCGCTCGGTGCTGATGCCGATCGTGACCATTCCGCTGTCGCTGATCGGTGTCTGTTTCCTGCTGTTTTCGGTGGGCTATTCGATCAATCTTTTGTCGCTGCTGGCCATGGTGCTGGCGATCGGACTTGTCGTCGACGATGCCATCGTGGTGGTGGAAAACATCCACCGCCACATGGAGGAAGACGGCTTGTCGCCGATGCAGGCGGCGTTCAACGGCATGCGCGAGATCTCGTCCGCCGTCGTCGCCATGACGATAACATTGGCCGCCGTGTTCGCGCCGCTGGCCTTCACCGGCGGCCTGACAGGCGCACTATTTCGCGAATTCGCGGTGACGCTTGCCGGCTCGGTGGTGCTTTCGGGTGTCGTCGCCCTCACCATCACACCGATGATGTCGGCACGTATCCTGAGGTCCGCCTCGCACAGCCGCTTCCAGCGCATTGTCGACAATACGTTCGGGCGCGTCGAACACATCTATGAGCGGCTCGTCACCGGTTCGTTGAACTATCGCCCGGTGACGCTGATGATCGTCCTCGCGCTGGTCGCCACGACCGGTTTCATGTTCACCAAGACCGCGAGCGAACTGGCGCCGGAAGAGGACCAGGGTTTCCTGCTTTCGCTGGTGACCGCGCCGCGGTACGCGACGTCGGACTATACCGAAACCTACGTCAATCAGATACTCGGCCTGGTCAAGGATCTGCCTGAGACGCGGGCACAGTTCTCGGCGGTCGCCTTCGGTGGTGGCCAGACGAACAGCGCTTTCGTCGGCTTTGCGTTCAAGGACTGGGCTGACCGCACGCGCAACTCGAAGGAAATCCAGCAAGACATTACGGGCCGCCTGAGCAAGGTGGCGGGCGTCGAAGCTTTCGTCTTCGCGCCGCCGACGCTGCCCGGCTCCGGCGGCGGCCTGCCGATAACGATGGTCGTGCGCTCGACCGGCGACGCCTCGCAGGTGTACGAGGCGGCCGAAGACATCAAGAACAAGGCGCAGGCCTCCGGCCGCTTCATCGTCGTGCAGAATTCGATGACCTTCGACGCGCCGCAAGTGACGGTGACGATCGACCGCGACCGCGCCGCCGCGCTCAACCTGCCGATAGCCGACATCGGCCGGACGCTGACGCTCCTGGTCGGTGGCGCCGAAGTGGCGCAATTCGACCGCGAATCCAACAGCTACGACATCATCCCGCAGGTGCCGCAGAGCTTTCGCGACAACCCTGAAAAACTGGGCGAGTATTTCGTGCGCAGCGTATCGGGCGAGATGGTGCCGCTCTCGGCGGTGGTGAAGATCTCGACCAACGCGTCGCCGGCCGCCATCGAGCAGTTCAACCAGCTCAACTCGGCGACGATCTCTGCCTTGCCGCGGCCCGGCATCACCACCGGGGATGGGCTACAGGCGATCGAGGACATTGCCAAGCAAAGCCTGCCCGACACCTTCTTCATCGACTATACCGGTCAATCGCGGCAGGAGAAGGAACAGGGCTACACGATCATCATCGCCTTCGCGGCGGCGGTGCTCGTCATCTATCTGGTGCTGGCGGCGCAATTCGAAAGTTTCCGCGATCCGCTGATCATCATGATGGCGGTGCCGCTGTCGATCTTCGGCGCGATCGTGCCGCTTAATGTCGGGCTCGGCACGCTCAACATCTACACCCAGGTCGGCTTGATCACGCTGATCGGCCTGATCACCAAGCACGGCATCCTTCTGGTCGAGTTCGCCAACCAGCAGCGTGAAATGCACGGCATGCGGCGGCGCGATGCGATCATCGCGTCGGCCAGGGTGCGGCTGCGGCCGATCCTGATGACGACGGCGGCGATGGCGCTCGGCGTGGTGCCGCTGATCATCTCCAGCGGCGCGGGTGCCGCGGCACGCTATTCGATGGGCCTGGTGATCTTCACCGGCATCCTGGTCGGAACCATGTTCACGCTGTTCGTGGTGCCGATGTTCTACACCTTCATCGCCAGCAAGGACCTGCCGCATCACGCCGAAAAGCCGGATCCGAAGCTGATGCCGGTAATGCCGGATTAGGCTGCGCTAATTTCCGGCCTTTTTTGAGAGCGACGAGAGCAGCATCGCTCATTTAACGATGACGATGCTGGTGTTGGCTGGGCCGAAGACCTCGACGAGCTGGTAGAAATCGGCGGCGTTGTCCGGATGCAGACGCACGCAGCCATGCGAGGCTGGCTGGCCGAGGCGCTTGATGGCGCTTGTCGCATGTACGGCGTAGCCGCCGCTGAAGAACACCGAATGCGGCATCGGGGCGTTGTCGTATTTCTTCGAATACCAAATTTCATGCATGCGGGTCGGCTTGAACGAACCGGTCGGCGTGACGTGCGTCCTGTCGCCGGTCGAGACCTTCCAGGCGAATGTCGGCCGGCCGTCGACCAGGATTTCCATGGTCTGCTGTGACAGTGATACCCGCGCGACGATCTTGTTGGCGGCGGCGTGGGCTGCGCCGTTGCCGGCACTGACAAGCAAGGCAGTACCGGTGATGACGGCGGCGGCAATGTTGATGAGCTTGGCGGAAATGGCAGTGTACATGATGTCTCCCCTATTCTGCCGGTCGGGACCGGCTCAATTCGATGACCGGCTTATCGGGGCGTCATGTTTCAAGCCGATTTCGCTAGATGCTCGTTTGTGTTTCGATTCTGTTTCCCCTGGTTAACAGAAAAGGTCCATGCAAAGCAGCTTGCAGTTGCACGACGTCGTCATGACGGTGGCGTGTTTGCCTAGGCGGATCGGCCAAACCGCGGCACGAATACGCGATTGCCTTTCGTTTGATAGGAATTCACCTGACTCCGAAACCGAGCTGCAACAAAGCGCAGCCTCGGCGGCATGATCCGGATACAGCGAACAGGCAAAGTTGACCTAACGAAAACAGCGGTCAACGAACGATCGGAAGCCAACACTGTTTTCGCTACGGTCTGGATTGGTCTGGACAGTTTCCAGCCTGCGCGTCGACCGGCTCAAGCCCCTCTGGCGGGGGCGGCTTAGGGCCGTTGAGGATGCGCGGCGCCTCCGGCAACTTGCAGCCGAGAGGACCGAAGGCCCGCGCCGCAACGGGGGGCTCCGCTGGCGGCGCGGGCGCTTCGGGGGTTCCCCTGAAGTGCCCGTAAATTCCAATTTTGAGGAACGAACAGGATGAAAACGAAATTCGCCGCTTCGGTGCTTTCCGCGCTGCTTTACGTCCAGGGGCTGCTCGGCATTGCCGGCCTCGCCACCGTGCTGCTGAAGGAACGTGCCCATGCCGGCGAGGTCAGCACGAACAGTGACATGCCGTCCGGCCCGTCGCTTCTCGTGGTGCGCTGAAGAGCATCGGACCCCAAGGTGGAAACCGGTTTTGGGAAAATCCGATGCTCAAGACAAAAGGGTGGCCGTCCTGCCTTCAATCGGCGAATTGCGTCGGCGGATCGAACCGGTAGCCCGCACCCCGTATGGTGGTGATGGTTTCGGTATCGAGCTTGCGGCGCAGCCGCACGATGCGCGAATCGATCGACCGATCGAAGGCTTCGGCATTTTCGGCGGGCGCGGCGGCGATGATGTCGTCCCGCGTCAGCACCTTGCGCGGGCTGGCCAGGAACAGCCTGAGCAGCGCCACCTGCCCGGGGGACAGCTGTTCTTCCGTGCCCGAGCGGTGCATGACGATGGCCGATCGGAGATCGACGGTCGCGTTCTCCAGCACGATCAGTTCCCCGGCGCTCCTGCCGCGCCGAGCCAGAAGGCCGCCGACGCGAGCGGCAAGCTCCCTGACATTGAGCGGGCTTTCGACGACGTCGGCGGCGCCGAGTTCGAGCGCCAGAACCTTGTCGACCAGATCGGCCGGGCGGCAGATCAGGATGAAATCCGGTCCACCTTCGCCGCCATGTCGCCTGAGCAGGTCGCGCCCCTCCGCCTGGCTGACGCTGTCGCCGACAACCACGACATCGATACCCTTTTCCGAAAGCAGCGATTCGGCCTCCCACGGCTGTCGCGCCGCGCGGACGTCATGACCGCGCCGCTCGAGATGATCGGCGAGATCGGTCGCAATTACTTCAGCGACGGAAACAAGCGCGATAACGGATCGTGCAGCCATGTTTTTCTACCCCGCATACGGCAACCCAAGAAGAGTGCTGGACATCATGTTTATACCCAATCTACTTTCCACTGAAAGCGGGAGCGAAAGCATCGTGCGGGCACGAATTGTCATCGTCGAGGACGAGCCCGATCTGAGGGATGCGGTCGCCGAGTATCTCGGCGCCAGCGGCTATGATGTGGCCACGGCCGAAAGTGCGGCGGCGGCGCGCGACCTTTTGGAAACCCAGTCCTTCCATCTGGCCATTCTCGACATCGCCATGCCGGGCGAGGACGGCCTGTCGCTCGGCCGCTGGATGCGGTCGAAAATGCCGATCGGCATCATCTATGCGACGGCCGCCGGTACCGCGCTCGACCGCATCGTCGGACTGGAGCTCGGCGCTGACGATTACATCGTCAAGCCTTACGAATTGCGCGAAGTGCTGGCCAGGGTGCGCAGCGTGCTGCGTCGCGTTCCTGAGCCGACCGAGCCACAAAAGGCCAAGGCTGAGACATCCGGCGGCCGCCGGTCCGTGAGCTTCGGACCCTTTCACGCCGATCTCGACGGCAGGCTCGTCACCGGCGCCAACGGTGCGGTCATCGACATGGCCAAGAGCGAGTTCGACGTCCTGGAGGTGTTCCTGACGCGCGCCAACCGGCTGTTGACGCGGGCAGCGATCTCCGAGGCGATCGGTTTCGTCGAGGATCCGGAATCGTCCCGCGCGGTCGACATCCGCATCATGCGGCTGAGAAAGAAGATCGAAGCGGACCCGGCCAACCCGAAATTCCTGCGCACGGTGCGCGGCGAAGGCTATATCTTCTCGCTGCCGGCCGGTGAAAATAACTGAGGCCTGGCGGCTTGAGCAAGCCAAGGCCAGGAAATGACCATGACGGCTGAAACAGCACGCGCGGACACGCAGGGCGCCAGGCAGGGCGCGGCGATGGTGGCCGTGCATGTGGTTCGCCGGCTGCGCGAAGCCGGCGATTGGCAGCGCGAGATGGAAGGTATCCTCCAGACGCTTTGCGAAGCCATGGATTGTCACCGCGGCATCCTGTTTCGCCTGCGCGAACTGCCCGGCCAGGGTTTCGCCCAGTCGGTCGCCGCTTATTGGATCGCCCCCCGGTTTGGCGGCGAACTGGCATCGCCTACCGTCATCGTGCAGTCGGTCGTCGATTCGGACCCATTGCTGGAACGGCTGGCGGAGGACGAGCGCCAAGGCAAGATATTCGCCGGGCACACACGCGATCTCGAAGGCTTTCTGCGGACCGATTTCGAAAAGCAGAACATCAAGTCGTTCCTGTCGGTGTCGGTCTTTTCGCACGGCAATTTGTGGGGCACGCTGGCGGTCAACGACTGCGTCAACGAACGCGAATGGACCGACCAGGAAGAGGCGGCGCTGCACATGGTGGCACTCGCCATCGGCGATGCCATCGAACGATCGCCCTCCGACGCGCATGCCAGCGACGTCATTCGCCGCACCATGCTGCAGGCCTCGCTCGACGCCATCATCGTCATCGACGAGACCGGCTCGATCATCGAATTCAATCCGGCCGCCGAGAAGATGTTCGGCTATCGGCGCAGCGATATCCTCGGCAAGGACCTGCTCGACACGGTCGTGCCGGAATATTACCGCAAGGGCTATGCGTCCGGCGCCGAATATATGTCGGGCCGCGGCGCGCCGATGGTCGGCCAGCGGCTCGAAACGGTCACCCAGAACGCCGCCGGCGAGGTTTTTCCGATCGAGCTGACGGCAACCGAGATGCGGGTCGCCGATCGCCAGCTGATCTTCGGCTCTATCCGCGACCTGCGCGACAGATTGCGCGCCGAGGAGGAAATCAACCGCCAGCGCGAAAAACTGCACCAGAACGAGAAGATGGCGGCGATGGGCTCGCTGCTTGCCGGCGTTTCGCACGAGCTCAACAACCCGCTGGCCGTGGTCGTCGCCCAGTCGACGCTGCTGCATGAATTTGCCGCCGATCCGCAGACCAAGGTGCGCGCCGAAAAGGTGCGCGCCGCTGCCGAGCGCTGCGGCCGTATCGTCAAGAGCTTCCTGTCGATGGTCCGCCTGCACCCGGCCGCACAGGCCGAAACCGACCTCAACCAGGTGATCCGCGCCGCACTCGAAGTGACCGCCTATGGCGCACGGTCGAGCGGCATCATCATCGACACCGATTTCGCCAGCGGCCCGCTGCTGGCCATGGCAGATGCCGACCACGTGACGCAGGTGGCCGCCAACTTCCTCATCAACAGCCAGCACGCCTTGGCCGGCGTTGCCGGCGACCGCCGGATCAAGGTCCGGACGTTTCGCAGCGACCGCGGCAATCCCGGATTCTCGGTCGAGGACAACGGACCAGGCGTGCCGGAAGCGATACGCTCACGCATATTCGAATCCTATTTCACCACCAAGCCGGTCGGTGTCGGTACCGGCATCGGCCTGTCGATCTCGAAATCGATCATCGAGCGGCACAATGGCAATATCTGGTTCGAGGAGGTTTCGCCGAGAGGTGTGCGTTTTGTCGTGCAGCTGCCGGCGATCGCTGCTGGCGCGGCCGCCGCTAGCGACAGTCCGTCGCGGTCGAGCGGCTTGCGTCACGCGCTGATCATAGACGATGAGCCGGATGTCGCGGCGTCGCTGTCCGACATTCTGGAGTTGATGGGCATCAAGTCGCGGATCGTGCCGGCCTGGGTCTCGGCCGCCGCGACGCTGAGCGGCCATGTCCCGCCGGACATCGTGTTTTCCGATTTGCGCATGCCCGGCACCAGCGGCATAGCCGCCTATCGCGAGCTACTCGCCGAAATGCCGGGTCTGGCGCGGCGCTTCGTGCTTGTCACCGGCGATCTGATCGGCGCGAAAGGCGAGATCGAGGCGCTGCCGGCGCCGCAGCGGCCGCCAATCCTCGAAAAACCGTTCAGCACGCTGGATGTGCGCGGCGTGCTCTCGGCCATTGCCGAGCAGGCCGGTCTGGGCGGCTAACTCCGCGATCTCTCGCGGAAGAAAAAGGCTCCCGGCCGACATTGCGGCGGGAGCCTGACTGGAGTGCTGGAGGGCGCTCGCAAAAAAATCAAAAAACGTTCGGCGTATCAGTCAGCGGGGCGGCGTTGGCGATCATGCGGACCGGCCGTGCCTTGCCCGACTGGGCGGCGATGACGCGCAGGCATTCCAGGCTCTCGGCGCCCCAGGCCTGCCCCTTGCAGGCAAAATCGATCTCCGGCGCCGGCAGGCGCGCCGTCTTGGTGGTGGTCGTCGCGCCATCGATGAGGTTGGCCGGCGGGTTCAGTGAGGCGAAGGCCGGACCGACGGTCGGTGTCAACGCCATGCCGGCAAATGCGGCAGCCGCCAGCAGCATGAACATCGCCATTGGATGATCACTGGCGCGCTGGCGCAGCGCCAGCTTCGGGCGCCGGTCGTTACGCTGGGGACCCTGCTGGCGAAGGTCGGTATCGGTGATCTGGATTTTCGTACGCATCGTCGTTTCCTTCGGTCTTCTTCTTTTCTCTGTTGAAACGAACCTAATCGCACCTTGTAACCGGCCAACGATGATGAATTAACGATTGTGTAACCGGCATGAAACCAAGCCCGCGGCCATTCCTGGGCAAACCGATCCGGCGTAGCCGGCAGCACCGGTGGCATTCTCTGCTCGTTTTCCGCTACCCACGGCACCAGATCCACGTCGCCTTTCCAGGCCCACGGAGCGTCGGGCGCTCAACAAGTGTAAGGGGATTAACGTCTGGAATTCCCGGGATTTTCCCGGCTTCGATCGTTCGGACTGGGCTCTCGAATCCCGTTCGATTTCCCGTCAAGACTTAGCCCCATTTTTCCAAGCCATTGCATTTCAATGGAAAATATGCTTTTATTGAATGACCATTCAATAAATAAAGAGCCTTTATGAACCCGCATCTGCGTGACGTGGCAATCCCCAACGATTGGGATCGGCGGGGGCGGCCGGGCTGGAGCTATCATTCCGACGCCTTGCTCGAACTCGAGAAAGAGCACGTCTTCCGCAACCATTGGCAGATCGCCGGCCATGTCTGCGACGTGCCGAACGCCGGCGACTATCTGACGATGGATGTGGTCGGCGAGCGGGCGCTGATCGTGCGCGGCAAGGATGGCGTTGTGCGCGCCTTCAACAATATGTGCCGCCACCGCGGCAGTCGCGTCGTTGCCGACAGCCAGGGCACTTGCAAGAATGCGCTGGTCTGCCCCTTTCATGGCTGGGTCTACAATCTCGACGGCACGCTGCGCGGTGCTGCCCGCCCCCGTTCATTCCCCGACCTCGACAAGACCGATTTCGGCCTGATGCCGCTCGAGCTCGAAATCTGGATGGGCTTCATCTTCATCCGTTTCCGCAAGGGTGGGCCGCAGCCATCGGTGGCCGAGCTGTTGAAGCCGATCGAAGCCGAGATTGCCCATTACGGCGTCGCCGAGATGGTGCCGTCCTGGGGCATCTGGACCCAAAGGACGCCGGTCAACTGGAAGTCGGTGCGCGATGTCGACAATGAAGGCTACCACGTCGCCATGGCGCATCCGGCGCTGCAGGACCTTTACGGTGCGACCTATTTCGACGAGCCGTTCGTCAACGGCGTGTCGCGCTCGTTCGCCACCTACAATCCGCATGCCGGACGGCGCTGGAGCGTCGCGCAGTACATCAAGCTCGCACCCGAGGCGAAGCACCTGCCGGAACACCTGCGCAAGGCCTGGATCTACTACGGCATCTTCCCGAACAACGTGCTGTCGATCATGCCGGAATCGGTGCAGTTCTATCAGGAATTTCCGCTGTCGACGGGTGAGACGCTGCTGCGCGGCGCCATCTACCGCTATCGCGACGAGACCAGGGAACAGGCGGCAGCCCGCTACCTATCCTACCGCATCGACCGCGACACGCTGGCCGAGGACGTGCAGCTTTCGATATGGTCCAACGAATCCATGCTGTCCGAAGCCTTCGGAGGTTTTTACCTCTCCGATCTCGAATATGGCGTGCGCACCCACCACGACCATTTGCGTAAGCAAGTTCCCGTGCTCGGATTGGAGACCGCGCCCGAGGAGAAGGATATGTGGGCACTCAACGAGGCGCTCAGATCACGCTCCTGACGCCCCGGTCCTCAGGCCCAAATGGCGACCGGAATACCGAAACGATCGGCGAGCGGCGGATCCGGAAACGGCATTGCCTCGCCTCTGACGATGCGTCCGGCAACCAGCATCATCGCCGCGGCGTCGAGGAAATCGTCGGCGGCCGCGCCGCGCGGCGGCGTCTGGTCGAGAAAATCTTGGCTATAACCATGCTGGGCAAGCAGCGCCTTGCGTTCGGCCATGCCGGCCGGATTGATGTTGCCCCTGATCTTCTTCGGCAGGCGCATAGCGCGGTCGCCGTTCAGTTTGCAGAAAGCAACTTCCGGATGCGATTCGAAGACGCGGCTGCGCAGTTCGGGCCGCGCGATCAGCAGCGAATCGATCTCGCGGATCTTGGCGAAGATGCCGAAGGCCTGGATCGAGACACCGCGCGGCGGATCTGATGTCGTCCTGGCCACCTCGCTTGCCTTGCGATGTGCGGCGTACCAGGCATCGACCGTGGTGAAGGCTTCGATCTCCGCGTAGAGCGCGGCGCGGGAGGGGATGGCAAAGACACTGGACTGCCGCGCCCCGAGCAGCGGCCGCACCAGCGCCTCCGGGCCGCGACCGCCTCTTTGCGAGAAATCGGGCAGGCCGATTGGCATATCGACCGCTACCAACGAGTCGGCGGGCAGTCGGTCGAGCAACGCCGCGAAGCTCGGGAAAACGGCTGTCGACGGTGCCGCACCGGGATCGTGGCGGACGGCTATCCAGCCGGCCTTGCAACCGTCGACGCCGACAAGCACAACACCCCAAGGCATAACATCGTCGGGCGCAACATCCTTGGGCGCATCATCCTGGGGCACGGCGTCTTCGGCCTGCGTCACGCCCGGCGGTCCCGTTCCGGATGCAGCAGATGGCGAAGCTGCACCATCGCCATCGGGTGCGACAGGCTCTGGGCATCGGTCTCGAGCTGCAACTCGTCGCCGCCGCGCTTGGCGGTCCGCGCCAGGATCTCGTAGACCGCCGCCGTGGTCGATTGCAGCGCCTTGGCGGCCGGCTGGCCGGACAGGGTCCGCGCCAGGTAGACGGCCGCCGTCAGGTCGCCGAGCCCATTCGGCGGCTTGTCGATGAGCCGGTGTTCGGCAAGCAGTGCCTCCCTGCCGGCGAGCAGTAAATTGCCGGTGCCGCCGGCCATCATCGCCGGCGCCGATGTGACCAGCATGGCCGGTGGGCCGGCCTGCAGGGCTGCAGCCATTGCCGATTTCAAGTCGGGCAGCGGCGCTCCGGCCATCCATTCCAGCTCGTAGCGGTTGGGCGTGGCGATATCGGCGATCGGCATCAGCCGGTCGCGCATGGCGATTGCGGTCGGCTCAGGTACGTAGAGCCCGCCCGAATCGCCCATCACCGGATCGCAGACATAGAGGGCGTCCGGCGTCTTCGCCTTGACCGCGCCGACCAGCGAAGCGACGGCTTCGGCCTGGCCAGCCTCGCCGAGATAGCCGGACAGCACGGCGCCGACCTCGCCCAGCCACGGCGCGCGCTCGAGGTCGGCCATCAGCGCCCTGAACTGGTCCAGCGGCGGCACAATGCGGGTGGCCCGGCCATGGCCCGGATGCCAGGGCAGGATGACGGTCGGTACCGCCCAAACCGGAAAGCCGAGCGTCTCCAGCGCAAAGACAGCGGCACGGTTGCCGACCGAGCCACGGGCGACATGACTGGAGACGACGATGACCGCGCGCGGCGCGTCGGTTTTTTCGGCACTCATTGATTTTTCCTAACTGCCCCTGGTGACGAAAAGCACGAGCCAGATCAACAGGCCGATGGCAATAAGCAAGCCCGCTGCCCGACCGATGCGGGTGCCCCAATATTCGATCGGGTCCGACCGGTCGGCATCGGCCGCAGTGACGTGGTCGCGCGCGCCTTTAGTCGTTCGTGCAAGGAACGAGGTGCCCCCCGGGTCGGTCTCGCGCGCCACCCGTTCGATGATGCGGCGCGATTCCGCGTCGCTGTCGTGGCGTTTCGCCATGGTGATGTCCCGTTTTATGCCGAGCTTAACCCGTTCGCCTCGTCTGTCACAGGGCCCGACGGCGAATGGCAGAAACCAGTAACACTTCTCGGCCGAAGTCATTTTCTTACGCAAGGATTGTGCTAATGCTTCGCCTGCCAATGCTATCGAGGGGACTTATCATGCTTGCCCAGCGCCTTTCTTCGCCGCCAATCTTCCGTAATTTAGCTGCGTTCCTGGTTATGGCCGTCATGCTGCCGCTGCTTGCCGGCTGCGGCTACAACACCATTCCAACAGCTGAGGAAAACGCCAAGGCCGCATGGAGCGAGGTGTTGAATCAATACCAGCGCCGCGCCGATCTCATCCCCAATCTGGTCAACACGGTCAAGGGCTACGCGGCGCACGAGAAGGACACGCTCGATGCCGTGGTCGAAGCGCGCGCCAAGGCGACGCAGGTGACCGTGACGCCGGAAACGCTGAACAATCCGGAAGCCTTCAAGAAATTCCAGGACAGCCAGGCCGGCCTGACCAGCGCGCTGTCGCGCCTGCTGGCGGTGGTGGAGAACTATCCCGATCTCAAGGCCAACCAGAACTTTCTGGCGCTGCAAGCACAACTCGAAGGCACCGAGAACCGGATCACGGTCGCCCGCCGCGACTATATCCAGGCAGTGAGAGAGTACAATCTGACGCTGAGGACCTTCCCGTCGGTGATCTGGGCGACCTTGTGGTTCCGCGGCAACCAGCCGTTTGCGAATTTCACCATCGAGGAGGATAAGATGCAGCCGCCGAAGGTCGATTTCGGCACCAACACCACGCAAGGCGGGTGAAGAACAGCCGGTGAGCGTGGTCCCTATTGGCCTTGCACTCCGTAGCGCCCCCCTCTGCCCTACCGGGCATCTCCCCCTCCAGGGGGGAGATTGGCAGCTTTGGCTTCACCGCCCATCCTGCATCGTTGGAGATTGGCGAAAACAGCCCTGACAGCCGATCTCCCCCCTTGAGGGGGAGATGTCCGGCAGGACAGAGGGGGGCGCGACAGAACGCCAGCCTGGCCTTCCTGCTCGTCTTCCAAAGCCTTCTCCTCCTCCCGCTCACCGCCCTTGCCGCCGCACTGCCGGCGCTGACCGGACGGGTCGTTGACAATGCCGGCATCATCGATGCCGCGACCGAGGCGGCGCTGACGCAGAAGCTTGCCGAGTTCGAGACCAAAGGGTCCGACCAGATCGTCGTCGCGACCATCCCCAGCCTCGACGGCGAGGAGATCGAGCCTTACGCCAACCGGCTGTTCCGCGCCTGGAAACTGGGCCAAGCGAAGGAGAACAATGGCGTGCTTTTGCTGGTGGCGCCGAACGACCGCAAGATGCGCATCGAGGTCGGCTATGGGCTTGAAGGCACGCTGACCGACCTGCACACCAAGCTGATCATCGAAAACGACATGGTGCCGGCCTTCCGTGCCGGCGATTTCTCAGGCGGCATCAGCAAGGCCGTCGACGACATGATCATGGTGCTGGAAGGCAATCCCGAAGAGCTGGAGGCGCGCGGCGAACGCAACCAGCAGCCGCCGTTCAACAGCGACGATCTGTTCTTCACGATCTTCATAGCCATCTGGGCAATCATCTTTTTCGGCGGCCTCGCAGCCTCCATCCTGCCGCCGATCTTCGGCCAGAAGATCGGTCCCGGCCGCTATCGCTGGCTGGGCATGACCTTCGAGCCAAACCGGCGGTCGTCCGGCGGCTGGTCGGGAGGTTCCGGCGGGGGATGGTCGTCGGGTTCAAGCGGTGGCGGGTTTTCCGGCGGCGGCGGTTCGTCCGGCGGCGGCGGCTCCTCGGGAAGTTGGTGACGAGATGACAAGACACGCCGTCAGCCCGCTGGAATCCGGCCGTTTCATCAAAATAATCGGCACCGCGCTGTTGGCCATGGCGGTGCTGCTGGTCGGCTTCGCGGCCTTCGCCGCCGCACTGCCGGCGCTGACCGGACGGGTCGTCGACAACGCCGGCATCATCGATGCCGCGACCGAGACGGCGCTGACGCAGAAGCTTGCCGAGTTCGAGACCAAAGGGTCCGACCAGATCGTCGTCGCGACCATCCCCAGCCTCGACGGCGAGGAGATCGAGCCTTACGCCAACCGGCTGTTCCGCGCCTGGAAACTGGGCCAGGCGAAGGAGAACAACGGCGTCCTGCTTCTGGTGGCGCCGAACGACCGCAAGATGCGCATCGAAGTCGGCTATGGGCTGGAAGGCACGCTGACCGACCTGCACACCAAGCTGATCATCGAAAACGACATGGTGCCGGCCTTCCGTGCCGGCGATTTCTCAGGCGGCATCAGCAAGGCTGTCGACGACATGATCATGGTGCTGGAAGGCAATCCCGAAGAACTGGAGGCGCGCGGCAAGCGCAATCCGGCGAATGACAATCCTGTCGATCCCATCTTCATGCTGTTCATCGTCCTGTGGGCGACGATGTTCTTCGGCGGCTTGGCAATGGCGTTCCTGCCGCCGATCTTCGGCACGAAGCTGTCGCCGGGCGTGTACAAGTGGCTGGGCATGACGTTCCGCTACGGCCGTGGGCCAGCTTCGTCATCTTCCGGCGGCGGTAGCTGGACGTCCGGGACCTCGTCAGGCAGTGGCTGGTCGTCTGGAAGTTCCGGCAGCGGTTGGTCGTCCGGAAGTTCGGGCGGCGGGTTTTCAGGCGGCGGCGGCTCGTCCGGCGGCGGCGGTTCTTCAGGAAGCTGGTGAGACATCAATCATGGCAACACGACCGATCAGCCCCGAGGATCATGAGCGCATCGCCGATGCGATCCGCGCTGCCGAATCAAAGACCGACGGCGAGATCTACTGCGTCGTGGCGCATGCCAGCGACAGCTATTTCTTCCCGGCCGCTTTCATGGCGATGCTCAGCATGCTCGTCGTCAGCCTCGCCGTCGGTTACGGGCTGGAAGCCTGGTGGCTGTCGATCCGCTTGCCGCATTTCGTCATCGCCGAGCTTCTGGCGCTTGCCAGTGTGCTCATCCTGTTGTGGGCATTGCCGGCATTGCGCATCCATTTGGTGCCGAGGCGGCTGCGCTACCAGGCCGCCCACGCCAATGCGATGAAGCAGTTCCTCGCCCGCAACGTCCACCGCACCACGGCGCGCACTGGCGTGCTGGTGTTCGTCTCGATTGCCGAGCGCTACGCCGAGGTGGTCGCCGACAGCGGCATCGATTCTCGTGTCGGCCAGCATGTCTGGGACGGTGTCGTCCGCGACCTTACGGCGCATGCCGGCGACGATCGGCTTGCCGAGGGGTTCGTCAAGGCGATCCAAGCAGTCGGTGGGGTACTGGCCGAGCATTTTCCGGTCTCGACCGGCGACAGCAACGAACTGGACGACCATCTGGTCGAGATTTGATCTCGCCAAAAGCGGTTTCGCAGCGTCTCAAGGACGCACCGTCCGGCTGTGTGAAAGCATCGCGGCGGTTGACCGGACTCTTGCAATCGGGCGCGGCGGGTTTATGGTTAACCAATCATGAATACGCTGAGCATCGACATCAGGAAAGCCGAACCGCGCGATGCAGCCGCCATCGCCGACGTGCATCTCGAGGCCTGGCGCGGCGCCTATTCGGGCATCATCCCGCACCGCACGCTGACATCGATGATCAACCGCCGCGGCGCCGACTGGTGGGCGAATGCCATTCGCCGCGCTGCCACCGTCCTGGTCGTCGAAATCGGCGGCAAAATTGCCGGCTATGCGACGATCGGCAAGAACCGCGCCCGCGAACTCAGGCAGCAGGGCGAGATCTACGAACTTTACCTGCGGCCGGAATATCAAGGCATCGGGCTCGGCAGCCGGCTGTTCTCGGCCGCGCGGGCACGGCTGGCCGACCATGGCCTGAAAGGCATGGTGGTCTGGGCGCTGGAAGACAATCAGAACGCACTTGCCTTCTATGCCGGCGCCGGTGGCCGCGATGTTGCCGAAGGCGTCGAGATCTTCGAGCAGAAGGCGCTGAAGAAGGTCGCTTTCGTCTGGGAATGACGGCCAGCGCATGATCCGGCCGGTTTTCGGTTCGGACGATCTCCCCGTACCATTCGCCGCATTGCACCATTCGCCGTCGCCCGCTATCGATCTGCAATCGAGAGAGGGATAAAGCGATGCGTATCGAAGCGATTGCCAGCGGAAAGAACCCGCCCGAGGACGTCAACGTCATAATCGAGGTGCCGATCGGCGGCGAGCCGATCAAGTACGAGATGGACAAGGAGGCCGGCACGCTGTTCGTCGACCGCTTCCTGCACACTTCGATGCGCTATCCCGGCAATTACGGTTTCGTACCGCATACGCTATCGGGCGACGGCGACCCGATCGACGTATTGGTCTGCAACACGCGCGCGCTGGTGCCAGGCTGCGTCATCAATGTCCGGCCGATCGGCGTGCTGGTGATGGAGGACAATGCCGGCCAGGACGAGAAGGTGATCGCGGTGCCTTCGCCCAAGCTGACCTTGCGCTACGAGGACGTCCACGAATACACGCAATTGCCCGACATCACCCGCCAGCAAGTGCAGCACTTTTTCGAGCACTACAAGGATCTCGAACCCGGCAAATGGGTCAAGATCGAAGGCTGGTACGATGCGGCCTATGCCAAGAAGATGATCGTCGAGGCAATCGAGCGGGCCAGGCGCAAGTAATTATCGGGCGCAAATAATCAGTTGTCGACGCGGCCGAAAGCGGGCGCGTCGCCCAGCACCTCACGCTTGTCCTTGCCGCAGGCGAAGGTGCGTGCCTTCTCGTCGGCAAGCTTGCGCGCCTGATCGTTGGCGGCGGGATTGCCGGTGGCGAGCACAAGGCCGATCGTGCAGCCTTCGTGGGCGTCAGGCTGGGCAACCTTGGCCACAATCAGCACTTCCGTCGACTTGTTCTCGCCCTCGCTATCGCTGATCGAGCGACGATGGATGACGGCGAAAGGAATGGCAGTTTTGCCGTTGGTTTCGATACGCCACTCGACCTTGGGTCCAGCCGAATTGAGACCGGAAAAGCTTTCCCAGACCGTGGTCATGTCGCCAGGTGGAAAGCCGTAGAACAGCGATTCCCGCGCGTCGTCGTAGGAAACCATCACCGGGTAGCCGCGGTAGCCCGAACAGGCGAGATCGGCCCAGTCGCCGTCGCCTTCTTCCGCTTGGGCATAGGTGACGCAGTCCTTCTCCCAATCGAGATCGGTATAGACGCTGGATATGTCGCCGGCCCGGGCCGCCTGGCAGAAACCGGCGAGGGCAAGCGGGATCAAGAGAGCGCGCATGGCGGAACAACTCAGTTCGGGGGGCGCAGCGTACCGTCAAATTTAGCGGCAGCCTAGAGGAAGTCAGGCTGCGCACAGTGGTCTTGTAAAACGGACCACTATTTCTTCAAGCTTGCCTCTATCAGAAGATCGGCGTTGCGGGCCACCGACTTCGCCGGCCCGCCGGCACCGAACAGCTGGCCGCTAATATAGGCGCCCTCGATCAGGAGCAGCAGCCCGTCGCCCAGCGTGTCGGCGTCGCCGGCGCCCATCTCTGCCGCCATGGCATGCAGGCGGCGGCGCAGTTCCTGCTTGTTGGCCTCGCTCACGACGCGGGCCGGATGGCCATGTTCGGGATATTCGACCGCGGCATTGGTCATGCCGCAGCCGCGATAGTCGGGCCTTTGCGTACGCTTGCCGACACGCGTCAGGAAGGCGACGATCTGCGCGCGCGGATCGCCGGGATGGGCATCCACCGCCTCGTCGAAACGCTCCCAGAATTCGAGGTCATAGTGCCGGAGGTAGGATGCGGCCAGCTCGTCCTTGGACGGAAAGCTGCGGTAGAGGCTGGGCTTGGTGACGCCGGCACGCCGCACGATCTCGTCGACGCCGATCGCCCTGATGCCTTGCCGGTAGAACAGATCGCGCGCCACCTGGAGAATCCGTTCGGCGGCGCGAGGCGGCGGTGCGTCATTCGCCTTGATCGTTGGTTCAATGCTTTTCATGCCTGGTCTGCCGATTAGCTGGTTGACAATGTTACCGGTCGGTACGTATGTTTCGCGCTCCTGCAACGTACCGGTCAGTAACATGATAGCTCAATCCCGCCCGTTTGGCCAGCGCTACGCTTTCGTCGTGGTCGCCGTCATCTTCCTCTGCCTGCTGATCGCAGCGGGCCTGCGTTCGGCGCCGGCAGTCATGATGCTGCCGCTGGAGAACAGTTTCGGCTGGCGGCGCGACGTGGTGTCGCTGGCGGCGGCCACCGGCATCTTCCTCTATGGCCTGACCGGGCCGTTTGCCGCGGCGCTGATGGAGCGGATCGGGCTGCGCCGCACCTTGCTTGCCGCGCTGCTGTTGATGTCGGGATCGACCGCGCTCAGCCTGTTGATGACCAAACCGTGGCATCTGCTCCTCACCTGGGGCGTGTTTTCCGGCGTCAGCTCGGGCGCCGTCGCCACCGTGCTCGGCGCGACCATCGTCAACCGCTGGTTCAAGACCAATCGCGGCTTGGTGATGGGGCTGATGTCGGCGTCCAGTGCCACCGGGCTGCTGGTCTTCCTGCCGCTGCTCGCCTCGCTCGCCCAGTCGGGCGGCTGGAAGCCGGTCGCCATCGCCATTGCCGTGGCCACCGCCTGCCTGGTGCCGCTGGTCTATATGCTGGTGCCGGAGCGCCCGGCGTCGATCGGCATGGTCCGCTATGGCGCCGATGCCGACGACGTGCCGCCGGTGCCGCCAGCCTCGCAAGGCAATTTCCTTTCGCACACATTGAGCACGCTGCGCCGCGCCGCCGGCACGCGCGTCTTCTGGTATCTGTTCGCCACCTTCTTCGTTTGCGGCTTCACCACCAACGGGTTGGTCGGCACGCATCTGATCGCCTTTTGCGGCGATATGGGCATTGGCGAAGTGCAGGCCGCAGGCCTGCTCTCGATGATGGGCATTTTCGACCTGATCGGCACGACGCTGTCGGGCTGGCTTACCGACCGTTTCGACCCGCGCAAGCTGCTCGGCGTCTATTATGGCATTCGCGGCCTGTCGCTGATCTATCTGCCCTATTCCGGCTTCTCGGCGACCAGCCTGATCATCTTCGCGGTGTTTTACGGACTGGACTGGATTGCCACCGTGCCGCCGACGCTCAGGCTTTCCAACGAGGCGTTCGGCGACCGCAGCGGGCCGATCGTCTTCGGCTGGATCGTCGCCGGCCATCAGGTTGGCGCCGCGACAGCGGCCTTCTTCGGCGGCACCATGCGCGAGCTGCAAGGCAATTACGAGCTTGCCTTCCTGATCGCCGGTATGACGGCAATAGCCGCCGCCTGCATCTCGCTGCTGATCAACACCAGCCGCCCGGCGTTTGATCCGGAACCGCAGGCGGCGTAGGGCGCAATCGGCCGTGCTAATCTCCCCCCTTGAGGGGGAGATGGCCGCGAAGCGGCCAGAGGGGGTCGGTCGAACCGGGCTCGGCCTCTTATCGCCGATGCAGGAGGCCGGCGCTCCGCGCAAGACGACCCCCTTCTGTCGCCTTTGGCGACATCCCCCCTCAAGGAGGGAGATTCGCCAGCCTGTTCACTGTTATCAAACCTTCATCGTTTCGAAATGTGCCTGAAACATTGAAGCTGGAGCTTGGCGGCGACGTTCAATGCCATCCAGGAGACAGCCATGAACAAGATTTCGATGACGCGGCGCGCTTTCGTCACGTCGGCCAGCGCCGTTGGCCTGGTCGGCGCCTCGGGCCTCGCCCTCCCCTATTACTCGCGCGCCAATCAGCGCCCGGCTTTCACCCATGGCATCCAGTCCGGCGACGTCGACGCCACCAGCGGCATGGTCTGGACACGCACCGACCGGCCGTCGCGCGTCATGTTCGAGGTGTCGCCGACCGAAAGCTTCACCAATGCCGTCCGCCTCGCGCCGCTCGATACCTCGCCGGCCAGCGATTATACGGTGAAGCGGCTGCTTACCGATCTCGCCTCCGACCAGGACATCTTCTACCGCATGGTCGCGGCCGATCTTGCCGACATCAACGCCGTTTCCGAGCCGGTCGTCGGCCGCTTCCGCACGGCACCTGCCTCGAAGCGCGACATTCGCTTTGCCTGGTCGGGCGACACCGCCGGCCAAGGTTGGGGCATCGACGAGACCGGCATGAAGACCTACGCCACCATTGCCAAGCACACGCCCGACTTCTTCCTGCATTCGGGCGATACGATCTATGCCGATGGTGCGATGAAGGACGAGGTCGACCTGCCCAACGGCGGCAAGTGGAAAAACAAAGTGCTGATCGACGAGAAGCGCAAGGTTGCCGAGACGCTGGACGAATACCGGGCGCAGTGGAAATACAACATGATGGACAGGCATGTGCTGGCGCTCAGCGCCATCTGTCCGACCTTCTATCAGTGGGATGACCACGAGGTGCTGAACAACTGGTCGGACTCGAAGGACCTGAGCGCCGACGATCGCTACACTGAAAAATCCATCCATGTGCTGGCGGCACGTGCGGCGCGCGCCTTCCACGAAATGACGACGATCCGTTACGAGCCGTCGGAGCCCGGCCGCGTCTACCGCAAGATCGCCTATGGTCCGCTGCTCGACGTGTTCTTCCTCGACATGCGTTCCTACCGCGGCCCCAACGGTCCGGATATGCAGGAGACGATGACGCCGCAATCGCGCATCCTCGGTGAACAGCAGATCAAGTGGCTGAAGCGTGAACTGGCGAATTCCAACGCAACCTGGAAAATCATCGCCGCCGACATGCCGCTCGGCCTCGTCGTCTGGAACGACGGCACCAAGAAGGTAGGGGCCGAGGCGGTCAGCAATGGCGACAATGGCCCGGCCAAAGGGCGTGAGCTGGAAATTGCCGACCTTCTTCGCTATATAAAGAATGCGGGTATCAGCAACACTGTCTGGCTCACCGCAGACGTGCATTACACAGCCGCGCATTACTACAATCCGGACAAGGCGCAGTTCCAGGACTTCGATCCGTTTTGGGAATTCGTTTCGGGTCCGATCCATTCCGGGACGTTCGGGCCTAATGGTTTCGATATGACATTCGGCCCGGAGCTGAAGTTCATAAAGGCACCAACTGCCGAACAGGGTCAAAACCTGGCGCCTTCGGCCGGCCTGCAGTTCTTCGGGCTCGTCGAGATCGATGGCGCCACCGAACAGTTGACGGTGCGGCTGATGGATCGCGACGACAGCGAACTCTACAAGGTCACGCTCGATCCGGTGCGGTCGGCGTGAGCGACGGCGCCACTACCCTCGGGCCAGCCCGAGGGTAGGAACGTATATCAATCGGGATAGCAGACGACGGGAATGTTGGGCCAGACGGCGCTGTCGCATCCGGCATTTTGCTGCCGCTGCTTGAAGGCGGCGCTGACCGGCCCGGTCACCACCGGATCGACGCCATCGGGAGCATCGGCAAAAAGCTGCTCCGCCGACGGCTTGTCGGACGGCAAAGCAGACCGCGTCTCCTTGAACGACGCCGCCGATTGCGCCGCGCCGGCCGCGAGGAGGACGGCGAGCGCGGTACATGCCAAAATCGGCCGGAGTTTGATGCCTATCTCGATCATGAAATTCGAACTGTCCGGACCATGAAAGGTTCCGCCTTGGTTAATAATTCCACTTCACACCAAGACATTTAAGATTTGGTGACTTTATTTGGTGGCTCGCCTCCTCTTTCGCAATTGCGAAAAACCCTGTATGAGCCGCCCAACCGAAAGAGGCAGCGCCTTTTGGCCTGCTGCCTGCAACGCTCCCGAGACCAAAACATGAAAATCCGCAATATCGCGATCATCGCGCACGTCGACCATGGAAAAACCACCCTCGTCGACCAGCTTCTGAAACAGTCCGGCTCGTTCCGCGACAACCAGCGCGTCGCCGAGCGCGCCATGGATTCGAACGACCTCGAAAAGGAACGCGGCATCACCATCCTGGCCAAGGCGACCTCGGTCGACTGGAAGGACACCCGCATCAACATCGTCGACACGCCCGGCCACGCCGACTTCGGCGGCGAGGTCGAGCGCATTCTGTCGATGGTGGATTCGGCCATCGTGCTGGTCGACGCCGCCGAGGGGCCGATGCCGCAGACCAAATTCGTGGTCGGCAAGGCACTCAAGGTTGGACTGAAGCCGATCGTCGTCATCAACAAGATCGACCGGCCAGATGCCCGCCACGTCGAAGTGGTCAACGAGGTGTTCGATCTTTTTGCAGCACTTGACGCTACCGACGAGCAGCTCGACTTCCCTATCCTTTACGGTTCAGGCCGCGACGGCTGGGTCTCGGAAAACCCCGAAGGTCCGAAGGACCAGGCTCTGGCGCCGCTGTTCGACCTCGTCATCAAGCACGTGCCGGCCCCGACCGTTCATCCCGGCCCATTCCGCATGATCGGCACCATCCTGGAAGCCAATCCTTTCCTCGGCCGCATCATCACCGGCCGTATCGAATCCGGCACGCTGAAATCCAACCAGGCGGTCAAGGTGCTGCACCATGACGGCACCCAGGTCGAAACCGGCCGAATCTCGAAAATCCTTGCTTTCCGCGGGCTCGAGCGCCAGCCCATTGACGAGGCGCAGGCGGGCGACATCGTCGCCATCGCCGGCCTGTCGAAAGGCACTGTCGCCGACACCTTCTGCGACCTGTCGGTGACCGAGCCGCTGCACGCGCAGCCGATCGATCCGCCGACTGTGACGATGTCTTTCCTCGTCAACGATTCGCCGCTGGCCGGTACCGAAGGCGACAAGGTGACCAGCCGCGTCATCCGCGACCGCCTGCTGCGCGAGGCCGAAGGCAATGTCGCGCTGAAGATCGAGGAATCACCTGACAAGGATTCGTTCTTCGTTTCCGGCCGCGGCGAATTGCAGCTGGCCGTGCTGATCGAGACGATGCGCCGCGAAGGTTTTGAGATCGCCGTGTCGCGGCCGCGCGTCGTCATGCAGAAGGGCGATAGCGGCGAATTGCTGGAGCCGGTCGAGGAAGTCGTCATCGACGTCGACGAGGAGCATGCCGGCGTCGTCGTGCAGAAGATGTCGGAGCGCAAGGCCGAGATGGTCGAGCTTCGCCCTTCGGGCGGCAATCGCCAGCGCATCGTCTTCCACGCGCCGACGCGCGGGTTGATCGGCTACCAGTCGGAACTGTTGACCGACACGCGCGGCACCGCTGTGATGAACCGGCTGTTCCATGCCTATGAACCTTACAAGGGTGAGCTGCCGGGCCGTACCAACGGCGTGCTGATCTCCAACGAACAGGGTGAATCGGTGGCGTACGCCATGTGGAACCTGGAAGACCGTGGCCCGATGGTCATCGACCCGGGCGTCAAGGTCTATCAGGGCATGATCATCGGCATCCATTCCAGGGACAACGACCTCGAAGTCAACGTGCTCAAGGGCAAGAAGCTGACCAACATCCGCGCCGCCGGCAAGGACGAGGCGGTAAAGCTGACACCGCCGATCCGCATGACGCTGGAACGCGCGCTGGCCTGGATCCAGGACGACGAGCTGGTCGAAGTGACGCCGAAGACCATCCGCCTGCGCAAGCTCTATCTCGATCCGAATGAGCGCAAGCGTTTTGAGAAGTCGGCGAAAGTGGTCGGCGCGGCGTAAAGGGCAATACCGCGCAATGAGCGGTAAACTCGTCACGGCTGTCATATACGACAATCGACCCGAGGCCGAAGTTTGCGTGTCGATGCTCGACGCGTATGGAATTTATGCTCTCGCGAATTATCTTCTCGACACGGGCAGGCTTGGCTTGATCCATGTGCAAGTCGCCGACTGCGATCTCGATGCGGCCAAGGGTTTGATTGGCTCGGCCTCCAAAGAGGGCAACTGACCCCTGGCCGTACGGATTCCCTGCCGTTGCCTCATTCACCTGCAGCCGAAATGATTTTGTCCCGGTCTGGTTCGCCAGACAGGTGGATCTGGATCGCCGTTCCCGCCCGCGCTGGCTTGCGCAAGGCTTTGGCTCCGTCCGGACCAACCACCAGCAATCGTTTCTCTTCCCAAACCTGAAGCCGCGATCGCGAGACACCGAGTTCGTTGGCGAGCAACCGGTCGAGCCGCAGCGCTGTCGGCATTTCGAGCCAGAGCTGAAGTTCGAGCGCGCTGGTATTTTCCGGTCTATCCCCGAGCGCCTGCTTATGAACGACGGCTTCGGGAAACTCCTCGACGCGCCCGATACTGCTTCGCAATGCGGCAACATCGAAGGCATGGCGCCGCGCCAGGACCGGATCGTTGCTTTCGAGCGCCTGCAATATTGTCGGTTCGATATCGCGGCGGCTGCAGCGCTCCAGAATGCCGAAATTCCAGGAATTGTCGCAGTCGATGCAGCGGTAGATCAACCAGGCGTCAATGCGCTTGCCGTTGGCATTGACCCGGAATTTGCCGCTGCAGCGATAGGCTTTCAGGCCGCCGCAGCGATTGCAGTTGAGGTGAGGTCGAGGTGCGGTCTTGGGTGTGATCGTCCAGCGGATACGCAGTATCGAAGGCATGCCGAAAAGCCCTTCCCGTCGGGAAGTTCGTCAGATCGGCGATATCGAGAACCCATGCGGGCACGGCGTGGCGAGAGACTGCGGCAGTTGGAAATCAGTGTCGCGGGTGGTTATGCGCGACAGCGGTTCAGCAGTGCCAAACCGGTCTCGAATCGCCACCCGAGGAACACATGATGTGAAAATAGGCATCGCGACTGCGACGCCCTGCTCTGTGTTGGGGGAGTTGACGAGACCGGCGGTTACGAAGGCAAAGTGAAGCTCGAAATGATGTCGGGACGACATTTCTAGCCGCGAGGTGCCTGGCCGACAAGCCTTCTTTCGGTGGACGCTACTGTCGTCGGACCAGTTGGGTTATCTTGAACGACCCAAACATTTCAAACGGGATCCGCGTCATGCATTTCACATCGCTGCTGATTTTTGCCGGCGCCCTGCTTGTTGCCGCCGGCTCGCCCGGCCCATCGATCGCCGCTCTTGTGGCGCGGGTCATCTCGAAAGGGTTTCGCGACGTGTTCCCGTTCCTGCTTGCGATGTGGATCGGCGAAGCGATCTGGCTGTCGCTGGCGGTGTTTGGCCTCGCCGTGGTGGCGCAGACGTTCCACTTTGCCTTTGTCGTCGTGAAGTGGGTCGGCGTCGCCTATCTCGGCTGGCTTGCCTGGAAGATGTGGACGGCACCGGTCGAGGCCAAGGAAGGCGCGCTGCCGCGCGAAGATTCGCCCGTCAGACTGTTCTTTGCCGGCATGGCCGTGACGCTCGGCAACCCCAAGATCATGATGTTCTATCTGGCGCTGCTGCCGACCATCATCGACCTCGGTTCGGTCAGCATGGTCGGCTGGATCGAATTGACGGCGACCATGGCAGTGGTCCTGGTCGCCATCGATTTGACATGGGTGCTCGCCGCATCGCAGGCGCGCAAGCTCTTGAGGAGCAAGCGGGCGATGAAAATCGCCAACCGCATCAGCGCCGGTACCATGGCCGGCGCTGCGGCGGCGATCGCCGCGCGGTCCTGAGCCGGCGCGTCAACCCATTTCGATTATTGGCGCGATCTCGACGCTGAAACCCGGGTCCGTCAAGATAGGACAATCCTTGGCTTTGCCGACGGCATCGTCGATGTCCTTTGCTTCGATGATGGTGTAACCGGCGGTCGGATTGCTGCCGCCATTGTTCTCGACCTTGCCGCCAGGCAGCAGGGTCTTCGACATGCCGACTGGATTGCCGCCGTCGACCACCGCTGAGCCAAGCTTGCCGTACCAGCCGTTCCAGGCATCCATCGCTGCCTTCCGTTCGGCCTCCTCGGTCGGCATCTTGCCCGAGCCGTGATAGACGTAGAGAAATTTCGCCATGTTCTCCTCCTCTGATCGGCGGCATCGAACCGGCATGCGGTCATGCCGCATGCCGATCATCGGACCAAACCGGCAAACAAGCAACGAGAATGCGAAGTAGCTAATATAATGTGCGGTTGGCTCGCAACGGCGATGCCCTATCGCGCCATCGCATGGTATTCATCGTTCGGCCGCATGTCGATTGCCGATGCCAGCCGGTTCGACATGTTGAAGAACGCCGCGGTCGAGGCGACGTCCCAGATGTCGCGGTCGGAAAAGCCGACTTGCCGCAGCGCCGCCCGGTCCGCTTCGATGATATTTGCCGGCTGCCCGGTCAGCTTCACCGCGAATTCGAGCATGGCGCGTTGCCTGTCCGACAGCTTGGCGGCGCGAAAATTCATCACCATCATCTCGCCGAAGGCCGGGTCGCCGGAAAGCTGGCGCACCGCCGCGCCATGCGCGGCCAGGCAATAGTAGCAATGGTTGACCGATGAGACGGCCACCGCGATCATCTCGCGCTCGAGTTTCGACAGGCCGGATTCACCCAGCATCAAATCATTGTACATGTCGGTGAAAGCGCGCAGCTTCTTCTCGTCGAAGGCATAGGCGAGCAGCACGTTGGGAACGAGGCCGAGCTTCTCCCGGCACTTGGTGAAATAGGCCTTGGTCGCGTCGCTCAGCTCCGCCGGTGCCAGGTCAAGCGCGGTGATTTTGTCCGTCATGGCGGATCTCTCCTCTTTTTCGCCAGGCTGCCGGTGAATTCCGACATTTCGTCGCAAGCCGTCAAACCTTTGTCGCCAAATACCCGTCATCTGTTAGCATAGCCGCAAAAACATGTGACGGGAGGGACTCATGGCCAGCGTAAAGTCAGCGAGCCGGTTGAAAAAAGCCGGCCTGACGAGGGGTGAAGCCGCGGGTGGTGAAAAGCCCGGCAGGCTTGCCGACTACCTGCTGGCCCGAGCTCCGGCCGAAGATGTCGCCGCCTACGACGTCATCGATCTCGAACGCGCTGCCGAACTCGCCGGCCGCGCAGTGGCCAGGCACAAGAAGGACGACTGCGTCGTTGCCATAGACGTCGATTCCGGTGTCGTCCGCCAGGGCCGGCCGATGACGGTGATCACTGTCGTCAACGACAACATGCCGTTCCTGTTCGATTCCGTCCTCGGCGAGATTACAGAAAGCGCCGGCGAGCCGCTGCTGGTTACCCATCCAGTCATAGTCGTCAGGCACGGCAAGAACGGCGTCGAGGAAATCCTCGGCGATGGCGGTTATGCCAAGGGCGACCACAGCCATGACCGACTGAGCGTCATCCATGTCCATATCGGCCGCCTTTCGGCCGAGCAGGCCGAAGGCCTGGCCGCACGCCTGACGAAACTGCTCGGCCAGGTGCGAGCCGCCGTCACCGACTGGAAGCCGATGCTTGCCCGCCTCGACCAGGCGATCTCGGAATTCCGCTACTCGCCAGTGCCGCTCGACAAGGCCCATGTCACCGAGGCGATCGCCTTCCTCGAATGGCTGCGCGACGACAACTTCACCTTTCTCGGCATGCGCGAATTCAACTATACCGGCGGCGAGACGAGCGGCATGCTCGAGCGCGCCGAAAAGCCCGGCCTCGGCATCCTTTCCGATCCCGACGTGCTGGTGCTCAGACGCGGCACCGAAGCGGTGAGCACGACGCCGGAAATCCGCGCCTTCCTGCATGGGCCGGAACCGCTGATCGTCACCAAGGCCAACGCCAAGTCGTCGGTGCACCGCCGCATCTACCTCGACTACATCGGCGTCAAGACCTACACCGGCAAAGGCGTGCTTTCAGGCGAGCTCCGTATCGTCGGCCTGTTCACCTCGACTGCCTATACGCGCTCGGTGATGAAAATCCCCTATCTGCGCTCGAAGGCGGAAACCGTCATCGCCAAATCCGGCTTCAATCCAAGCGACCATTCCGGCAAGGCATTGATCAACGTGCTGGAGAGCTATCCACGCGACGAGCTGTTCCAGGTTCCGGTGCCGATCCTGCGCAAGCATGCCGAAGCCATACTGGGCTTGATCGAGCGGCCGCGCGTCAGGGCATTGGTGCGTGTCGACCAGTTCGACCGCTTCGTCTCCGTGCTCGTCTTCGTGCCGCGCGACCGCTACGACAGCGTCGTGCGCGAGAAGATCGGCACCTATCTGAAGACCGTCTTCGAAGGCCGGCTGTCCGCCTATTACCCGGCCTTCCCGGAAGGCGGGCTGGCGCGCGTCCATTTCATCATCGGCCGCTCCGGCGGCAAGACGCCGAAGGTCGAGCAGGCAACGATCGAGGCGGCGATCCGCGACATCGTACGGACTTGGGACGATGCCCTGCGCGAGACCGCGACCGAGACCGGCGCCGATGCGAGACTCACGGCCATCGCCTCGCGTTTTTCGGAAAGCTATCGCGACAGTTTTCGGCCGGGCGTGGCGCTGGCCGATGCCGGGCGCATCGCCAAGCTCGATGCGTCAAATCCGATCGCCATCGACTATTACCGTCACGCCGACCAGAAGCCGCATCAGGCGGCACTGAAGATCTATCACCATGGCAGCCCGGTGGCGCTGTCGCGGCGCGTGCCCGTGCTGGAAAACATTGGTTTCCGCGTCATCAGCGAGCGCACTTTCGAGGTCGGCGACAATCAATCCGGCATGATCAATAGTGATCAGCCCGGCATGGTCTTCATCCACGACATGGAACTCGAGAACAGCTACGGCAGGCCGATCGACCTCGGCAATGGCGGCGCGCTGTTCGAGGATGCGTTCCTTTCCGTCTGGCGCGGTGATGTCGACAATGACGGCTATAACGGCCTTGCCCAGACCGCCGGCCTGTGGTCGGGCGAGATCACCGTCCTGCGCGCCTATGGCCGCTATCTGCAGCAGGCCGGCATCCCGCAGAGCCAGGATTTCATCGCCGCCGCGCTCAACCGTTATCCCGAGATCGCCCGCGACCTGCATGCGCTGTTTGTCGCCCGCCTCGGCGCGACGGCCGAGACGGAAGGCGTCGTTCAGGCCAAACATCTGAAAGCCAAGATCACGGATGCGCTGGAAGACGTTCCCAACATTGACGACGACACCATCATCCGCCGTTATCTGAACCTGATCGAAGCCTCGCTGCGCACCAATCATTTCGTTGCCGATACGAAACAGAAAGGCCAATCGCTGGCGATCAAGCTCGATTCGCAATCGGTCGACGGGCTGCCGGCGCCGCGGCCATGGAGGGAGATCTTCGTCTACGGCTCCGAGGTCGAGGGTGTGCATCTGCGCTTCGGCCCGGTCGCGCGCGGCGGCCTGCGCTGGTCGGACCGTGCGCAGGACTATCGCACCGAGGTGCTCGGCCTGGTCAAGGCACAGCAGGTCAAGAATGCGGTGATCGTGCCGGTTGGCGCCAAGGGCGGCTTCTACCCGAAAAAGCTGCCGATGAGCGCCGGGCGCGACGCAATTTTCGAGGCCGGCATGGCCGCCTACAAGAATTACGTTTCCAGCCTGTTGTCGATCACCGACAATATCGGGCTGGATGGCGTCATCCCGCCAGTCGGCGTCGTGCGGCGCGATCAGGATGATCCGTATTTCGTCGTCGCCGCGGACAAGGGCACGGCGACCTTCTCGGACATCGCCAACGCCATCAGCGAAAGGCACGGCTTCTGGCTCGACGACGCTTTCGCCAGCGGCGGTTCGGCCGGCTACGACCACAAGAAGATGGGCATCACCGCCAAGGGCGCCTGGGAAGCGGTCAAGCGGCATTTCCGCGAGATGAACCGCGACATCCAAACCACGCCGTTCACCGTCGTCGGCGTTGGCGACATGTCGGGCGACGTGTTCGGCAACGGCATGCTGCTGTCGGAGCAGACCCGGCTGATCGCCGCCTTCGATCATCGCGACATCTTCATCGATCCCGATCCCGACATGGCCGCTTCGATGGCCGAGCGCCGGCGTATGTTCGCTCTCGCTCGCTCAAGCTGGCAGGATTACGACAAGACGAAGCTGTCCGAAGGCGGCATCATCGTCTCGCGCAGCCAGAAGTCGATCACCTTGCCGGCCGCCGCGGCTGCAGCTATCGGCCTCGGCAAGATAACGGCCACGCCGGTCGAGATCATGAGTGCCATCCTCAAGGCGCCGGCAGATCTTTTGTGGTTCGGCGGCATCGGCACCTATGTCAGGGCATCGGGCGAGACCAACCAGGACGTCGGCGACCGTGCCAATGACGCGATCCGCATCACCGCGCTCGACCTGCGTGCCAAGGTCATCGGTGAAGGCGCCAATCTCGGCGTCACACAGCGGGCGCGCATCGAATTCGGATTGAATGGCGGCCGCTGCAACTCAGATGCGATCGACAATTCGGGCGGCGTGAACTGCTCAGACGTCGAGGTCAACATCAAGATCGCGCTGGCTTCCGCCATGCGGAAGGGATCGCTGACGCGGCCGTCGCGCAACAAATTGCTGGCCGAGATGACCGACGAGGTCAGCGCCCTGGTGCTGTCCAACAATTACCAGCAGACGCTGGCGCTGTCCCTTGCTCGCAAGCGCGGCCTTGCCGACATTGCCCATCAGAGCCGCTTCATGGAGGCGCTCGAGGCGCGCGGGCTGCTCGACCGTGCCGTCGAGACGCTGCCGTCGCCGGCGGCTCTTGCCGAGCGCGAAGCGCGCGGCGAGCCGCTCACACGGGCCGAGCTCGGCGTGCTGCTTGCCTATGCCAAGATCGTGCTGTTTTCCGATATCGTCGCCAGCGACGTGCCGGACGATCCGCATTTCGACCGCGACCTGATGGGTTACTTTCCCGACCGCATGGCAAAGAAATATGCGGCGGAAATCCACGGCCATCGCCTGCGCCGCGAGATCATCGCCCGTGCCGTCGCCAATGACCTGGTCAATCGCGGCGGCCCGTCCTTCGTCAACAGGCTGCAGGAAGCGACCGGGCGCAGTGCCGCCGATGTCGTGCGCACCTTCGCCGTGGTGCGGGATGGCTTTGCGCTGCCGGCGCTCTATCGCCAGATCGACGCGCTCGACAACCGGATCGACGGACAGATCCAGCTCGACCTCTATCAGGCGGTCAGCCGGCTGATCTATGTGACCAGCGGCTGGTACCTGAAGAACGATGCCGGCACCGCACCGCTCGGGCAGCGGATCACCGAGTTGCAGGATGCGCGCAAGGCGCTGGAGCCGAAGCTCGTTGCGCTGTTGCCGGCCTTCTCGCGCGAGCGGATCGAGGAGCGGCGGCACAGTCTGTCGAAGGGCGGCGCGCCCGAGAGCCTGGCCGAGCAACTGGCGTTGACCGATGTGGCGGAACTCATCCCCGACATTGCGCTGACGGCGCGGACGGCAACTGCCGGCATCGTCGCTGCCGCCAAGGCGTTTTTTGCAGTCAGCGATGTCTTCCGCATACCGCGCGTCGAAGATGCGGCGCGCTCGATCACGCCCTCGGATTATTACGATCAACTGGCGCTTTCGCGTGCCACCGACACGATCGGCGCCGCCAGGCGCGGCATCGCGGTGGCGGCACTCACCAGTCATGCCGAGGCGGCGGATCCGGTGACAGCATGGTTGGAGGCGGGCGGCGAACGGGTCGGACGCATCCGCGAGCGGCTGCAGGCTCTGACCGAGGGCGGCGACATCACCGTGTCGCGGCTGTCGGTGGCGTCCGGCCTGATGAGCGATCTGACAGGGCTGTGAGACGTCTTCCACATCGCGCGGGATTGCCGGGAAGAACTACGCCATAGAGCGAACAGCGCCCTGCGTTGGGGGGCGCCGGAGCATGATCCCAAAAAGTGACGATCGGCTTTTGGACAAGATCGTGCTCAACAACAAGACGGAGCATCATTCCGATTCGATCGGCATGAAGCAAGCTCCAGCGGAGGGGACATGGCTGAGATGGCAGTGCAGCGGGCATCGGGACGCGGCATCTGGGGATGGATGCTGTTCGACTGGGCGGCACAGCCGTTTTTCACGGTCGTTACCACCTTCATCTTCGGTCCTTATTTCGTCTCGCGCATGGCCAGCAATCCAGAGACCGGGCAAGCGGCCTGGGGCTACGGCATTGCCGCCGCCGGCGTCGTCATTGCCGTTTTGTCGCCGGTCCTCGGCTCGATCGCCGATCAGACCGGACCACGCAAACCGTGGATAGCCTTCTTCGCCGCGGTCAAGATCACCTGCCTCACCCTGCTGTGGTTCGCCGCGCCCGGCTCTAATCTTTTTCTGGTCGTGGTGTTGTTCTCGCTGGCGTCGGTCGCGGCGGAATTCTCGACTGTCTTCAACGATTCGATGATGCCCCGCCTGGTGCCGAAGAGCGACATCGGCAGGATCTCGAACATGGCCTGGGGACTCGGCTATCTCGGCGGCATGATCGCACTGATCTTCGTCGTTACCGTCATGGCCGGCTCGCCTGAAACCGGCAAGACCGTCGTTGGGCTCGACCCGATCTTCGGCCTCGACCCCAGGCTCGGCGAGGACGCGCGCGCCACCGGACCGTTGTCGGCGGCCTGGTATTTCCTGTTCATCCTGCCGATGTTCTTCTTCACGCCTGATGCGATCAAAGGCATTCCAATCGGGCCGGCGGTGCGCGAAGGCCTGTCGGAACTGAAGTCGACGCTGGCCGAAGTGCGCAAGCGCAGCGGCATTTTTCGCTTTCTCATCGCCCGCATGATCTATCAGGACGGCGTCAATGCACTGCTGGCGCTGGGCGGAACGTTTGCGGCGGCAATGTTCCATTGGTCGATTACCGAGATCGGCCTGTTCGGCATCATCCTCAACGTCGTTGCCATCGTCGGCTGCCTGGTTGCCGCACGCCTCGACACAGCACTGGGTTCCAAGACCATAGTGATGATTTCGCTGGTCATGCTAAGCATCGCTACGCTCGGCATCGTCTCGACCGGCCCGGGCTATACGCTGTTCGGCGCCTGGGTGATGCCCGGACTGGACGGCGGCGGATTGTTCGGCACGGCGGCGGAAAAAGCCTACATTTTCTACGGCCTGCTGATCGGGCTTGCTTTCGGGCCGGTGCAGGCATCGTCGCGCTCCTACATGGCGCGCAGCGTCTCCGCTGCCGAATCGGGCCGCTATTTCGGCATCTATGCGCTGGCCGGCCGGGCAACCAGTTTTGCCGCACCCTTCATGGTGGCCACGATCACCCTGGCCAGCGGCTCGGCGCGGCTCGGCATGGCGGCGATCGTGCTGTTCCTTGGCGCCGGCATGGCAATCCTGATCGGCACGCCCTATCCGGCGGATCGGCCGGCGGAGTGAGCTGCTCTTGCCTTCTCCCACAGCGGGGGTAACGCGTTCAATGCCGGAAATGCCTCACTCCGGTGAAGACCATGGCAATGCCGTGAGCGTCGGCGGCGGCGATGACATCGTCGTCGCGCATCGAGCCGCCGGGCTGGATAACGGCTGTGGCGCCGGCTTCGATTGCCGACAAAAGCCCATCCGCGAACGGGAAAAAGGCATCCGAGGCGACGACCGAGCCCCCGGTCAAGGGCTCCGTCAGGCCGGCAGCCTCGGCGGCGTCGAGCGCCTTGCGCGCCGCGATGCGCGAGGAATCGACCCGGCTCATCTGGCCAGCGCCGATGCCGACTGTAGCGCCATCCCTGGCATAGACGATGGCGTTCGACTTGACGTGCTTTGCCACGCGAAAAGCGAATTTCAGATCGGCCAATTCGGCCGGAGTCGGAGCGCGCCTGGTCACCACTTTCAGCTCGAGGTCATCCACCACCGCGTTGTCGCGGCCCTGAACCAGCAAACCGCCAGCAACCGATTTCAAGCCAAGGCCCGCCGCGCGCGGGTCGGGCAGGCCGCCGGTGACCAGCAGGCGTAGGTTCTTCTTGGCGGCAATGATGCGCACTGCTTCTTCGGACGCCTCCGGTGCGATGATCACTTCGGTAAAGGTCTTGACGATCTCTTCGGCGGTTCCGGCATCGAGGATGCGGTTCATGGCGACGATGCCGCCGAAGGCCGAGACCGGATCGCAGGCCAGCGCCTTGGCATAGGCCGCCTGCAGCGAAGCGTCCTCAGCGACGCCGCACGGGTTGGCGTGCTTGATGATGGCAATTGCTGCGGAGCGCGACGGGTCGAACTCGCCGACCAGCTCGAAGGCAGCGTCGGTGTCGTTGATGTTGTTGTAGGAAAGCTGCTTGCCCTGAAGCTGGCGCGCCGTGGCGACGCCCGGCCGCCTGTCGCCGTTGACATAGAAGCCGGCGCCCTGATGCGGGTTTTCGCCATAGCGCATCACCGACTGCAGCTTGCCGCCGAAGGCGCGCCATGTCGGATGCTCGATCTCAAGCGCCTCGGCGAACCATCCCGAGATCGCCGCATCGTAGGTGGCGGTGCGGGCAAAGGCCTTGGCTGCCAGCTTCTTGCGGAAATCCAGCGACAACGAGCCGAAATTCATCTCCAGCGCGTTGAGCACCGAGGCATAGTCATCGGGATCGGTGACGATGCCGACATAGGCGTGGTTCTTGGCCGAGGCACGGATCATCGCCGGGCCGCCGATGTCGATGTTCTCGACGATCGCCGCGTAGTCGGCGCCGGAGCGACGCACCTCTTCGAACGGATAGAGATTGGAGACGACGAGATCGATCGGCTCGATGCCGTGGTCGCGCATCGCTGCGGCGTGCTCGGGATCGTCGCGCACGCCAAGCAGTGCGCCATGCACCGACGGGTGCAGCGTCTTGACGCGGCCGTCCATGATCTCGGGAAAGCCGGTGAGCTCGGACACGTCGCGCACCGCCATGCCTGCCTCGGCAAGCGCCCTTGCGGTGCCGCCGGTCGAGACTAGCTCGACGCCGGCCGAAGCCAGCGCCCTGGCGAAATCGATCAGGCCGGTCTTATCAAAGACGGAAAGGAGCGCGCGACGGATGGGTACAAGGTCGGGCGCGGGAATGTTCTTGGCGGCGACGGCCATGGGCTGGCGGCCTTTCCAGTTCTGGTTGGAGAGCGTCCGCGGGCCGTAGCATATGAGGCCCGGAAATCAAGCCGCAAGACTTGATCAGTGTCTGCCGTTGCCACCGGCTTCAGCTTTTTCCGGACGGCCGGCGATGATGGTGCGCGTCAATTGCCAGTGGACCTCCGAAATTTCCGAGGCCTTGAACGCAAGCACGATCTGGCGGCTGCGGCGCGGGCCGCCAAGCCCTGCGAAATAGATCGATTCCTCGACCTCGGGCACCACTTCGGTAGAGGTAAACACCCAGGTGTCGGCATGGTCGGCGGCCAGCACCAGACGGTCATGCTCATCCTGGAGCAGGCTAATATCGGGATGGACATGGAAACGCACCGTGACGAAGTCACGGCCATTGTTGCGGATAGAAGCGCCGCCCGGGCGCAGGAAACGGTCCCTGCCGGCAAACACATTGCCTTCGGTCGATAATTTCAGCTCGCGCTCATGCAGGAAGCCGAAGCGCGCTGCATAGCCGTCATGGCGGGCGATGAAGCCCTGGCTGCCCTTCTGGTCGGTGCGCTTGCAAGGCACATGCTGCGGCCCGCCGATCAAAGGCGTGCCGAGCAGGTCGTTGACGCGCAAGGAGTGATTGAAGCGCGCCGACGACGTGTCGTTGATGGTGGCGGTCGAGTGGGCGGCGGTGGCGCGGGCAAGCGGCCGGAACTCGGCGGCGCCATAAGTGTCTATTCCGGCGTTGACGATATAGTGCTGGCGGCCCGACGACAATTCGAAGGCGAGGCATCCGGCGTGAGCGGCATTGGATACGTCGACAGGGGGCGGCGGGCCGGTATCGGCGATCACAGTGACACCGCCCATCGACAGGCGCTCATAACCCGAATGCGGCGCGTGCAGCAACGGTGCGCCGGCGGTGTCGTCGTGATGCAGGATGCTGGCGATACGGTCGTGAATGGTGGCGCCCATGCCGTTGAAGCGGGCGAGGCTGCCGTCCTGATGGCGAAAGAAGCGCAATGCCGGCAGCATCCGGTCGATGGCGCCGATCAGGGCGGCAGGCGGTGTCTCGGCCTGATTGGCGTATGTCTGGCGCAACGGCAGAAGGTCGGCGAGGATTTCAAGCACGGCCATCGGATTGCGCGAGATATGGCCGCCGTCAGGCAGGATCTGGCGGTCGAGCTCCTCGGCGAGATTGCGGGTAGCACCGCGTAGCGCCGAGGCCGGCGCCGGCAGCGACAAAGCGGCAAAGGCCAGCGCAATGCGGGCGCGCAGCCGGTCCTTGCCGTCCGGCATCTCGCGCACCATGGCGCGCAGATAGCGGATCTGGACGGCGAGCGATTTCAAGAACGCGCGGTAGAACGGAAATTCGGCGCCCTGCAACACGATCGAGGAATGCTGCAGCCAGGCAATGACACGCTTGGCCGTCGTGCCGGGCTCCCAGGCGACGCCGGAAATATGGCTGCCATGGATTGCAATCCAGTCGGAAACCAACGCCCGCGCGTTGGCGGCGGCTAGCTCGGTGCCGGCGGCACGCATATGCCGCAGCCAGCGAAAGCCATGCAGCGTTTTTTGCCAGCCGGGATTGGGCACGTCGATCTGGAAGGGCGATTTGCCGCCGGTCTCGACCAGATGCCCCGAAAGCGGATAGCGGCCGTAATAGATCTCGAGCGCGATCTGAGGATCGGCGAGCCGCAGGTCCGGTGGGGCGATCAGGACGCGCTCCGGCGTGCGGCCTGAGTAGCGCCAGCGATAGAGTGGCCCGGCGCGCAAGCGCCGGCGCGTCTTGCGCCAGAACTCCCTCGCGACAAGCGTCCACAGACGCGTCGTGTTACCGGCAGCGATTGCCAAAACCCCTCCTGATCGTCCTCACCCAAGCACAAGTTTATATGATTCAAGAACTTGTGCGAAGGCGAATTCCGCGGCAGTGGGGCCGTTCAGCCTGTTTTCCATGCCTCCTCGCCCCAAGAAGCCGGACGGCGCTTCAGGATCGGCCCTTAGCCGGCTCTGCGCATGCGGGCGGCGAAGAAGCCGTCCAGCCCGGAGCGGCCCGGCGAGCCTAGCTCCAGATCGGCAGGCGTGGTGCGCAACGTGCCTTGCGGCGTCAGAAACGGGTCGATGCCGGCGATCTCACCCGGCCGAAGCGGGTCGTCGACAATCTCCGCATTGCCGGCGAGAAAGTCGCGATAGAGCTCTTCGCCTTCCAGCGGATCGAGCGAACAGTTGGAAAAGACGATGCGTCCACCAGGCTTGACCAGGGTGACGGCGCGGGCAAGCAGCCGGCGTTGCAGGTCGGCCAGTTTTTCGACGTCGGCCACCGTCTTCGTCCAGGGGACGTCGGGATGCCGCCGCACCGTGCCGGTCGAAGAGCAAGGTGCGTCGAGGAGGACGGCGTCGAAGAGGTCCTTCGGCTCGTATTTGAGCAGATCGGCCTGGACGATCTCGGCGGCCAGACCGAGCCGTTCGAGGTTCTGCGTCAGCCGTGCCAGCCGCGTTTTGGACATGTCTAGCGCGGTGACGTGCGCGCCGGCGAGGATCAGCTGGGCGGTCTTGCCGCCCGGCGCGGCGCAGAGGTCGGCGATTCGCAAACCATTGATGTCGCCGAACAGCCGGGCCGGCAGGCTGGCCGCTGCATCCTGAACCCACCAGGCGCCTTCCCCAAAGCCGGGCAGTTCGGTCACGGAAGCGCTGAGCTTTTCCACCCGCACCGTGCCGGTCGGCAAGACAAAGCCGCCGAGCCGTTCGGCCCACAGCGCCGGGTCCGACTTGACCGAGAAATCGACCGGTGCCTCATGGCGATGGGCGAGCAGTATCTGCCGGGCCTTGTCGAGGCCGTAGACTGTTTTCAAACGGTCGGAAAACCATTTTGGCGCCTCGTCGGTAGCGGCAAATGCTGCGGCGAGCTCGTCCTGCTTGGCCCGCGCCAGCGTGCGCAGCACGCCGTTGACGAGGCCGGAAAAGCGCGCCGTGCGCGGATCGGACTTGGCGTGTGTCACGGCGAGGTCGACGGCGGCGCTGTCGGGAACATCGAGGAACAGGATCTGCGCTGCCGCCACATGCAAAATGTGCGAAAGCGCCGTGGCGTTGGGCGGTAGCGGCTTTTCCAGGCGACGGGCCAAAAGGCCTGATATGGTCATGCGGTAGCGCAGGGCGGTGACCAGAATGGCGCGCACCAAAGCGCGGTCGCGCAGGTCGAGCGCCTTGTATTGTGGATGGCCGTTCTCATGGTCGGTCAGCCCGTCGAGCGGCGTCCTCGCGTCGATGACGGCGGCAAGCAGCCGCGCGGCTGCCTTGCGCGCGGCGAGACCGGCTACGGCCTCGCCGCTCGAATTGTGTTCACGATCGCCTGAAATTCCGTGCCGGCGCTTCGCTGAACTCACGACCACGGACCTTTGGGGCCGGTCGGATTGCGTCCCCAGGGATTGGGTCTCGGCTTGGCCGGCTCAGCCGGCCTCTCGGGCCGCGCGGCCCTGTCCCACGGACCAGACGGCTGCCCGGTCCCTTCCGGCGCCGGCCTTGGCGTCGCGGCCGCTTCGGGTGCGCCGGCCATTTCGCTCGCCATCCTCTGCAACGCGGCGATGCGGTTTTCTGTGCTCGGGTGAGTGGAAAACAAACTGTCCATACGCTCGCCGGAAAGAGGATTGATGATGAAGAGATGGGCGGTTGCCGGATTGCGCTCGGCATCCAGGTTGCGGATGCGTTCGGCGCCCCGCGCGATCTTGTCAAGCGCCGAGGCGAGCCACAGCGGGTGTCCACAGATTTCGGCACCGCGCCGGTCGGCCTCATATTCGCGGGTGCGGCTCACCGCCATCTGCACGATCATGGCGGCCAAAGGCGCGACGATCATTGCCACCAGCACGCCGACGATGCCGAAGGAATTGTTGTTGTCGCGGTTGCCGCCGAAAAAGAAGGCGAAATTGCCGAGCATCGAAATTGCGCCGGCAAAGGTGGCGACGATCGTCATGGTCAGCGTGTCGCGGTGCTGCACATGGGCGAGCTCGTGCGCCATCACCGCCGCGACTTCTTCATGCGATAGCCGCTCGAGCAGGCCGGTGCTGGCGGCGACAGCGGCATTTTGCGGATTGCGGCCGGTGGCGAAGGCATTGGGCTGCGGATTGTCGATGAGATAGGTTCTCGGCATCGGCAGGCCGGCACGTTGCGCGAGACCCTGCACGATGGCGTAATATTCAGGCGCGTTGCGTTCGTCGACTTCGATCGCACGGTGCATCGACAGCACCATCTTGTCGGCGTTCCAATAGCTGAACAAATTGGTGCCGGCGGCGATCAGCAAGGCGATCATCATGCCGCCGGATCCGCCGACCAGATAGCCGACGCCCATGAACAGGGCCGTCATTGCGGCCAAAAGCATGGCGGTGCGAAGGGTGTTCATCGTCTGCTCCATTTGGGCCCAACAAAGGGGTCGATCCTTGTGGGCCCATCGCTATATGATGGGAAACAGCGGTTCCCGTTTCAATCGGGGCCTGTTTCAATCTAGCGGAAGATCGCATGATCGACAAAACCAGCCAAACGCATGCTAACGGCTCGCCGCAAAAGCCGCTGATCCCGGCAGCCAGGCGCGCCTTGGTCGAGGCCGAGGCCCGGCGGGAGAAATATCGCGAGCAGGAAGCCACGCTGCCGAGGGAGATCGGCGGGCGCGGCGGCAAGGAGCCTGGCCGCTATGGCGACTGGGAGGTCAAGGGCCTGACCAGCGACTTTTAGCGCAAGCAGGATGCTAGTTAAGCAGGCTGTGCGGTCCGTTCCGCTTCGATGGCAATCCAGCCGTTGTCATCGACGGCGATGCCGATCGCGCCATAGCCGGTGATGGCGGCATGCGGCGTCTGCAACGGATGCCGGTGCGTGGCGCTGATCACCACGATTGCAGCGCCCGCGGCTTCGGCTGCCGCTATGCCGGCCGGCGCGTCCTCGAAGACGAGGCAGTCGCGCACATCGACGCCGAGCCGTGCGGCCGCCAGCCGGAAGCAGTCGGGCGCCGGCTTGCCGCGAGCCACGTCCTCCGCCGCAACGATCACGGCGGGAGCCGGAATGCCGGCGGCCTGCAGGCGCAGCAAGGCAAGTTCGCGCGGTGCCGAAGTGGCGATCGCCCAGCTTCCAGGCGGCAGCGACGCCAAGAAGGCCGCGGCGCCGGCAATCGGGCGAATGCCCTCGACATCGGCCGCCTCGGCCTGCAAAAGCGATTCGGCTTCGCGGGCAGGATCGACGCCTGGGAGCGCCAGCCGGCCGATGGTCTCGATCGCCCGCACGCCGTGGATGGTCGGCAGGAATGCGGCGACGTCAAGACCTTGCCGATGCGCCCACGCTGCCCAGACCCTTTCCGCCGCGGCGATCGAATTGAGAATCGTGCCGTCCATATCGAACAGGAAGGCCGCGAATTTTCTGCCTGCGAACATCGGTTTCCCGGGGTCATCTTGGAGGAATTATTTCGAAAGACGCGTGTCGATCGACCGTAACGTTGCCGCGTCCGTGTGGGAAGCCTCGAGGCGCCGTTTTTGACGACCACAAGGAACCGCCGCACACTCTCCTGCGTTGACCAGCACTATCTTCCATGACGATCGTAGGGGGACGGCGATGCTGATCAGGCTCGGCTATGAAATTGCCATTGAATGCGCTGCAGCCACGCCGATTGTTTCGCTGCTCGAGATCCATCGGGATCGCCAGGCCGACATCAAGCGGCAGACGCGCGTGCTGACGTCGCCGTCGGTTCCGACCAGGGTCTACCACGATCTTTTCGGCAATAGCTGCCGCCGCTTCACGGCGCCGGCCGGAAGCTTTCGCATCCTTTATGACGCGGTGGTCGAGGACAGCGGCGAGATGGACGAAGTCAGCACGCTGGCCGGGGAAGTCCCGGTTGCCGAATTGCCGGACGAGGTGCTCGGCTATCTGCTCGGCAGCCGTTACTGCGAGACCGACCATCTCGGCGGCCTGGCCTGGCAACTTTTCGGCCAGCTTCCGCCGGGCTGGGCGCGGGTGCAGGCGATCGTCGACTATGTCCACAACCGCCTGTCCTTCGGCTACGGCTATGCGCGCTCGACCCGCACGGCGGCGCAGGCGCATGAGGAGCGCGTCGGCGTCTGCCGCGACTTTGCCCATCTGGCGATCACGCTCTGCCGCTGCATGAACATCCCGGCCCGCTACGTGAACGGCTATCTCGGCGATATCGGCGTGCCCGCCGATCCGGCGCCGATGGATTTCTCGGCCTGGGTGGAAGTGTTCCTCGACGGCAGATGGTACACCTTCGATCCTCGCCACAATGTGCCGAGGATCGGCCGCGTCGTCATAGCCCGCGGCCGCGACGCCACCGACGTGCCGCTGCTGCACAGTTTCGGCCCGCATCGGCTCAGCCTGTTCAAGGTCTGGACCCACGAGCAGGAAGGCAATCTGTTCAAGCCGCCCTATCGCGGCCTCGACCGGACGGTCAGCGCACGGATGCTGGCCTGATCTTCGGACGCATTCGCAGTCCGGATTTCCACCTGCCGCCACCGCGGCAGCACTGATCCTGTTCGATACATCTCGTCTGTACCGGATTGGGACGCAGTCCAGCCGTCTCGAATTGCGAGCCCGAATCTTGGTAAGCGCTTTTTGAACAAAGCCGTGCCGACGCGGCTTTCGTTTACCCGCTGTTTACCTTGTCGCCGCTCGAAACCGTTTGGAAACAATGGCCTGAGCGGGGGCCGCTCGCTTTCCCGCGCCCGGCGGCGCGATCCGGCCGGATTCCTGCAATGCGCGTTCGGACAGCTGCAGGCTGTAGCGAATGGAGGCGGAAGGAATGCGGCGTTTCGGGGGTCTTGTTCAGGCGATCGGCGGCTTTGCCGGGGATCGCAGCGGAAATTTCGCGGTCCTGTTTGGTATAATCGGCTCAGTACTGGCGCTGAGTGTCGGCTTTGCCGTCAACGTGTCCCAACTCTACAATGTAAAATCGAGCCTGCAAGGCGTGGTCGATGCAGCGGTCACCTCGACGGCCCGCGACCTGACAACCGGCGTCATCAGCGAGGCCGACGCCAGCAAATCGGTGCAGGCCTTTCTCGATGCCAACAGCACGGCGGGTATCCTCCAGGACAACCAGATCGTCCTCGACAATCTGGTTGTCGACAGGACAGCCAAGACTGTCCAGGCGGACGTCCATGTCAACGTCAACTACTATTTCCCGCTTTTCAGCACGGTTGGCATGCAACGCGTTCCCGCATCGACGACGGCTCTCTATTCGGACAAGCAGATCGAAGTCGCGATGATGCTCGATGTGACCGGCTCGATGGCAGGCCAGAAAATCATCGATCTGCGGACGGCTGCGGCGAATGCCGTCGACAGTTTTCTGGGCGGTCAGGACACCTCCAAACCGCGCGTGCGGGTTGCCATCGTACCTTATGCCAATTCGGTGAATGCCGGTACACTTGCCGCCAGCAGCGTCTATGTGGAAACCACCGCCAGCCAACGCAAACAGGCGCCGGCCAATGACGCTGTGCAGTATGTCTCGGGGCTCATCCGTCCTGACAATTGCGCCACCGAACGCAAGGGGACCTACCAATATTCGGACGCAGGCCCCGACGCCAGCATGGTCAACCGCGACTACCTGCTGTCGTCCTTCGCCTGGCAAACCGGCACCGCCGCCTGCCCGGCCGCCACGCTGATGCCGCTGACGGCGGATGCGACGGCGCTCAAGACGGTCATCAAGAATTTCATCGCCTCCGGCGGCACTGCCGGCCATATCGGCGTACAGTGGACCTGGTACATGCTCTCGGAGAACTGGGGGAGCATAATGAGGACTTCGCAGCGGCCGGCCAAGATGGATCCAAAAAAGGTCGCCAAAATCGCGATCCTGATGACCGACGGCGAATTCAACCTGTCCTACTTCGATGCGAGCACGGTGAGCGACGTCTACAATGACGCCGGCAAGGAGCCGACCCGCACGGCCGCCAAGAAACTTTGCGCTGCCATGCGCGACAACGGCATCGAGATCTTCACTATTGGGTTTGACCTAAACGAAACGAATGCCAAGGCCACGCTCCAGGATTGCGCGAGCCCGGACACCGCCAAGATCAAGCACTTCTACCAAGCTGCCAATGGAACCGAACTCAACCAGGCTTTCCAGGACATAGCGCGCAACGTCGAGATGTTGACCGTAACCAAATAAGGGACAACAGCCCAAAAAGGAAAAGGCCGCCGCTTCTCGCGAAGTCGGCGGCCTTCCGTGTTTCCGTCCATGGCACGGCTCCTGGCGGCGACGGTTGGTCGCCAGCCGCGCATCTCGCGCCTTAACGGGAAGACTGCTTCCCGAAAGTGCGATCCGCTGAGGCCACGTTCTGGAAAACGAAATCACTCGACATCGGATCACCTCCTTTCGATTTGTTGAACACTTCCCCATGATGGGGTGTCATCCGGCAAATGGCAAGGCGCGGCACTCGAAAATCCTGAACAAGCGTGCTTGTGCACTCGGGCGGCTTGCGGCCGGCCGATCGGGCAGGCAAGATCGAGCCGCGATTGTTCCGGGCCGTTATTTGCCGGGTAAGGGAGGACGGGGATGGAGGCAGCCGAGAGAGCGGCCCGGATTGTTCGGACGGTCATCGAGACGCTGAAGCCGGGTTTCGCGGTGAGGCTGTGGACAGGCGAGCGGATCGGCCCGGCTACCGGCCCGGTGCTCACTATCAACGACCAGGACATCGTCTGGCAGATCGTACGTCGGCCCTCTTTATCGACGCTGATCGAGATGTGGATTGCCAAGGCGGTCGACGTCGAAGACGGATCGCTGTTCGATTTCTACGCCTTGCCCACGCACGGCAAGCTCAGGACGAAGCTCAAGACATTGCCGAAGCTGGCGATCCTGCGCGACCTGCCGGCGGTGCTGTTTTCGCGAAAACAGATGACGACGCGAACCGATCTTTCCGGCCGCAATCCTTTCGTCAGCGGTTCGAGCAAGGAGGCGATCCAGCATCATTACGACATTTCCAACGCATTCTACCGGCTCTTCCTCGACGAGCGCATGGTCTATAGTTGCGGCTACTTCAAGGATTTCGCCAACGATATCGATCAGGCCCAGAGAGACAAGCTCGACCATATCTGCCGCAAGCTTCGCCTGAAGCCCGGCGACAGATTGCTCGACATCGGCTGCGGCTGGGGAGCGATGCTCATCCATGCGGTGAAGAATTATGGCGTCGTCGGCCACGGCGTTTCGCTATCGGAAGCACAGACCGAACTCGCCCGTGAACGCATCCGCGCCGCCGGGCTGGAGGACCGCATCACCATCGAGATCAAGTCCTATGCCGAGCTGTCCGGCTCCTTCGACAAGATCTCCTCGATCGGCATGTTCGAGCATCTGGGGCTTGCCAACCATGCGGCCTATTTCTCGAGGATCCATCGCCTGCTCAAGCCCGGCGGCATCTATCTGCACCACGCCATCACCCGGCGCGACAAGGGCAGCTTGAAGAAGACGCTGCGCAAGGGGCCGGAATTCAAGGCGCTGATCAAATACATTTTTCCGGGCGGCGAACTCGATACGATCGGCATGACGCTCGGCAATCTCGAGGCGCACGGCTTCCTCGTCTACGACGTCGAAAACTTGCGCGAGCACTATGCGCGCACCTGCAGGCTATGGGCAGAGCGTCTCCACGCACGCTTCGACGAAGCCATCGCCGAGGTCGGCGAAGCCAAGGCGCGGCTCTGGCTGCTTTATCTGACCGGTTGCTCGATCACCTTCGAACGCGCCTCGGCGCAGATCTTCCAGACCGTTGTCACTAGGCGCGCGCGCGGCCCGAGCGGCCTGCCGCCGACGCGGGCGGATTTGTATCGATAGCTACAGGAGGCGCATCGTGGCGCCGATCTCGACGCGGGCCGGTCGGTCGACGGTGCAGTAGACGCCGAGGTTATGGGCGTTGTGGCGGACCAGGCTGCGCAGGATTGCCGGGTCGTGGTCGAACCCGTTCTGGCCAATGATGGTGAAGCCGCAGCGGCGGCACGGCTCGGAGATGGTCAGGAGCAGGTCGCCGATGGCCAGCTTGCACCCGATCCATTCCGTCTCGGGAAACGACCCCTCGACCTCTGGCATATCGACGACGATGTTGGGGCGGAAGCGGCGCGCGTCGGCGGTGCCCTCTGGATGCAGCACTTTCAAACGCGCCAGTGAGGCGGTGGTCAGCAGATGAATAGGGGTTTTGACGTAGCGTTCCGTCAGCAGGGGGCCGAGGTAATCCGGAGCCGCGTTTTCCCGGCGGAACGGCCGGATGGAAGCCGCAAAGCCGAGATACGCGGAAACCGCGCGATCACTTTGCGCGCCAGGTGCCGAAAGCCAGCGTCCGTCGGGGATGGCGACCTCCAGCCTGCCGGCCTGCGACAGCCGGGTGCGGATGCGGGGCACCTTGTGCCATTTCGCTTCGCGGTCGGGCCGCGCGATTTCATCGGTCGAGGTATCGACAAGACCAAACAGGCGGTCGCCTTCGACGGTATGCCAGTCGACGGAGATCGCCTCCTGAAACTCGCCGGCGAGCGAGCTCGCGGGATAGCGCCAAAGCTCGGTGACGGCGCCCAATGCGGGTTGCATCAGCCCTTCTTGTTTTGCCGGTTGGCGATCAGGTCGTCGACGACTGCCGGGTCGGCGAGCGTCGAGGTGTCGCCGAGCGCGGCAAAATCATCCTCGGCGATCTTGCGCAGGATGCGCCGCATGATCTTGCCGGAACGGGTCTTCGGCAGGCCGGGCGCGAACTGGATCTTGTCGGGCGAAGCGATGGCGCCGATCTCCTTGCGGACATGGGCGACGAGCTCCTGGCGCAATTCCTCGCTTGGCGTCTCGCCGGCCATCAGCGTGACATAGCAGTAGATGCCCTGGCCCTTGATATCGTGCGGGTAGCCGACGACGGCGGCCTCCGAGACCTTCTCATGCGAAACCAGCGCCGATTCGACCTCGGCGGTGCCCATCCGGTGGCCGGAGACGTTGATGACGTCATCGACGCGGCCGGTGATCCAGTAGTAGCCGTCAGCATCGCGGCGGCAGCCGTCGCCGGTGAAGTACCTGCCCTTGTAGGTCGAGAAATAGGTCTGCACGAAGCGGTCGTGATCGCCATAGACGGTGCGCATCTGGCCCGGCCATGAGTCGGCAATGCAAAGATTGCCGCTGGCTTCGCCTTCCAGTACCTTGCCGTCGGCGTCGACCAGCTGCGGCTTGACGCCAAAGAAGGGCCGCGTCGCCGAACCCGCCTTGAGGTGGGTGGCGCCCGGAACCGGCGTGATCATGATGCCGCCGGTCTCGGTCTGCCACCAGGTGTCGACGATCGGCACCTTGCCGTTGCCGACGACGTTGAAATACCACTCCCAGGCTTCCGGATTGATCGGCTCGCCGACGGTGCCGAGCACGCGCAGCGACTTGCGCGACGTTTTGGTGACATGGGCATCGCCGGCGCCCATCAGCGCGCGCAGCGCCGTCGGCGCGGTGTAGAAGATGTTGACCTTGTGCTTGTCGATCACGTCCCAGAAACGCGACTGCGATGGGTAGTTCGGCACGCCTTCGAACATCAGCGTGGTGGCGCCGTTGGCGAGCGGCCCATAGACGATATAGCTGTGGCCGGTGACCCAGCCGACATCGGCGGTGCACCAGTAGATATCGCCCTCATGATAGTCGAAGACATATTGGTGTGTCATCGAGACATAGACGAGATAGCCGGCGGTGGTATGCAGCACGCCCTTCGGCTTGCCGGTCGAGCCGGATGTGTAGAGGATGAACAGCGGGTCCTCGGCGTTCATCTTCTCGGGCTTGCATTCGGCCTTAACCGTGGCGACCTCGTCATGGTACCAGACGTCGCGCCCGGCGGCCCAGCCGGTCTTGCCGCCGGTGCGGCGCACGACCAAGACCTTTTCGACTTTCGTTCCGGCCTTGGCGGCGATCTCGATCGCCTTGTCGGTGTTCTCCTTCAGCGGGATAGTCTTGCCGCCGCGCAGGCCTTCGTCGGCGGTGATGACGAAGTTCGACTTGCAGTCGTCGATGCGTCCGGCCAGCGCATCCGGCGAAAAGCCGCCGAAGACAACCGAATGAATGGCGCCGATGCGCGTGCAGGCGAGCATCGCATAAGCGGCCTCCGGGATCATCGGCATGTAGATGGTGACGCGGTCGCCCTTCTTGACGCCGTGCTTCTTCATCACATTGGCGAGGCGGCAGACATGTGCGTGAAGTTCGTTATAGGTGATCTTCCTGTCGTCGTAGGGATTGTCGCCTTCCCAGATGATGGCGGTCTGTTCGCCGCGCTTCTTCAGATGCCGGTCGATGCAGTTCCACGAAACGTTTGTCTGGCCATCCTCGAACCATTTGATCGAAACCTTGCCGTCGAAGGACGTGTTCTTGACCTTGCTGTAGGGCTTGAACCAGTCGATGCGCTTGCCGTGCTTGCCCCAGAACTTGTCCGGGTTGTTGACGCTGTCGGCGTACCATTTCAGGTAGGCGTCATTGTCAATCAGCGCGTTCTTCTTCCACGCCGGCTGGACGCGATGGACATGAACATCGGACATTTCTTCGCCTTCCTCCCCAAAACCAAACCGCCGGCTTGACCGCCGGCAGGATCGCGGCGATGCGGCCGCGAATTCGCGCGCATTATTAACAGTTCGGCGGTGACGGCAACATTAGACGTTGGATTCGCGCGGCGGGATGCCGCAGGTGCCTTGCCCGGCGGTGTCAGCACTCTCGTGAGGCGGCTGCTAAGCGCATGTTTTTGCGGGAGGAATCTGATTTGATCGTAGAAATATCAATAGACGAATAAGCAAATGGGGTGCACAATTTCAGGCTGGGAGGAAGGAGAATCAACCAGGGGACCGCAATGCGCGACCATTCAGAAATGGACCTGATGCTCAAGGGCTATGGCTTGACCACGGCCAAGATTCTTTATCACTTCCCAGATCATCCGCATCTGCTGCAGAGCTTCATCTGGCAGGATTACGACATCGCCCCGAAATTTCCCGTGCTGATCCGTTTCATCGAGTTCTGGAAGGCCAAGCTCGAAGGCCCGCTGCATTCGGTCAGCTACACGCACCAGAAGCTGATCGCGCCGAACGAATGGCGCAAGGTCGACGGCGAGTTCGTTCTGCATTAGCCGGGCGGGCGGCAGCCTGGGAGCCGCCGCCCAGCTTTTGGAGCGTTAGACTGCGGGCGGGTTCAGCCGGGCAAAACCCTCCTGCCGGCGATAGGGAAAATACGGATAGGGTGCGGTGACCTCACTTGCCGTGTCGAGCTTCTTCATCTGCTCGGCTGTCAAGGACCAGCCGACGGCGCCGAGATTCTGGCGCAACTGCTTCTCGTTGCGCGCGCCAATGATGACGGAGGCGACGGTCGGCCGCTGCAGCAGCCAATTGATGGCGATCTGCGGTATGGTCTTGCCGGTTTCCTCGGCGACAACATCAAGCGCGTCGACGACCCGATAGAGATGCTCATCCTCGACGGGCGGTCCGAAGCTTGCCGTGTCGTGCAGCCGGCTTTTCTCAGGCAGCTTCTGGCCACGGCGGATCTTGCCGGTCAGGCGGCCCCAGCCGAGTGGGCTCCACACCAGCGCACCGACGCCCTGGTCGAGGCCGAGCGGCATCAACTCCCATTCATAATCGCGTCCGACCAGCGAGTAATAGACCTGATGGGCGACGTATCGGGGATAGCCATGTCTATCCGCCAGGCCGAGCGATTTCATCACTTGCCAGCCGGAAAAATTGGAGACGCCGACATAACGCAGTTTGCCGGCGCGCACGAGACTGTCCAGCGTCGACAGCACCTCCTCGATCGGTGTTGCGGCGTCGAAGGCGTGCAGTTGCAGCAGGTCGATGTAATCGGTGCCAAGACGCTTCAGCGCGTCTTCGACGGCCTTGATCAGGCGTGAACGTGACGAGCCGGCATCGTTGGGACCGTCGCCCATCGGCAGCGAGGTCTTGGTCGAGATCAGCACGGCGTCGCGGCGGCCCTTGATGGCAGCGCCGAGCACTTGTTCGGAAGCGCCATTCGAATAGACATCGGCGGTGTCGAACAGGTTGACGCCGGCCTCAAGGCAGATGTCGACCAGCCGCCGTGCTTCCGCCGCATCGCTGTTGCCCCAGGCACCGAACAGCGGGCCTGAACCGCCGAAGGTTCCAGCGCCGAACGAGAGCACCGGGACCTTCAGGCCTGATGCGCCAAGATTTCGATAATCCATGGGTTTGCTCCTTGTGGAAGGATGGCTGTTTCAAAGATTGGCTGAGGTTTGCGTTCTATGACCGCGCGATTTCCGGTGTAGCGAGGACAGGATCTCGGTCGAGACGCAGCGCAAACGCCGCTACGGCAAGCGCTGAAAGTGGCAACAGCGCCGCGACCCAGGTGACGGCACCGAGGCCGGGACCATGGGCGATGACCACGCCGCCGAGCCAGGCGCCGGCCGCATTGCCGAGGTTGAAGGCGGCGATGTTGAAGGATGAAGCTAGGCTCTGGCCGGCGCCTTGCGCCTTCTGCAACACCCATAACTGTAGCGGCGCGACGGTGGCGAAGGCGGCGGCGCCGAGCAGGCCGACATAGATAACGGCCATGATCTGGCTGTGCAGGGCGAAGGTCATGGTGCCGAGCACCAGCGCCAGCACGACGAGACTGCCGAGAACGGACGGTACCAGCCAGCGATCGGCGAACTTGCCGCCGGCGAGGTTGCCGGCGATGAGGCCGCCGCCGAAGACCAGCAGGATCGGCGACACCGCTGTCTCGTCAAAACCGGTGATCTCGGTCAGCAACGGGGCGATGTAGGTGAAGACGGCGAAGACGCCGGCATAGCCAAGCACGGTGGTGGCAAAGCCAAGCAGGACCGGCGCGCGGCCGAGCAAGGCGAGATCGGCGCGCAAATTGCTCTTCTCAGGCTCTGTTCGGCTGCGCGGCACCAGCAGCAGAATGATGGTAAAGGCGGCGATGCCGACCAGGGTCACCGCCCAGAAGGTCGCGCGCCAGCCGAAGGCTTGGCCGAGCCATGTGCCGAAGGGCACGCCGAGGATGTTGGCGATGGTCAGGCCGGTGAACATCAGGGCGATCGCCGAGGCTTTCTTGTTGGGCGCCACCAGTCCGGTCGCCACGACCGAGCCGACGCCGAAGAAGGTACCGTGGGCGAAGGCGGTCAGTACGCGCGCACCCATCAGCGTCCAGTAGTCTGGGGCAAGCGCACAAGCGAGGTTGCCCAGCGTGAAGATCGCCATCAGCGCCAGAAGCACAGTCTTGCGCGGCCAACGGCCGGTCGCGATCGTCAGCAGCGGCGCGCCGATGACGACGCCCAGCGCATAGCCAGAAATCAGCTGGCCGGAAGCTGAGATCGAGACGCCGAGATCGGTGCTGACGTCGAGCAGCAGGCCCATGATGACGAATTCGGTGACGCCGATGCCAAAGGCACCGGCGGCAAGAGCGTAAAGAGCAAGGGGCATGGCGGTTCCCACTTCGATGACGACCAGTTTTGATGACGGGCGCCCCGTGTCCTCCCACGCCCCGATCCGGAAGATCGTGCCGCGATGTGCTGTGAACCAGCCTTGCATCGGGCACATCGTCTGTGAAATAGATTCACCAATGGCCAGGCCCGACATCAATCGCTCCGGCGAGATCGAAGTGTTCGTTCGCGTCGTCGAGGCGGGCAGCTTTTCAGCCGCTGCCCGCGCGTTGCGGATGACGCCGTCGGCGGTGAGCAAGCTGATCGCGCGGCTGGAGGCGCGGCTTGGTGCGCGGCTGGTCAGCCGTTCGACGCGCAAGCTGCAACTGACACCGGAGGGGGCGGCGTTCTTCGACAGCGGCGTGCGCGTCCTTGCCGACATGGCGGCGGCCGAGCGCGAGGCAGCGGCGGGTGCCGCGCCGCGTGGCCGGCTGCGGATCAACAGCTACGTGCCTTTCGGGCAGCATCGGCTGATCCCGCTTTTGCCGCGTTTCCTAGAGCGCTACCCCGAAATCTCGGTCGATCTGGTGTTGACCGACGATGTCATCGACCTGATGGAGGAGCGCGCTGACGTCGCCATCCGCGCCGGGCCGCTCGGCGAATCACGGCTGGTGGCGCGCAAGCTCGGGCAGAGCCGGGTGGTCGTCGTTGCGGCGCCATCGTATCTCGAAGCGCGTGGCACGCCCAAGACGCCCGCCCATCTCGATCGTCACAACCGGATGGGCTTCCGTTTCGTTCGTCACCTCGAGGGCTGGCCTTTTATCGACGCGGCCGGCAAGCCGATCACCCTGTCGATCATAGGAAATACGCTAGTCAGCGACGGCGAGGCGATGCGGCTGATGGCGCTCTCGGGGGCGGGCATCGCCCGGCTGGCACGCTGGCATGTGGAGGCCGACATTGCCGCCGGCCGGCTTCTGCCGCTGCTGGAAGATTTCAATCCCGGCGACGAGGAACTCACCCACGCCGTCTATGTCGGCCAAGGCAAGTATCTGCCGGCGCGGGTGCGGGCGTTTTTGGACTTTTTGGTCGAGACTGTTCGGCTGACTTGAGCCCAAAAAAAGATCGGGAGCCTGCCGGCTCCCAAAGCATCGAATCGAAGGTAAATTGAACTACTTTTTCGGCACAAAGGGCGCCGGCCGCCGGCCGGCCGCCTGACGCTCCAGCATCCAGCCGGGGTATTCGGCGGGCAGGGCACTGACTTCGTCGAGGCGAACAAGATCATCGGCATCGAGCTGCAACTCGGTGGCTGCAAGGTTCTGTTCCAGCTGCTCCATGCGGCTGGCGCCGATGATGACGCTCATCACGAATGGCTTGGCCAGGACATAGCCGAGCGCCACCGTGGCGACGCTGACGCCGTGCTTGACGGCGATCTCGCGCATGACGGCGACCGCTGCCCAGGCACGGTCCTCATTGACCGGCGGGAAATTGAAGCTGGCGCGACGGCCCTCGCCATTGCCGGGGGCGCCCGGTCCGTATTTGCCGGAGAGCAGGCCGCCAGCCATCGGCGACCAGACCATCAGCCCGAGCTTCTCCTCGTTGATCAGCGGCACGATTTCGCGCTCGAGATCGCGGCCGGCGATCGAATAATACGACTGCACGGTCTCGAAGCGGGCAAAGCCTTTGCGCTCGGCAATACCCAGCGCCTTGGCAATGCGCCAGGCCTGCCAGTTCGAGACGCCGACATAGCGGACCTTGCCGGCGGCAACCAGGTCGTCGAGCGCCCGCAGCGTTTCGTCGATAGGCGTCACCGTGTCGGTGCCGTGCAGCTGGTAGAGATCGATGTGATCGAGCTGTAGCCGCTCGAGGCTGCTCTCGACCGAATCCATGATGTGGCCGCGCGAGGAACCGCGCTGGTTCGGGCCGCCGCCCATGGCGCCGTGAACCTTGGTGGCGATGATCACGTCCTGACGGTTGACGCCAAGGTTCCTGAGCGACTGGCCGAGAAGCCGTTCCGAGGCGCCGAAGGAATAGACATCCGCCGTGTCGAAGAAATTGACGCCGGCGGCGAGGGAGCGGGCAACGATCTCGTCGACGCCCTTCTGGTCGAGGCTGGCGATCAGGCCCCATTGGGCATTCTCGCCGGCCGCGCCGAACGTCATCGTGCCGAGGCAAAGTTCGGAGACGAACATCCCCGTATTTCCAAGTTGATTGTAACGCATGGTGGCTCCAGACGGGTTGAGAATAACTCGACCGATATAGGAACGAAACGTTCCGTTTCTATACGCTGGCTTAGTCAATGTCAGCCTGTGGCCTAAGGTCGGCTGCGCCTCATCTGGCGCCGAAAATCGCCGATCCAACCCTGACACTGGTCGCGCCGAAGGCGATCGCGGTTTCGTAGTCGCCGGACATGCCCATGGAGAGCTTGTCGACGCCGGCCTCGAGCCCAAGCTTTTCCAGCAGCGCGAAATGCGGACCGGGGTTCTCGTCGGCCGGCGGAATGCACATCAGCCCTTCGATGGCGAGGGCGTGAACCGAGCGGCAGCGGGCGACGAAGGCGACAGCCTCGCGCGGCTCGATGCCGGCCTTTTGCGGCTCGGAGCCGGTGTTGACCTGGACATAGAGCCTTGGCGTCCTGCCCTGCCTGGCGATTTCCTTGGCCAGCTCTGCGGCGATCTTTTCACGATCGATGGTTTCGATGACGTCGAACAATGCCACCGCTTCCTTGGCCTTGTTCGATTGCAGCGGACCGATCAGATGCAGCTCGATATCGGGAAACGCCGTCCGCAGTGCCGGCCATTTGGCTTGTGCTTCCTGGACGCGGTTTTCGCCGAAGATGCGCTGGCCGGCCTCGATGACGGGGCGGATATCGGCGGCGTCGAAGGTTTTCGAGACCGCGACCAGCGTCACCGCTCCGGCCTCACGGCCTGCCTCGCGCTCGGCGGCAGCGATCCTTGCCTTGACCGTGAAAAGCTGTTCGGCGGCGCTCGCCATGCCTATATCCTGCCTGTGTTTGGCTTTTCGCCGGATCGCCGCAGTTGACGGGTCCGGCAATCCATGATGAACACCGCGACGACATTTCCTGAGCCGCCCGGGCATTGTCCGGCGGCTCGCGCATGCTTTTAAGTGAAAAACACCCGATGGCAACCGAACGATACAATCCGCGCGCGTCAGAGCCCAAATGGCAGAAGGCCTGGGACGCCAAGAAGCTGTTCGAAGCCGACAATGACGACCCGCGCCCGAAATACTACGTGCTGGAGATGTTCCCCTATCCGTCGGGGCGCATCCATATCGGCCATACCCGCAACTATACGATGGGCGACGTGGTGGCGCGCTACAAGCGGGCCAAGGGTTTCAACGTGCTGCACCCGATGGGCTGGGACGCCTTTGGCATGCCAGCCGAAAACGCGGCGATGCAGAACAAGGTCCATCCCAAGGACTGGACCTATCAGAACATTGCCGCCATGCGCGAGCAGCTCAAGGTCATGGGCCTGTCGCTCGATTGGGCGCGCGAGTTCGCCACCTGCGATGTCGACTACTATCACCGCCAGCAGATGCTGTTCCTCGATTTCGTCGAGAAGGGGCTGGTGACGCGCAAATCCTCCAAGGTCAACTGGGATCCGGAGGACATGACGGTGCTTGCCAACGAGCAGGTCATCGACGGACGCGGCTGGCGCTCAGGCGCGCTGGTGGAACAGCGCGAGCTGACGCAGTGGTTCTTCAAGATCACCGATTATGCGCAGGATCTGCTGGATTCGCTCGATCAGCTCGACGACTGGCCGGAAAAAGTGAAGCTGATGCAGGCGAACTGGATCGGCCGTTCAGAAGGGCTGCTGATCCGCTGGCCGCTGGCCAAGCCAATCGCCGGCGAGCATGAGCTCGAAGTCTATACGACCAGGCCCGACACCATCTTCGGCGCGTCCTTCATGGCGATTGCGGCCGACCATCCGCTGGCCAAAAAGGCCGCCGAAGACAATCCGGCACTGGCAAAGTTCATCGACGAAGTCCGCCATATGGGCACTTCGGCGGCGGCATTGGAGACGGCCGAGAAGAAGGGCTTCGATACCGGCATTCGCGTCGTCCATCCGTTCGACGAGAGGTGGACGCTACCCGTCTACGTCGCCAATTTCGTGCTGATGGACTATGGCACCGGCGCCATCTTCGGCTGCCCGGCACATGACCAGCGCGACCTCGACTTCGCCAACAGATACGGCCTTCCGGTCATTCCGGTGGTGATGCCGGAAGGCGAGAATCAAGGAAGCTTCCAGGTCATCGACGAGGCTTACGTCGATGATGGCGCGATGATCAATTCGCGCTTCCTCGACGGCATGAAGCCGGATCAGGCATTCGACGAGGTGGCGAAGCTGCTGGAACAAAGGACCATCGGCAACCGGCCGATGGCAGAGCGCAAGGTGAATTTCCGCCTGCGCGACTGGGGCATTTCGCGCCAGCGCTATTGGGGCTGCCCGATCCCGATGATCCATTGCGAGGATTGCGGCGTGGTGCCGGTGCCGAAAGCCGACCTGCCGGTCAAGCTGCCGGACGACATCGAGTTCGACCGGCCGGGCAATCCGCTCGATCGCCATCCGACATGGCGGCGCGTCAAATGCCCGCGTTGCGGCAAGGATGCGCGGCGAGAAACCGACACGATGGACACATTTGTCGATTCTTCGTGGTATTTCGCTCGCTTCACCGCGCCGTGGGCAAATGATCCGACCGATCCCGAGGCCGCGACTGAATGGCTGCCGGTTGACCAGTATATTGGCGGTATTGAGCATGCGATCCTGCATTTGCTCTATTCGCGCTTTTTCACCCGCGCCATGCGCGAGACCGGCCATGTCGATCTCGCCGAGCCGTTCAGGGGCCTGTTCACGCAAGGCATGGTGGTGCACGAGACCTATCGGGTTGGCGGCGCCTCGAACGGCCGCTGGCTTGCGCCAAGCGAGGTCAGGCTGGAAGACGCCGACGGCAAGCGCCGCGCCTTCGAAATCGCCACCGGCGAAGAGGCGGTGATCGGTCCGCTCGAAAAAATGTCGAAGTCGAAGAAGAATACGGTGAGTCCGGAAGAGATCACCGACGGCTACGGCGCCGATACGGCGCGCTGGTTCATGCTGTCCGACTCGCCGCCCGAGCGCGATGTCGAATGGACCGACGAGGGTGCGGCCGGCGCGCATCGCTTCATCCAGCGCATCTGGCGCCTGGTGTCGACGGCTGCCGAATCGCTCGCCGGAGTCCGGCCAGAGGCGGCGAAGGACGGCGAGGCCGGGACAGTGTCCAAGGCCGCGCACAAGATCTTGAAGTCGGTCGGCGAGGATATCGAAAAGCTCGCCTTCAACCGCGCCATCGCCCGCATCTATGAGCTCGCCAATGCCTTGACCGTACCGCTCAACGAGGCGGCAGAGGGCAAGGCCGGTCCGGCGCTGCAAGCGGCCTGCCGTGAGGCCGTCGAGATCCTGGTGCACCTGATCGCGCCGGTCATGCCGCATCTGGCCGAGGAGTGCTGGCAGACGCTCGGCGGCACCGACCTTGTCGCCGAACGGCCCTGGCCGGACTACGATGCCTCGCTTGTCGTCGACGCCGAGATCGTGCTGCCGGTCCAGGTCAACGGCAAGAAGCGCGGCGATTTGACAATTGCCCGAGACGCGGACCAAGGTGCGGTCGAAAAAGCGGTTCTGGCTCTCGACTTCGTGCAGAAAGCGCTCGAAGGTAAGGCGCCGCGCAAGGTGATCATCGTGCCGCAGAGGATCGTCAATGTCGTTGCCTGATCCGCGAAAGACAGAGCTGACGCTGCGCCGTGTCGTGCTTTGCGGGCTGCTCGCCTCGGTGGCGCTGGTTTCCGCCTGCACGGTGCGGCCGCTCTATTCGAGCGCGCCGCTGGTCGCCGGCTCGCAGGTCGGCGCTGCTGCCGAGCTGGCATCGATCTCGGTCAAGCCGGTCAAGACCCGCTACGCCCAGCAGGTCCGCAACAATTTGATCTTCGCGCTCGGCCAGGGCGCCGGCGAGCCGGCTTCGCCGGTCTATTCGCTTGATCTCGGCGTCTCCGAACTCGTCGAATCGGCGGCAATCGAGCAGGTCACGACCGACGAGGACGAGCCGACCGCCGGCACTGTAACGCTGACCGCCAACTATGTGCTCAGCGATGCCAAGACGGGCACGGTCATAGCTAGGGGCAAGCGCTCGATTCCGTCGTCATACGACAGGCCGCGCCAGGAATTCGCGTCATACCGGGCCCAGATCGACGCCGAGAACCGTGCGGCGCGCGAGCTGGCAGATGTGCTGCGGCTGTCGATCGCCCAGGATCTGATCAAGCACGGCAAGCCGGCGGCAAGCTAGGTCTTTCCGGAGTGCGCAATCTGCAAAAAAGGCCGATTGCTCGGCCTTTTTTGTTCGTAGGATAGTCGCTTCAGCCGATCTTCTGCCCGGTCTTTGCCCAGTCGGCGAGGAACTGCTCCAGGCCCTTGTCGGTCAGCGGGTGCTTGACCAGTGCCTTGAGCGTCGCCGGTGGCGCGGTGATGACATCGGCACCGATTAGCGCCGCCTGCTTGACATGGTTCACGGTACGCACCGAAGCGGTCAGGATCTCGGTCTGGAAGTCATAATTGTCGTAGATGGTGCGGATATCGGCAATCAGCTCCATGCCGTCCCAGCCGCTGTCGTCGATGCGGCCGACGAACGGCGAGATGAAGGAAGCGCCGGCCTTGGCGGCGAGCAGCGCCTGGGTGGCCGAGAAGCACAGCGTGACGTTGACCATGCGGCCGTCCGACCGGATGTCCTTGCAGGCTCTCAGGCCATCGAGCGTCAGCGGCACCTTGATGCAGACATTGTCGGCGATCCTGGCCAGGATCTTGGCCTCCGCCATCATGTCCTTGTATTCGGTGGCGACGACTTCGGCCGAGACCGGGCCCTTGACGATCTCGCAGATCTCCCGTGTGACGTCGGCGATCTTGCCGCCGGATTTCAGGATCAGCGACGGATTGGTGGTTACGCCGTCGAGCAGCCCCAAATCGTTCAGCTCGCGGATTTCCTTGACATCGGCGGTGTCGACAAAAAATTTCATGGCGGTCTCCTGAAGATTTTTCATGTGCACGTCATGCACATTCGGGGTCGGACTTTGATCTAGACCAAAGTCGGGGCAAGGTCACGCCTCATGATCGAAGATTCGCCCTTTGTCGCGGCCGCACCGGTGCTGGTGCCGATGCCCGCCGAGCGCCCCTACACCTATGCCGTGCCGGCTGGTATGCGCGTGGTGCCGGGCTCGATCGTGCGCGTTCCGCTTGGGCCCCGCCAGGTCGCCGGCATCGTCTGGGACGGCGCCGTCGAGATGGTCGACGCGAAGAAGTTGCGGCCGATCGAGCAGGTTTTCGACTGCCCGCCGATCGACCGCGCGATGCGGCGTTTTGTCGATTGGGTGGCGCAGTACACGCTGTCGCCGCCCGGCATGGTGGCGCGCATGCTGCTCAGGGCGCCGGAGGCGTTCGATCCGGAGCCGTGGATCGAAGGGCTGCAGCGCACCTTCGCCAAGCCCGACCGGATGACGGAGGCGAGGATGCGCGTGCTGGAGACAGCCGAAGGCGGACTTGCCTGGACGCGATCCGGCCTGGCGCATGCGGCAGGCGTGTCGTCGACGGTGGTGGACGGGCTGCGGGCGCAGGGCGTATTCCAGACGGTGATGATCCCGCCGCGGCCGGTGGTCGCAGCACCCGATCCCGGCTACGCCGTGCCTTCACTGATGCCGGACCAGAGCGAAGCAGCCGAGATGCTGCGCACCAACGTCGCGACCGGCACATTCGGCGTCACCCTGCTCGATGGTGTAACCGGATCCGGCAAGACGGAGGTCTATTTCGAGGCGGTTGCGGCCGCGCTCGATCGCGGCAAGCAGGTGCTGATCCTGCTGCCGGAAATTGCGCTGACCCACGCTTTTCTCGAACGCTTCCAGGAGCGGTTCGGTGCCAAGCCGGCGGAATGGCACTCGGATCTGCCGCCAAGGATGCGCGAAAAGGTCTGGCGGCAGGTAGCGGAAGGCGGCGTGCGGGTCGTCGCCGGCGCGCGCTCGGCGCTGTTCCTGCCGTTCAGGGAGCTTGGACTGATCGTCGTCGACGAAGAGCACGATCCCGCCTACAAGCAGGAGGATCGCGTCTTTTACAACGCGCGCGATATGGCCGTGGTGCGCAGCCATATCGGCGGCTTTCCGGTCGTGCTCGCCTCGGCGACACCGTCGGTCGAAAGCCGAGTCAATGCCAGCCAGGGCCGCTACAGCAGGGCGGTGCTTTCGGCGCGCTTTGCCGAGGCGGCACTTCCCGATCTCAAGACGATCGACATGCGCCGCGCGCCGCCTGCACGCGGCGGCTTCCTGTCGCCTGTACTGCTCGGCCATATACGGCAGACGCTGGAAAGAAAGGAACAGTCGCTGCTGTTCCTCAACCGGCGCGGTTATGCGCCGCTGACGCTCTGCCGGGTCTGCGGCCACCGCTTCGGCTGTCCGGTCTGCTCGGCCTGGCTGGTCGAGCACCGCTTTCGCGGCCAGCTCGTCTGCCACCACTGCGGGCACAATGAACGCCGGCCCGAAGCCTGTCCGGAATGCGGCACGCTCGATCATCTGGTCGCCTGCGGGCCAGGCGTCGAGCGCATCGCCGAGGAGGTCGTCGCGCATTTCCCCGATGCCCGCACCATCGTCTTGTCGTCGGACCTGATGGGCGGCGTGCGGCGGCTGCGGCTCGAGCTTGAAGCCATCGCCAATGGCGAGGCCGACATCGTCATCGGCACGCAACTCGTCGCCAAGGGCCACAACTTCCCCAACATGACGCTGGTCGGTGTGGTCGATGCCGATCTCGGCCTTGCCAATGGCGACCCGCGCGCCGCCGAGCGCACCTTCCAACTACTCAGCCAGGTGACCGGCCGCGCCGGCCGCACCGGCAAGAAAAGCCTCGGCCTGCTGCAGACCTTCCAACCCGACCACCCGGTGATGCGCGCGATCGTCTCAGGCGATGCCGAGGCCTTCTACGAGCGCGAGATCGCCGAGCGTGAGCGGGCGGGGCTGCCGCCCTTCGGCAGGCTCGCCGGCGTCATCGTCAGCGCGGCGACACGGGCCGAAGCCGAAGCGCACGCCCGTGGCCTGCGTCGCGCCGCGCCGCAAGCCACCGACCTGTTCGTGCTCGGCCCGGCCGAGGCGCCGCTGTCATTGATCGGCGGCCGCCATCGCTTTCGCCTGCTGATCCAGGGCGAACGGCGCGCCGACATGCAAGGGTTCATTCGCACCATGCTGGCCGAGGGGCCGAAGATAAGGGGCTCGGTGCGAGTCCAGGTCGACATCGACCCGCAGAGCTTTTTGTGAAGGGGCTCAGAGGACAGGCTTCCGCAAATTGCCGATGCCCATCTGGCGTATGTCTCTTGCTTCGCTAGAATGCCCGAAATTTTGAATATGCATTTAAGAGGGGACAAGATGGAATTTGCGTTTCCGTGGCCGATGAGCCAGGGCGAGTGGCTGGCGTGGTCGAGCGCGGTCGCGACCCTATTGCTCGGCCTATTGCTATTCCTGGCGCCACAGCTGGCATTCCGCATCCTGCGGCTGCAGGTCAGACCGGAGAAGGCGGCGGCGATCGCCGAGGGGCGCGGCCGGATGTCGGGGTTCTATCTCGGCCTCAGCCTGTGCTGCATCCTCCTGGCGCAGCCGCTGCTCTACATGGCGCTCGGCTTCTCCTGGCTATTCACCGCCTTCGGCCGGCTGCTATCGATGATGTCGGACGGCGCCAATACGCCGTTCAACTGGGCATCCATCCTCGTCGAGCTGGTGCTGGCGGCGCTGCCGCTTGCCTTCGCCTTCGGCTTTTTGCCCTGAATCAGGGATCAATCCGGGGTTGGTTGCTGAACTCGCCCGGCGGATGCGACAATAGTGCCTGAAAACCATGCCGGACGACGCATTGCGGTCTGAAAATGCCTGTGCTAGACGGCAATCGACTTTCGACCGGGGATAGCGGAAGCCGCGCCTCCGTGCTTGGAAAAATGCAGTAAGGTCAAAGATTTAGCCAGAGTTTTTGCTCGCGCCAACAATCTGCGGCCTGTCAGACAAGAGAAAAGACGGTCCGTGGCCCAATCGTCATCGCCAATCTCAGGTGTCGCAGAACGCTATGCGGGTTCGCTGTTCGAACTCGCGCTGCAGACCAATTCGGTCGCCAGCGTCGAGGCCGACCTCAACAGTTTCGAAGCGATGCTCGAAGGCAGCGCTGACCTTTCGCGGCTGATCAGGAGCCCGGTCTTCTCCAGCGAGGACCAGGCCAAGGCGATCGCCGCGATCGCCGACAAAGCGGGGATCACCGGCCTCACCGGCAATTTCCTGCGCGTCGTTGCCCAGAATCGCCGGCTGTTCGCCGTGCCCGGCATGATCAAGGCGTTCCGCCAGATCGCCGCCGAACACCGTGGCGAGACCGCTGCCGAGGTCACCTCGGCGCATGCGCTGACGCCTGCCCAGGAAACCGAGCTGAAAGCAGCGCTGAAAAGCGTCGCCGGCAAGGACGTGGCGATCACGGTCACCGTCGATCCGTCGCTGCTCGGCGGACTGGTGGTCAAGATCGGCTCGCGCCAGATCGATACGTCGCTCAAAACCAAACTCAATTCGCTCAAGCTTGCACTGAAAGAGGTCGGCTGATGGACATCCGCGCCGCGGAAATTTCCGCAATTCTGAAAGACCAGATCAAGAATTTCGGCAAGGAGGCCGAGGTCTCCGAAGTCGGCCAGGTGCTGTCCGTCGGTGACGGTATCGCCCGCGTCTACGGCCTCGACAATGTCCAGGCCGGCGAGATGGTCGAGTTCCCCGGCGGCATCCGCGGCATGGCGCTTAACCTCGAAGCCGACAATGTCGGCGTTGTCATCTTCGGCGCCGACCGCGACATCAAGGAAGGCGACACCGTCAAGCGCACCGGCGCCATCGTCGATGCGCCCGTCGGCATGGGCCTGCTCGGCCGCGTCGTCGACGCGCTCGGCAACCCGATTGACGGCAAAGGCCCGATCCAGGCCACCGAACGCAAGCGCGTCGACGTCAAAGCGCCCGGCATCATCCCGCGCAAATCGGTGAACGAGCCGATGTCGACCGGCCTCAAGGCCATCGACGCGCTGATCCCGGTCGGCCGCGGCCAGCGCGAGCTGGTCATCGGCGACCGCCAGACCGGCAAGACCGCGATCATCCTCGACACCATGCTCAACCAGAAATCGGTGCACGACAACGGCCCTGAGAAGGAAAAGCTGTACTGCGTCTATGTCGCCGTCGGCCAGAAGCGCTCGACGGTGGCGCAGTTCGTCAAGGTCCTGGAAGAGCGCGGCGCACTCGACTATTCGATCATCATCGCCGCGACCGCCTCCGATCCGGCGCCGATGCAGTTCCTGGCGCCGTTCACCGCCTGCACCATGGGCGAATATTTCCGCGACAACGGCATGCACGCGCTGATCAGCTACGACGATCTGTCGAAGCAGGCCGTCGCCTATCGCCAGATGTCGCTGCTGCTGCGCCGTCCTCCGGGCCGCGAGGCCTATCCCGGCGACGTCTTCTACCTGCACTCGCGCCTGCTCGAGCGCGCTGCCAAGCTCAACGACGAAAACGGCGGCGGGTCTCTGACGGCGCTGCCGATCATCGAAACGCAGGCCAACGACGTTTCGGCCTATATCCCGACCAACGTCATCTCGATCACCGACGGCCAGATCTTCCTGGAAACCAATCTGTTCTTCCAGGGCGTGCGCCCGGCGGTCAATGTCGGCCTGTCGGTGTCGCGCGTCGGCTCCTCGGCGCAGATCAAGGCGATGAAGCAGGTTGCCGGGTCAATCAAGGGCGAGCTCGCGCAGTACCGCGAAATGGCTGCTTTCGCGCAGTTCGGCTCCGACCTCGATGCCGCCACGCAACGCCTGCTCAACCGCGGCTCGCGTCTGACCGAGCTGTTGAAGCAGCCGCAATTCTCGCCGCTCAAAGTCGAGGAGCAGGTCGCGGTGATCTTCGCCGGCGTCAACGGCTATCTCGACAAGCTGGCGATCAACCAGGTCGGCAAGTTCGAGCATGGCCTGTTGTCGCATATGCGCTCGGCCGGCAAGGACGTGCTCGACGGCATCCGCAAGGAGAAGGCGCTGTCCGACGATCTGCGCGCCAGGCTGAAGGCAGAAATCGACGCCTTCGCCAAGACCTTTGCTTGAGCAGGACGGACGGGATCAGGTTTGAAGCATGCCTTCGTTAAAAGACCTTCGTAACCGTATCGCCTCGGTCAAGGCGACGCAGAAGATCACCAAGGCGATGCAGATGGTCGCCGCGGCGAAGCTGCGTCGCGCGCAGGAAGCGGCGGAAGCGGCGCGTCCCTATTCGGAGCGCATGGGCGCGGTGCTGGCCAACATCACCCAGGCGATCGGCGGCGGCGGCGATGCCCCGGCGCTGATGACCGGCACCGGCAAGGACGACGTGCATCTGCTTGTCGTCTGCACGGCCGAACGCGGTCTGTGCGGCGGCTTCAATTCGCAGATCGCCCGCTTTGCCCGCGACCACATCCGTAAGCTTCTGGCAGACGGCAAGCAGGTCAAGATCATCTGCGTCGGCAAGAAGGGGTTCGACATATTGCGCCGCGACTACGGGGCGCTGATCATCGAGCGTGTCGACCTGCGCGAGGTCAAGACGCTGGGCTTCGTCAATGCCGATGCCATCGCCAAGAAGGTGATCCACCTGTTCAACGAAGGCGGCTTCGATATCTGCACGCTGTTCTATTCGCAGTTCAAGTCGGTGATCAGCCAGATCCCGACGGCGCAGCAAATTATCCCGGCGGGCGCGCCTGCGGCTGGCGCGGAAGTGAGGGATGGCGGCAGCGCCGTCTACGAATACGAGCCGGAGCCGGGCGAGATCCTCTCCGATCTCATCCCGCGCAACATTTCCGTGCAGGTTTTTCGCGCGCTGCTCGAGAATGCTGCCGGCGAGATGGGCGCCAAGATGAGCGCCATGGACAATGCGACGCGCAACGCCGGCGACATGATCAACAAATTGTCGATCACCTACAACCGCCAGCGGCAGGCGCAGATCACCAAGGAATTGATCGAAATCATTTCGGGCGCCGAGGCGCTCTAGGCACGCCCACAAGGAGGTCATCGACCTCAAGCGTGTGAGAAACAAAGAGACGAAAAGGGTAAGAACGATGGCGAAAGCAGCGACCCCGAAGACGGTAGCCCCGAAGGCCGCGGCACCAGCGAAGGCTCCGGCGGCAGCAAAGGCCGCTCCGGCCAAGAAGGCGGCAGCAACCAAGGCCGCCGCTGTGAATGCGCCGGCCGCCACCATCAAGAAAACCGGCCTGGCAGGCAAGGTTCGCCAGGTCATCGGCGCCGTTGTCGACGTCCAGTTCGGCGAACATCTGCCGGCGATCCTGAACGCGCTTGAGACGATCAACGTCGGCAATCGCCTGGTGCTAGAGGTGGCCCAGCATCTGGGCGAAAACACCGTGCGCTGCATCGCCATGGACTCGACCGAAGGTCTGGTCCGCGGCCAGGACGTCTATGATACCGGCGCTCCGATCACCGTGCCGGTCGGCCCGGGCATGCTCGGCCGCATCATCAACGTCATCGGCGAGCCGGTCGACGAGGCAGGCCCGGTCGACGGCATCGAGATGCGCTCGATTCACCAGCCGGCGCCGACCTATGTCGAGCAGTCGACGGAAGCGCAGATCCTGGTCACCGGCATCAAGGTGCTCGACCTGCTGGCCCCCTATGCCCGCGGCGGCAAGATCGGCCTGTTCGGCGGCGCCGGCGTCGGCAAGACGGTGCTGATCCAGGAACTGATCAACAACGTCGCCAAGGCGCATGGCGGCTTCTCGGTGTTCGCCGGCGTCGGCGAGCGCACCCGCGAAGGCAACGACCTCTATCACGAGTTCATCGAGTCCGGCGTCAACAAGAAGGGCGGCGGCGAAGGCTCCAAGGCCGCGCTCGTCTATGGCCAGATGAACGAGCCGCCGGGCGCCCGCGCCCGCGTCGGCCTGACCGGGCTGACGGTTGCCGAATATTTCCGCGATCAGGGCCAGGACGTGCTGTTCTTCGTAGACAACATCTTCCGTTTCACGCAGGCGGGCTCGGAAGTGTCGGCGCTGCTCGGCCGCATTCCTTCGGCCGTGGGCTACCAGCCGACGCTGGCCACCGACATGGGTGCGCTGCAGGAGCGTATCACCACGACGACCAAGGGTTCGATCACCTCGGTGCAGGCGATCTATGTGCCGGCCGACGACCTGACCGACCCTGCACCGGCGACCTCGTTCGCCCACCTCGACGCGACGACCGTGCTCAACCGCGCGATTTCGGAAAAGGGCATCTATCCGGCGGTCGATCCGCTCGATTCGACCTCGCGCATGCTCGACCCGATGGTTGTCGGCGAAGAGCATTACCAGGTCGCCCGCCAGGTGCAGTCGATCCTTCAGCGCTACAAGTCGCTGCAGGACATCATCGCCATCCTGGGCATGGACGAGCTGTCGGAAGAGGATAAGCAGACCGTGGCCCGCGCCCGCAAGATCGAGCGCTTCCTGTCGCAGCCCTTCTTCGTCGCCGAAGTGTTCACCGGCGCACCGGGCAAGCTGGTCGACCTCGCCGACACCATCAAGGGCTTCAAGGGCCTTTGCAACGGCGATTACGACCATCTGCCGGAGGCCGCCTTCTACATGGTCGGCGGCATCGAGGAAGCGGTCGAGAAGGCACAGCGCCTGGCCGCTGAAGCGGCCTGATGGTGAATGGTCGATAGTGAATTGTGAATGGGGAGTAGCGGATAGGAAATCGGGGGCTGAGTGAAGGTCATTCTTTCTGACTATTCACCATTCACCATTCACCAGTCGCTAAATTGATCATGCCTGAAGCTTTCAAATTCGAACTGGTCTCGCCGGAGCGCCTCTTGGTTTCCGAGCAGGTCGAATCCGTCGTCATTCCGGGCGCCGAGGGCGAAATGACTGTCATGGCGCATCACGCGCCGGTCATGACGACGATCAAGCCGGGCGTCGTCACGCTAAAGACCGCGCAAGGCAAGGAAGAGCGCTATGTGGTGTTCGGCGGCTTTGCCGACATCGTTCCGGCCGGCTGCACGCTGCTGGCGGAATCGGCTGTGGCCGTCGGCGACATCGACCGCGCCGACCTTGCCCGCCGCATCCAGGAGGCCAGGGAAGACGCCGCCGACGCCAAGGACGACCAGACCCGCAGCAAGGCCGAGCAGTTCCTCAACCAGCTTACGACGCTTGAAGGTGCGCTGTTGCCGGCTTAACAGGCGCCCCTTGCCTTCTCCCCTTGTGGGAGAAGGTGGATCGGCGCGCAGCGCCGAGACGGTTGAGGGGTGTTGGAAGAACTGAGACGGCGGCGATCCCTGGAGCACCCCTCATCCGACCGAGCTCCGCTCGGCCACCTTCTCCCACAAGGGGAGAAGGGGGGCTGGTCACACCGTCAGTGCCTCTACTGCGCGCATGACGCCGCGCAGTTCGGCGAGGCCCTTCAGGCGGCCGATGCAGGAATAGCCGGGGTTCACCTTCTTGCCGATGTCATCGACAATGGCATGGCCATGGTCCGGACGCATCGGGATCTGCCAGTCCGCCCTGCCTGCCGCCTTGCGCCGCCGCTCTTCGCCAATCAGCGCCGACACGACCGCCACCATGTCGGTGTCGCCGTCGAGGTGCTCGGCTTCGTGGAAGGAGCCGTCTGGCTCCTTGGTGACATTGCGCAGATGGGCGAAATGGATGTTTTCGGCGAAGGCCTCGGCCATCGTCGGCAGATCGTTCTGCGCGCCCGCGCCGTAGGAGCCGGTGCACAGGGTCAGCCCGTTAGCCGGCGAAGCGACCGCGTCGAGCAGCGCGCGGGCATCATTGGCGTTGGAAACGATGCGCGGCAGGCCGAACAGCGAAAAGGGCGGATCGTCGGGGTGGATCGCCATCCTGACTCCGGCCTCTTCGGCGATCGGCACGATCTCGCGCAGGAAGGCAAACAGGTTTTCGCGCAGGCCTTCGGTGGAGACGTCCTTGTAGAGGTCGAGGGCGCGGCGGAAGCTTGCCCGATCGAAGATGAATTCGCGCGCCGGGACCCAGCCGATCAGGTTTCGCTCCAGCCTTGCCTTGTCGCTGTCGCTCATCCCTTGCAGTCGCGCACGCGCGGCCTCGACGCGGGCCGGTGGGTGATCGGCCTCGGCCCCTTCTCGCTCGAGGATGAAGACGTCATAGGCGCAGAGCTCGACGACATCGAAGCGCAGCGCCGTGCCGCCATGCGGCATGGGATAATCGAGGTCTGTGCGCGTCCAGTCGGTGATCGCCATGAAATTATAGCAGACGGTATTGATCCCGGCGGCGGCGACGGCGCGGACCGACGCCTTGTAATTGTCGATCAGGCTGCGCCAGTTGCCGCTGCGGGTCTTGATGTCCTCATGGACGACGATGCTCTCGACCACATCCCAGGTCAGGCCTGCTGCCTCGATCTCGGCCTTGCGCCTGGCGATCTCGTCCGCCGGCCAGGCGCGGCCGTCATTGAGGTGATGCAGCGCGCTGACGATGCCGACGGCGCCGGCCTGACGGACATGGGCAAGCGTCACCGGATCGTCCGGCCCGAACCAGCGCCAGGTCTGTCTCATGGCTTCTCACTCCCTATGCCAAGCGCCGCCAAAGCTGCGGCAGTGCCGCCCCGCCGCAGGCGCTCGAGATGGGCTGCCGTCAGATCGATCAGTGTCATGCGGTGGGCATGGTCCTTGGCGAAGCCGGCGAGATCGAACATCGCTGTCACCGTTTCATCAGCCGGCCGGCTGCCGAGCGCCGTAAGCCGAGTGTCGATCGGGTCGGTGAAATGGGCTTCCGGCAAGGTTTTGCCGCGCGCCTCGCAAGCGGCAATCCAGGCCGCCACCACCAGCATGAGATGCGCGGGCGGGTCACCGGCGCCCAGCCGATCAAGGGCCGAGGCGACGATGCGCTGCGACAGCTTCTGGCTGCCGTCATTGGCGATCTGCGCGGTGCGATGGGCGAGCGCGGTGTTCGAATAGCGTTCGGCGAGCTGGGCCGTGTAGCCGGCCGTATCGAGCCCGGCGTCCTGCGGCAGCGTCGGGATGGCCTCGGCCCATAGTCCGTCGACGAATTGCCGGATCGCCGGATCGGCAAAGGCGCGGTCGACCGTGTCGTAGCCGCTGAGCAGGCCGAGATAGGCGATTGCCGAATGCGAACCGTTGAGCAGCCGCAGCTTCATGTCCTCGAAGGGCCCGACGTCGCCGACCATGGTGACGCCGAACTTTTCCCAGGCCGGCCTGCCTGCCGGGAAATCATCCTCGACCACCCATTGGCAGAACGGCTCGGTCATCACCGGCCAGGCATCCTCGACGCCGAGCTCGACGGCGATACGCGCCCGGTCGGCATCGGTGGTCGCCGGCACGATGCGGTCGACCATGCTCGACGGGAAGGCGACGCCGTCGGCGATGTGTGCGGCGAGCCTGGCATCGCCCGAAGTGGCGAGCCTGGCGTCGCGCAGTGCGGCGAATTCGACCAGCAGGCGGTGCAGCGTGGCACCATTGGCCGGAAGGTTGTCGCAGCAGAGCACGGTGAAAGGCTGGATGCCGGCGGCACGGCGGCGCGACAGCGCCTCGGTCAGGAAACCATGCGCCGTCCGTGGCATTTGCGGGTTGGCCAGATCATGGACGATGTCGGGGTGGGTATTGTCGAGGCCGCCGCCGGCTGCCCTCAAATAGGCCTTTTCGGTGATCGTCAGCGTGACGATGCGGGTGCGCGGATCGGTCAGGGCGGCGAGCACCGCAGCCGGATCTTCCGGCGCCACCAGCAGCGACAGGATCGAGCCGACGACGCGCAGCTCTTCGCCGACGCTGCTCCTGATCGCCAGCGTGTAGTGGCCATCCTGCGGCGCCAGTGCGTCGCGCGTGTCTGGACTGCGCAAGGACACGCCGACAATGCCCCAGTCCGCCTCGCCCGCCGCCAGGCAGTCGTCGACATAGGCCGCCTGGTGAGCGCGATGGAAGGCACCGACGCCGAGATGGACGATGCCCGGTGCAATAGCGCCGCGGGCGTAGCGCGGGACCGCGACCGAAGCCGGCAGTGCCTTCAGCGTGCTGTTGGAAAGGCGTCTATTGGTCATTGCGCCACGTGTCTGATCGAGATTGTTGGGTCACTGCTGGCAGGCGGCGTAACACCCGATGCCGTCACGCACAATGGGCAATGGCCGACGAAAAGTCATCATACAACAACCCAGTTTTTGTATGTTGACATTATTTCTTTCCAACCCTACCGATGTCCGGATTGGGAGGATTCACGTGGCCGCATTGACGGATCCGGACTTGCTGTTTGCCGCCGAGGCGCGCCCGCGTTCGCTGGCCCGCGATCTCTATGCCGCGGTCAAAGACCTGCCGATCGTCAGCCCGCACGGCCACACCGATCCGCGCTGGTATGCGCTCAACGAGGCGTTTCCCGATCCGGCGCAGTTGCTGATCGTGCCGGACCACTACATTTTCCGCATGCTGTTCAGCCAGGGCGTTCGGCTTGAGGAGCTTGGTGTGCCGACGCTTGACGGCTCGCCGGTTGAAACCGACGGCAGAACGATCTGGCGGTGCTTCGCCGAGCATTATTACCTGTTCCGCGGCACGCCGACCCGGCTGTGGTTCGACCATGTGCTTGCCCATCTGTTCGGCATCGACGAGCCGCTGACGGCCGCAACCGCCGACCGCCATTACGATATGATCTCGACCTTGCTGCAGTGGGAGAATTTTCGCCCGCGAGCGCTGTTCGAGCGCTTCAATATTGAAGTCATCGCAACGACCGAAGGCGCGCTCGACGATCTCCGATGGCACCAGATGATCCGCGACAGCGGCTGGGAGGGCCGCGTCGTCACCGCCTATCGGCCGGATGCGATCGTCGATCCCGACTTCGAAGGCTTTTCGGCCAATCTCGACCGGCTTGGCGAGATCACCGGCTGCGACACCGGCAATTGGGCCGGCTATCTCGATGCGCATCGCCAGCGGCGCGCCTTCTTCAAGAGCTTTGGCGCGACTTCCTCCGATCACGGCCATCCGACGGCCGAAACCGCCAATCTCTCGGATGCCGCCGCGCAGGAGCTGTTCAACCGCATCCGCCGGGGCTCGGACGACGAGCGCGAGCGAAAGCTGTTCCGCGCCCAGATGCTGACCGAGATGGCCAAGATGAGCCGCGACGACGGGCTGGTCCTGCAGATCCATCCCGGCTCCTGGCGCAATCATTCGCCTTCTATCTTTCACAAGTTCGGCAGGGACAAAGGCTTCGATATTCCGACCCGAACCGACTATGTGACGGCGCTGAAGCCGCTGCTCGACTGCGTCGGGCTGGAGCGCGACCTCACCATCATCCTCTTCACCCTCGACGAGACCAGCTATGCGCGCGAGCTGGCGCCGCTCGCCGGCGTCTACCCGGCATTGAAGCTCGGGCCGGCCTGGTGGTTCCACGACAGCCCCGAAGGCATGCGCAGGTTCCGTGAGATGACCACCGAAACCGCCGGTTTCTATAACACCGTCGGTTTCAACGACGACACCCGCGCCTTTCCATCCATACCGGCCCGCCATGATGTGGCGCGCCGGGTCGATTGCGCTTTTCTGGCGCGTCTCGTCGCCGAGCATCGGCTCGGCGAAGACGAGGCGCACGAGCTGGCGCAGGAACTTGCCTATGCGCTCGCGAAAAAGGCGTACCGGCTCTAACGGCGCTTGCCGCCATCGTTCAAAAAGGGAGGAAACCAATGCTGCATTTTTCGAGACTGGCGGGGGCTACGCTAGTTGCCGCCGCACTGCTGGCCGGATCGGCAAGCGCCCAGACGGTCCTGCGCTCGTCCGACACCCACCCGGATGGCTATCCGACGGTCGAGGCGGTCAAATATTTCGGCGAGCTGGTGAAGGAGCGTACGGCCGGCCGCTATGTGGTCGAGATCTATCCTTCCGCGCAACTTGGCGAGGAAAAGGACACGATCGAGCAGGTGCGCACCGGCGTGATCGATCTCAACCGCGTCTCGATGGCGCCGTTCAACGGGCTCATCCCGGAGACCACCGTGCCCTCGCTGCCCTACATCTTCCGTTCGGAAGAGCATATGCACAAGGTCATGGACGGGGCGATCGGCGACCAGATCGCGGCGGCGTTCGACCAGGTCGGGCTGGTGCTGCTCGCCTTTTACGACGGCGGCTCGCGCTCCTTCTACAATTCGAAGAAGCCGATCAACACCGTAGCCGACATGGCCGGGATGAAGTTCCGCGTCATCCAGTCCGACATCTTCGTCGACATGGTGGCGGCACTCGGCGCCAACGCGACGCCGATGCCGTATGGCGAAGTGTATTCGGCGATCGAGACCGGGGTGATCGACGGCGCGGAGAACAATTTTCCGAGCTACGACACCGCCAAGCACGCGGAAGTCGCCAAGTACTATTCGCTCGACGAGCACACGATGGTGCCGGAAGCCTTCGTCATGGCGAAGTCGAGCTGGGACAAGCTGACGCCGGAGGACCAGGCGATCTTCAAGGCGGCCGCCAAGGAGAGCGTCGCCAAGCAGCGCGAGCTGTGGACCGCCAAGGTCAAGGAATCGCGCGCCAAGGTCGAGGCGGCCGGTTCGCAGATCACGACGCCGGACAAGCAGCCCTTCATCGACGCGATGGGGCCGGTCTACGAGAAGCACGTCAAGGACGACAAGCTGAAGGCCATGGTCGAAGCCATCAAGGCCGTGCAGTGATCAAGCGGCGGCGCGGACATTCCGTGCCGCCATCCTCCTGGGGGAGAAAACCGGTGACTTCCAGCCCAAGACCAACACCGCTTCTGTCCGGCGTCGCGCAAGTGATGTCGCGCGTCAGCACGGCGGCGCTGTCGATCGCCGGCATCGGGCTGGTGCTGATGACCGCCTTCGTCGCCTGGCAGGTATTCGGCCGTTATGTTCTGAACCGTTCGCCGAGCTGGACCGAGCCGGGCTCGGTGATGCTGATGAGCTGGTTCATTTTCCTCGGCGCTGCCGTCGGCGTGCGCGAGAACTATCACCTCGGCTTTGACGTCCTGCTCTACGTGCTGCCGAAAGGCGGCAAGCGCTGGCTGCGGATGATTTCGGACCTCGTCGCGCTCGCCTTCGGCATCGGCATGATCTGGTACGGCAGTCAGCTGGTAGCATTGACCTGGGGCTCTGTCTTGCCGTCGCTCGGCATATCGGGGGGTTGGGACTACGTCCCGCTTGTCGCGGGAGGCGCGCTCATCGTGCTCTTCACGCTGGAGCGCATTGTGCTTCGCCTCTCCGGCGCGCCGATCGACGATGCCCTCGATGAACTGCCGCCGGCCGAAGTCGCGGCCGAACTCGACACCGCCAACGTGAAGGTCTGACGCCATGGAACTGTGGATTCTCTTCGGCGTCTTCACCCTGCTGATGCTTATCGGCACGCCGATCGCTTTCTGCCTCGGCGTCGCAAGCCTCGCCACCGTCCTCTATATGGGCCTGCCGCCGCTGATCGTGTTCCAGCGCCTGAATTCCGGCATGAGCGTCTTTTCACTGCTGGCCATTCCGTTTTTCATCTACGCCGGCGACTTGATGGTGCGCGGCGGCATCGCCAGCAAGATCGTTGCCTTCGCCGGCTCGCTCGTCGGCCATTTGCGCGGCGGTCTCGGGCAGGTCAACATTGCAACCGCAACACTGTTCGGCGGCATTTCCGGCTCAGCGGTGGCGGAGGCAGCGGCGGTAGGCGGCCTGATGATCCCGCAGATGAAGGCGCGTGGATATGGAGCGGACTACGCCGTCAACGTCACGTCGATGGCGGCACTGATCGCGCTGCTGCTGCCGCCGTCGCACAACATGATCATCTACTCGATCTCGGCAGGCGGAAAGATCTCCATCGCCGATTTGTTCACGGCCGGCATCATCCCGGGCCTGCTGCTGGCCCTGTCGCTGATGGTCACCGCCTATATCGTGGCGCGCTCCCGCGGCTATCCGACCGAGGCGTTTCCGGGCTTCACCGCGGTCGCGCATCTTTTCGCCGTCGCCGTGCCCGGCCTGCTGTTGATCGCGATCATCTTCGGCGGCGTGCGATCGGGCGTCTTCACCGCCACCGAGAGTTCCTGTATCGCCGTCATCTATGCGCTGCTCGTGACCGTCTTCGTTTACCGGCAGATGACCTGGGAAGGGTTCGTTCATGCCACCCATGGCGCCGTGCGCACCACGGCCATGGTGCTGCTCATCATCGGCATGGCGGCGGCGTTCTCGTGGCTGATGGCCTTCCTGAAAGTGCCGGCAGCGCTCATCGCCTCCATGAACGCGATCTCGGACGATCCGCTGGTCGTGCTTCTCCTGCTCAACCTCCTGATGCTGTTCCTCGGCACGTTCATGGACATGGGGCCGACGATCATCATTTGCACGCCTATTTTCCTGCCCGTGGCGCAGGCCTACGGCGTCGATCCGGTGCATTTCGGCGTCATCATGATCCTCAATTTCGGCATCGGACTGAACACGCCGCCGGTGGGCGCGGTGCAGTTCGTGGCGTGTGCAGTGGGCAAGATATCCGTCTGGGAATCGATGCGCTCGATCTGGCCGTTCTATGCGGCAGGCCTCGTGGTGCTGGCGCTCGTCACTTACATTCCGGCCATTTCGCTATGGCTGCCGAGCGTCTTCAAATAGGGGGTGCGACATGGCATCGGACACTGCCGTCGGGCTCCGCGTCGAACGAAGACCGAAGCTTTCGGAAACCGTTGTCGCTGCGATCCGCAAGCAGCTGCAGGCGGGCGAGATCCAGCCTGGGCAAAAGCTGCCGACCGAGGGCCAACTGACGGAAACCTTCGGGGTCAGCCGCACCGTGATACGCGAGGCGCTGGCCAAGCTTGCCGCGGACGGCCTGGTCGAGCCGCGCCAAGGCGCCGGCGTTTTCGTCACCGAACATATCTCGACAGCGTTCGGTGCTCTGGCAGCGGAGATGGGCAGCAAGGATTCGATTGCCCTCAACGTGCTCGAAGTCAGGTTGGCGATCGAGATCGAATCCGCCGGGCTCGCCGCCATCCGGCGCAACGCCGCGCAGGAAGCGGCAATCCAGGAAGCCTTCTTCGAGTTCGAACGGCTGCTCCTCAACAGCGAGCCGACTGGACCGGCCGACCTTGCCTTCCACCGTGCAATCGCCAGCGCCACCAACAATCCGTTCTATGTCGAGATGCTCGACGTGCTCGGCCGGCGCGCTATTCCTTGCGATGTGACCTCGCCCTGGTCGACCGAGTTCGCACAGTCCGACGCCTACCAGCGCGGCCTGCAGCGCGAACACCTGATGATCCTCAACGCCATCTCGGCAGGCGATGCCGAAGCGGCGCGGGAGGCGATGCGCGCGCATCTCGGTGCCAGCCAGCAGCGCTATCGCGAGCGCCTGCACGCGCGCCAGATTTTTTATGCCGACTCGGTCAAGGCCGCGGCAACCGAATGAGCAATTGAGGCAGCAATGATTCAATCTGATGATCACACGGATTTCACCTCCCGCTTCGCCATCGACCCTGTTTCTGCCGCGGCGATGGGCACGGACGAGCTCCGTCACAATTTTCTCATCGAAGGCCTGTTCCGGCCCGGCAGCATCAGCCTGACCTACACCCATTACGACCGCATGATCGTTGGTGGCGCCATGCCCGCCGGCGCACCGCTGCCGCTGCAGGCGATCAAGCCGACCGGGACCAAGAATTTTCTCGACCGCCGTGAGATGATCATCGTCAATATCGCCGGTGCAGGCGTCGTCAAAGCTGGCGGCCAATCCTACGAGCTGCAGGCGCGCGACATGCTCTATCTCGGCATGGGCACGGATGAGGTATCGTTCGCTGCGACCAATCCGGCTGAGCCGGCTAAGTTCTACCTGCTCAGCGCGCCGGCGCATCAGGGCCACCCCAACCGGCTGATCCGCATCGGCGATGCCAAGCGGCTCGATCTCGGCAGCCAGGCAACCTCCAACGAGCGCTCGATCTTCCAGTTCATTCATGCCGAAGGCGTAAAAACCTGTCAGCTTGTCGTCGGCATGACGCAGCTTGCCCCCGGTTCCGTCTGGAACACCATGCCATGCCATGTGCATGACCGGCGCATGGAGGCCTATCTCTATTTCGACCTGCCGGAGGCAGCGCGGGTGTTTCACCTCATGGGCGAACCGGACGAAACGCGCCATCTCGTCATGCGAAACGAGGAGGCGGTGCTGTCGCCGGGATGGTCGATCCATTCGGGCGCCGGCACCTCGAACTACGCCTTCATCTGGGCGATGGCCGGTGACAATGTCGACTATACCGATGTCGACCTGGTGGCGATGGAGGAGCTCAGGTGAGTGATCTCTCGGCCTTCAGCCTTGCCGGCAAGCGCATCCTCGTCACCGGCGCCAATACCGGCATCGGCCAGGGCATCGCCGTGTCGATCGCGCGCGCCGGCGGCTCGGTGGTCGGCGTCGGCCGGTCGGCGATGGACGAGACGGCGGAGAAGATTGCGGCTGTCGGCGGCCGCTTCGAGGCGGTCCGCTGCGACCTTGGCGACGATGCCGCCACCCAGGCGATGCTTGACCGCGTCTGGGACGGCACCGGGCCGCTCGACGGCCTGGTCAACAATGCGGGCATCATCCGGCGTGCCGATGCGGTCGACCTCACCGAAGCCGACTGGGATGACGTCATCGGCGTCAATCTGAAGACGGTGTTCTTCCTCAGCCAGAGTTTTGCCAGGCGCGTGCTTGCCGAGCCGGGACGGCGCAGCAAGATCGTCAACATCGCTTCGGTGCTGAGCTTCCAGGGCGGCATCCGTGTCGCCTCCTACACCGCCTCCAAACACGGCGTGCTCGGCATCACCCGGCTGCTGGCATGTGAATGGGCGGCAAAGGGCATCAATGTCAACGGCATTGCGCCGGGCTATATCGAGACCAACAACACCGAGGCGCTGCGCGCCGATCCCGACCGCAGCGCTTCGATCCTGGCGCGCATCCCCGCCGGACGCTGGGGCGCGCCGGAAGACATCGGCGACGCAGCCGTCTTCCTGCTGGCGCCAGCGTCCAACTACATGCACGGCGCGGTGGTGCCGGTGGACGGCGGCTGGCTGGCGCGATGAACAACAAAAGGTGAGAGTCTGACGATGACCGGAACCAAAATCTTCTCGCATGCCGGCGAGGGTGCGTGGACGCCGACGCCCGACGGCAACCGCCGGCGCGTGCTCCTGCACACGGACGAACTGATGATGGTCGAGTTCGGTTTCGACAAGGGCGGCGTCGGCGCGCTGCACTCGCACTCGCATGTCCAGGCAAGCTACGTCGCCGAAGGCCGCTTCGAAGTCACCATCGACGGCAGGACCGAAATCCTGGAGACCGGAAGCAGCTTCATCGTTCCGTCCAATCTGGTCCATGGTGTCAGGGCGCTGGAGGCGGGACGACTGGTCGACAGCTTCACGCCGCACCGCGCCGATTTCCTCGACTGAGCTGCGGGCCCGAAGTTCAGGCAGCCGGCTCTCGGAACGAAAAAACCCGCGCCTCCGGAGAGACGCGGGCGTGTTGCCTGGGCGCTTGTGGCGCCGCGGTACTCAAAACATCACCGCAGAACCTGAACCTGCCGAATGATGGTGAAGATAGGATTAACCGCTCCGAGGCGGTGCGATATTCACAGCCAAAGCGAATAGGGGGCTGGAACGACGGTCCGATATCGGCCAATGAGAGAAAAGTTCGCCTCAGGCGGTGCCCCGGACAGGACCAGAGGGGTCGATAAATGTTCGAATCTGCTGTCCAGGCAATCACCTGGCGATTCGCCGCGGCATTTCGGCAGGTCGTATCCCCGAAAGTTCTGTAATGCAGATTGCGGCGAGCAGCCCGGCAGAGGATTCCAAACGGCGCGTCCTCAGGGATGTATTCGGCTTCGATGATTTTCGTCTCGGCCAGGCGGCCGTGATGGAGGCGCTGCTGGCCGGGCATCATGTGCTGGCCGTCATGCCGACCGGCGCCGGCAAATCGCTCTGCTACCAGGTCCCGGCGCTGGTCCTGGGCGGGCTCACCATTGTCGTTTCGCCGCTGGTGGCCCTGATGCAGGATCAGGTCGCCGCATTGCGCCTTGCCGGCGTGGCGGCCGATACGATCAATTCCTCGCTCGACCGCGATGCCAATGTCGCTGCATGGCGCCGTGTCGCGGCAGGCCAGACGCGCCTGCTCTATCTTGCACCGGAGCGGCTGATGACGGTGCGAATGCTCGAGGCGTTGACCAAGCTCGATGTCCGGCTGATCGCCATCGACGAGGCACATTGCATCTCCCAATGGGGACCGGCGTTCCGGCGCGAATACGAAGAATTGTCGAGACTACGTGATATCTTCCCGAAAGTGCCGATTATTGCGCTGACGGCGACGGCGGACGAGACGACGCGCACCGACATTGCCGCGCAGCTGTTCGACGGGCGCGTCGATACGGTGGTGCTCGGCTTCGACCGGCCGAATATCAAGCTAGGCATTGAGCCCAAGCATGACAGCAAGCGCCAATTGCTAAACTTCGTGCAGCGCCATGCCGGCCGCAGCGGGATCGTCTATTGCCTGTCACGCAAAAAGACCGAAGAGGTGGCGGCGTTCCTCGAGCGGAACGGCGTACGCGCGCTCGCCTATCATGCCGGCATGAGCAAGGACACGCGTGAAGCGAATCAAAATGCCTTCATGACCTTGTCCGGCGTGGTGATGGTGGCGACCATCGCCTTCGGCATGGGGATCGACAAGCCGGACGTCGCCTATGTCTTCCATACCGACCTGCCGGGCAGCTTGGAGGCCTATTACCAGGAAATCGGGCGCGCGGGCCGCGACGGGCGGGCGGCCGAGGCACATTTGCTCTTCGGTCTCGGCGATATACGCATGCGCCGGCTTTTCATCGAAGACGAGGATGCGCCGGCTGAGCACAAAAGGCGCGCGCATGGCCGGCTCGAAACGCTGATCGGTTATTGCGAGACGACGCAGTGCCGCCGTCAGATCCTGCTTGGCTATTTCGGCGAAAGTGCTTCGCCTTGCGGCAATTGCGACAACTGCCTCGACCAGGCGCCGCATGCGGATGGCGAGGCGGAGGCGCGGATCATCCTGGCGGCGATCGCACAAACCGGCGAGCGCTTCGGCGTCGCCCATGTCGTCGATGTCCTGCTCGGCCATGAAACCGAGAAGGTCCTGGACAGGAACCACCACAGGCTTGCCAGCTTCGGCACCGGTGTGGCGCATAAAAAGAGTTTCTTGCTGTCGCTGCTCCGCCAACTCGTCGCGGGAGGGTTCCTGACATTGGACTCAGCCGGCCATGGCGGCCTCGCCATTGCCGAGAAGGGCCGTGCGCTGGCCCGGGGCGAGGCCTCGTTCCGGTATCGCGTGGACGCGCGCCAGTCATCGCGAGGCAAGATACGTCCTGAGGATACCGCAGCAGGCACGGAAGGTCTGGATTCGGCGCTGCTGGCCGCGCTCAAGGCTGTGCGGCTGCGTCTTGCCCGGGAACGCCAGGTGCCGGCCTTCGTGATCTTTTCGGATCGTACGCTGATCGATATGGCCGAACGCTGCCCGCGTGATCTGGACGCCTTCGCCGCGGTCAACGGCGTCGGCGCCGCCAAGCTCAAGGATTTCGGCGAGATATTCCTCGGCGCGATCGCTGCGCATCAATCCGGGGTGGCGGGCTGAAGACCCACTTCAGTGACGCAATCAGCACCGGCTTCGTCTCGCCGCGGCAACCGCAGCCTCCTGCTGCCGCAAGCGCTCGATCTTCGCACTCTGGCGGGCAGCCACGGTCGAGGCGACACGCTGCCCTCCCAACAGCCAGCCCGGAATGTTGGTGTGGACGACTTTGCCACGAGCGATGGCTGTCGCCGACATTTCGTCGGCGACAGCGCCCATCGCCACGTTGAGCTCGACGCAACTCATCTTGTCGTATTTCGCAGCATCAAAGGATGCCGGCAAAGGCGATGCGCAACTTCCGACAAACATGAGGCTGCATATCAGAGGCGCGGCCGTGGAGATCGCCTTCATTCCCTTATCAAGCACATTGATGCCGGACGGGCGGATTTCCGGAGGGTTCTCGATCTCAGGCGGCGAAGCGCTCCCGAGGTTCCGCGTAACTGAAGCATGTGACCTCTACAATACCCTGTGCTGACCGACCTGTTTGTCCTCGAAGAATTCCGAGAGAGCCGCTGCCGTCTTGTCGGGGTGCTGTTCCGGGAAAAAGTGCCCGCCTTGGACAGCGTGTCCTGCCACTCTGTCGGCCCATTTCCTCCAGATGGCCAGCGGCCCGCCTTCTTGCGCATACCAGTTCTCCAGGGCGCCTTCGCCACTCCATAGCGCCAGTAGCGGACAGTCGATGCGACGACCGTTTGCGCGGTCCAACGCGTCATGTTCACGATCGATCGTCGCAGCGGCGCGATACTCTTCGCAGATGGCATGAATATGCGCGGGATCGCTAAGCGCATCAACATAGGCGTCCCTGACCTCTTTGGAGACCATTTTCGCTGACGATCCCCACTGCGTTATTGCATCGTCGACGACAGCATCGGGAGCCGCGCCGATCAGACGCTCCGGCAGGGGCTCCGGCTGGGCAAGAAGGCTCCAGGGCCAGAAGCCAAGCGCCAGTCTGGCATCCGCCCTATCCCATGTTGCGGCGGTGGGGATGATGTCGAGGACGGCGATTTTGAGCACGTTGTCGGGATGGTCCAGCGCCAGGCGATAGGCAACCCGCCCGCCACGATCATGCCCGGCAACCATGAACCGCTCAAACCCCACTTGCTTCATGGCCTGAACCATGTCGCCGGCTATGGCGCGCTTGGCGTATGGGCTATGATCGGCAGAGGAAAACGGGCATCCGCTTTGCCCATAGCCTCGAAGGTCGGCGGCGACGACCGTGAAGCGGGGCGCCAAGGCTGCGGCGATATCCCTCCACATCAGATGCGTTTCTGGAAAACCGTGAAGAAGCAGCAGCGGCGGACCGGTGCCTCCGACCCTTGCGAAAATCGTCGTATCGTCCAGTCGTAGGCTGGTGGCTCTGAAACCTGCAAACACCGTCAGCTTCCTCCGCGCCCTTAGGAAAGCTCCGTAAGGGCGCTAACGGCCGCCTGAGGCCCGGCCGCGATGGCCAGGGTTCAAGCCGGCCAGTTGCTAGAATCGAAACCAGACCCAGACGCGCCTGCGGAAGCACCGCCTGCGCCGATAGCCGTTTCGCCAGTAAACGCGACAGACCCTTCTCCAGGCGCGCCGGCGGCGCCGGCGCGGCATGTGCCACCGGCGATGATAGATTGGTTGCAACTCTGCTTGAGTTTCGTCGTCGTCGAAGGTCTCGACATCCGGCGCCTCGAGTTCATCGAGAATGCCCCTTCTGGCAGTTGGAACGCCGGCCACCGCATTGATTGGCCGAACCGTGCTTGCAAGGGCCGCGGCCCCGGCAATGCCAAACATTCCTGTCAAAAATAGTCGCCGATCCATGGAAACCTCCCAGTCTTCAACCAGCGATAGAACAAGCTGACGATGGGGAAATAGCGCAGTCGGTGCAAACGCCTAGTGCCGCACGGCGACTAGCGGTGGTCCGGTCGGCCGGAGGGTGTTACCTCGTCCTCGAAGTGGGATGGCTACCTCGATCGACAAACACCCGGAGCTTTTGAATTGGAGGGCCGTGAACGACGAAGATGGGACCTACGTCTACGCCATAGCTACCTAATTCCACGCTACTGCTCTCTGTTTGTCGCTCGCGTTGCAATAAGGCTTGACTGCCATCCTACCAGAAGGTAGGTAAAACCATGAGCAACTTGTCTACCACCTCTGACGACATCCTGGCTTGTGCACGTTCACTGATCGTCGCTGGCGGCTACAACGGTTTCAGTTATGCCGACATTGCTGAAGTGGTCGGGATCCGTAAGGCGAGCATCCATCACCATTTCCCAAGCAAGGTCGATCTGGTTCGGACGCTGGTTGCGCGGTATCGCGAAGAAACTGAAGCGGGGATGGCAAATGTCGAACTTCACGAATCCGATCCGCTCGAACAGTTGCGGACCTATGCCGGGTATTGGGAAGCCTGCATCGCGAACGCCAGCGCCCCGTTTTGTATCTGCGCGCTGTTGGCAAGCGAGCTCCCCGTGCTGCCCGAGGAAGTTAGCCTTGAGGTCCGGGCGCATTTCCGCTCGTTGTCGGCTTGGCTGACATCCGTGATGGAGCGCGGTGCGCGGCACGGCCAATTTCGACTGATGAGTACCCCTCGTGCCGAGGCTGAAGCGTTCATGGCGACCGTTCATGGCGCGATGCTTTCAGCACGGGCCTATGGCGATCCGAAGGCATTCGCCGTCGTGACCGGCCCGCTCCTGGAGCGGCTCCGCGCTTCCCCCCGGATACCAGCCTAGATCTCAACTAACCATACTAGCGATCACTCCGCGACGTTCGTCGAGAGACCCTACCTACTAGTCGAAAGGTTTATCCAATGACGGCTTACAGTAACAATCTTTTCCGCGCCAGCCAGGAACAATGGCTCAAGCTCTATTACTTCGCTCGGACGGCGTTCTCGGCTGTCTGGGTGGCGGCTGCCTTTACGGTGGGGCAGCATTCCGGGGTGGTCGCGGCGGTTTTGCTCGTGGCTTATCCTGCATGGGATGCCCTGGCCAATTTTGTCGACGCATCGCGCAGCGGAGGATTGGGACAGAATCGCACCCAGGCCATCAACGTCGTGGTCAGTGTGGCGACAACGTTCGCGGTCGTTGTTGCGCAGAAGATGAGCATGAACTGGGTGCTGGGCGTGTTCGGCCTATGGGCGATCCTGTCCGGCCTGCTTCAACTCGGCACCGCCGTCCGCCGTTGGAAGAACTCTGGTGCGCAGTGGGCGATGATCCTGAGCGGAGGGCAATCAGCACTGGCAGGCACGTTTTTCATCGCGCAGGCGCGGATGCCGATGCCGCCATCGATCTCCAACGTGGCCGGCTATGCCGCAGTAGGCGCCCTCTACTTCCTGGTTTCGGCGGTGTGGCTGAGCGTGAGCCAATTGCGGCGGAAGGCTGCATAGCGTGCCATCTTGAGCCAGCACCGCTCCGACTGTCAGCTGCTGGCATCGTTCGTCAAACAGAACGACCCACCCTTACCCCTAAGGACTGAAAATGAGACCGACGTGTTTGGAATTTCACCACCCGGCTGAGGGTTAGCCGCTCATCCAGGGCATCTCGATCGCGCCGAACGATACAGCGACCCCGAGGGCCATCAGCGCAATGCCCACAGCAACTTCGAAGGGGCGGCCGCGCTGCAGCAGCTTCTCGACGAAGACGACCAGCGTCAACAGCAGCATCCAGGCGACGCTCATGATGCCCACCGCGACCAGCACGGCAAACAGAGCCCAGCAGCAGCCAAGGCAATAGAGTCCGTGCCGCAGCCCCATCTCGACTGCGCCAACCCGCCCGTCGCGCCAATGCTGCGCAATGAAAGCGAGCGGCGAACGGCAATGGCTGAGGCAAATGTGCTTGAGGGTCGTGAATTGGTAGAGGCCGGCGACGCCAAGCGTTGTACCGAGCGCGAGCGGCGCCCATTTCGAACGCTGAGGCGGATCGAGGCTCGTCGCAAACTCGCTTGCGAGCTGGACCAGGACATACACAAGAAGGCCCGCCGCCGCCCAGACGAGCATGTAGCCCGCGACGAATATCCAGGCCGGGATGGCGACGTGCTGTTCGCGCCTGGCCTGCGCCGCTGCGAACATAAAGATCATGGGCGCGGCCGCCGGCAGCATCATTGCAGCCATCATCACCGTCCATGCAGCAAGAAAGGCGGCGGCGCCGGCGAGTGACCAGCCGTCGGCGGCAATTCCGGCCGTCGCCACGCCGGCCATGCCTTCCATACCCTCCATCCCGCCGCGCACCGCAATGCCCATTGGCATATCCATGCTGAGGGTCAGCGCCCATGCCGCCGCTGTCAGCACCACGAGCGATGCGAGAAGGCCGAGCGGCATGCCACGCAAATTCCGGAGCCGCCACGATTTCCCGGGGGACGCGTCAGGCATCGGCACGTCCCTAGTTCGGGCCGGTCCAGTCGAACGGAATGTGTTTGCTGGAGCGGGTCGTGCCCGTCCAGTCGAGCCCGAAGCCTTTGGTGCTCACCTCGACCGAACGCCCCCAGGTGGCAACCTGGCCCGGGCCGACCTCCGAGCCCGGCGGGTTGATCGTCTGCACCCGCTTGCCGGGTGGTGTTGTGGGACCTGAAAGTGCTTCCGCATGCCCGACGACGAGGCCAGGAATCTCGACCCGCCAGGTGGCGAGGTCGCCCGCCACCTCGAAAGTGATCGGCACGAACTCCATGCCACGCATCTCGCCGATGTTGGCGGCAAAGCCCGCCGGCCAGCCGCCAGCCTGCCCGCCGAAGATCGCCTGAAGGGCTTCACGTTGCCGCTCGTTCGCCTTCTCGTCGAGGTACATGCCCATCACGGCTTTTGCCTCGCCGGCCCATAGATTGCCTTCAAACTCGCCGAGCGCCACCAGCGACAGGCCGTCGAGCTTCACGTCGCCATACCGACCCTCGCGCACATGCCAGGCGAGCACGCCCTGGCAGTGATTGCCGGTCGGCCGCTGGGCGAATTCGCAAGGGCAAGGGATGTCGCAGCTGCAGATGTCGAACCAGTCGCCTGCGAGCCGCCATTGAGGCACTGCGTTCATGGCTCTTCCTCCCGGAATATAGCGCTATTTATACCTCGAAGGCGGGGCGCGCTCCAGCAGTTAGTGCATCGCTCGCTGATTTTGGTGGCCCTTGCCGCCGCAGAACAAGTCACTGCGTCTTGATCAGTAACTGCTCGCAACAGAACCCAGCCGCCATCCAGTGCGAAGTGGTTTCTTGCTCCGTTCCATGTGATCGATGAGGTCGTGGATAGCTTCGCGACGGGTCGATCACCAAATACACGATCCGACTGACGCTTGACCCACACTGCGAACTGACAACCTTCCGCAACACCGCTCGGTTGCCTAGTCACAAAGACGTAGCGGGCCAATGCTAACGCCGGGCTGCAATTTGAGCTCCGCGACTTCACAAGCATTTATGGCTGAGTTCGGCAGGCAGCATCAAAAAAATTATGCGCGGCCTGAGACATAGGTGACGTTTTGTACCGGACACATGGGTAACACTTTTGGCTTTTGGCCGGAGGTGTTGATGCCGTGGAGAGAGTGTTCGGTGATGGAGGAACGTCTACGTTTCGTTGCCCGCCTTCTCGCGGGAGAAGGCATGAGCGATGTGTGCCGGGATTTCGGGATTTCGCGCAAGACTGGCTACAAGATCTTCAACCGCTATAGGGAGGAAGGGCTGGAGGCGCTTTGCGACCGCTCGCGGCGGCCGGTGAGGTACGCCAACCAGTTGCCCGAGCAGATCGAGCGGCTGATCGTCGAGACCAAGCGTGAGAAGCCGCTTTGGGGCGCTCGCAAGATCAGGGAGTTGCTGGTCAGGAAGCTCGCCGGTGATGTGCGTATCCCGGCCAAAAGCACCGTGCATGCCGTGCTCGACCGTCACGGC